>NZ_CP022262.1:82500-422500 GCF_003119195.2 Azospirillum baldaniorum | reverse complement strand
CGGTGCGCGGCGGACCAGATGGGCGATGCCCGGACGCAGGCGGACCGGGCGGCGGCGCGGATCGGTGAAGGCGCCCTCCGCGGTGATCCACAGCATGGAGCGCGGGTCGGCCAGGATGCGCCGGCCGTGGCGCAGGAAGGCGGCGGCGCCCGCCCGGCCCGGCTCGACCCCGAACAGGCCGATGCGCGCCATGAAGCGGTAGCGGCGCAGCATCGCCGCGTCGATGGGGCCATAGCCCGGCCGGCCGCGGTAACGGGTGGTCCCCATCACGATCAGCAAAGCGGGGTCCCACCAGGACGGGTGGTTCAGGCAGACGATCACCGGCCGGTCCGCCGGCAGGTCCGGCCAGCCCGGCCGGGCCAGCCGCACCGCGTGGAAGTCGCGCCGCATCCGCCGCGCCATGACGGCGCCGAAGAAGCGGCAGAGCGCCGGCGAGCGCAACGCGACCGGATCGTCCCTCAGACCGTCATCCTCCATCCCTGGCCCCATATCCGGCCCGCCGCTCAGGCGACGGCGCGTAGGTCGCCGTCGCGCGCTCCGTTCCGGAGATCCTGGTCCAGGCTGTCGGCGGCGATCCAGCCGGACATCAGCACCATCGGCATGCCCGGCCCCGGATGGGCGGCCCCGCCGGCCAGATACAACCCCGCCACGTCGCGCGAGCGGTTGCCCGGCTTGAAGGCGCCCATGAAGCGGCCGTGGCTGGCCAGCCCGTAGATGGCGCCGTTCAGCACGCGGTAGCGGTCGTGGATGTCCTGCGGGGTCAGGACGCGCTCGACACGGATGCGCTCCTCCAGGTCGGCCATGCCGGCGGTGCGCTTCAGCTTGTCGAAGACGGTGCGGCGGTAGTCCGGCAGCATCCGCGACCAGTCGTGGTGCGGCCGCAGGTAAGGGGTGTGGACCAGCACATAGAGCGCCTCGCCCCCCGGCGGCGCCACGCCGGGCTCGGTGCGGGCGGGGGCGGCGATGTAGCAGGTCGGGTCGGGGGCCGGCTCACCGCGGCGGTAGATCCAGTCGAACTCCTCCGCCGGGTCACGGGAGAAGACGAAGTCATGGTGCAGCAGGTGGTCGTAGCCGCGGTCGAGCCCGAGATAGAAGACCACGCCCGAGCAGGCCGGCTCGTAGCGGCGGCGCTTGCGGAAGCGCTTGGCCGGGACGCCGCCCACCAGCTCCTCGTAGGTGCGGACGGAATCCATGTTGGACACCACCGCCGACACCGGGATGCGCTCCCCGCCCTCGGTCTCGACGGCGGTGACGCGCTTGTCGGTCACCTCCAGCCGGCGCACGCCGGTGCCGGTGCGGATCTCGACGCCGAGGCGCCGCGCCACCCTCTCCAGCGCCAGCGGAACGGCGCGGGTGCCGCCCATCGGGTACCAGACGCCGTCGTTGGTCTGCATGTGGGCGATGGCGCAGAGCACCGCCGGCGACCCGTAGGGGGACGAGCCGACATACTGGGTGAAATGATCGAGCATCTGGGCGGCGCGGGCGTCAGGGACGTGGCTGCGGATGGTGCCGGCCACCGTGCTGCCCATGCGCAGCGCCAGCACGTCGGACAGGGTGCTGGCGTTCATGCTCTCGCGGACCTTCAGCGTGTCGCCCAGATCCTCCACCGACTTCCAGAAGAAGAAGCGTTCGGAAATGCCGTGCAGACGCTCCGACAGCGCCTGGAAGCGGCGATAGCCCTCCCCGGCGCCGCGGCCGGGGGTCAGACGGTCGAGTTCCGCGGCCATCGCGCCGATGTTCTCCGACAGGTCCAGCACCGTGCCGTCGTCGAAGAAGCAGCGCCACTGCGGCTCCAGCCGGACCAGTTCCAGCTCGCGATCAAGGTCGCAGCCGGCCTCCGCCAGGATGCGGCGCAGGACGCGCGGCACCGTCAGGATGGTCGGCCCCATGTCGAAACGGAAGCCGCCCTCCTCCAGCACCGCCGCCTTGCCGCCGACCCAGCCGTTCTTCTCCAGAAGCACCACCTTGTGGCCGCGCGCCGCCAGAACCACCGCCGACGCCAGCCCGCCCAGGCCGCCGCCGATCACCGCGATCCGATCCGTCATGCCAATCCCCCCGCTACGGCCCGCTTGGGCAGGCCGGACAGTCCCATGGTCTCGCTGCGCCAGGGCGTCGGCAGGCCCAGTTCCGAGGCCAGCAGCCGCGACGTGATGCGCGCGCCTTCGAAGATCACCGGCAGGCCGCTGCCGGGGTGGGTGCCGCCGCCCACCAGATAGACGCCGTCCAGATCCTCGAACCGGTTGTGCGGACGCAGGTGGAGCATCTGATCCAGGCTGTGCGCCAGATTGAAGGTGGCGCCGCGGTGCACCGCGAACTGGCGGTCCCAGTCGGCCGGCGTCACCACCCGCTCCACCCGGATGCGGCGCTCCAGATCGCTCAGCCCGAAGCCGGCCAGCCGGTCGAGCACGAGGCGGCGGTAGCGCGGCGCCTCGGCCGTCCAGTCGATGTGGCCGCGCTGGTGGGCGACCGGCACCAGGATGTAGAGGGTGCTGCCGCCGGGCGGGGCCAACTCCGGGTCGCTCACGCAGGCGTTCTGCACATAGATCGATGGGCGGCGCGGCATCTCGCGGCCGTCCTCGATCTCGGCGAGGTTGCGGGCGTAATCCTCCGCCAGATAGACGGTGTGGTGGTCCAGTCCCTCCATCCGGCCTTCGATCCCGAGATAGAGCATGAAGGTGGAGCAGGAGAATTTCTTGGTGGCGATGCGGGCGTCGCTCCAGCGGCGGCGCAGATCGTCGGGCACCAGGCTCGTCATCGCGCGGGCGAAGTCGGCGTTGATGACCAGCGCGTCGGCCGGGTATTCGCCAGCCTCCGTCCGCACCCCCACGGCGCGCCTGCCCTGGAAGCGGATGTGGCGCACCGTCTCGTTCAGCCGCACGGTGACGCCGAGATCCTCGGCCACCCGCCGCATCGCCTCCATCACCGCCTCGGTCCCGCCGCGCGGGTGAAAGACGCCGTGCTCATGCTCCAGGAAGGACAGGATGGTGAACAGGCTGGGACAACGGAAGGGCGACATGCCCAGATACTTGCTCTGGAAGGAAAAGGCGAGGCGGACGCGCGGGTCCTGGAAGTAACGGGACAGGTCGCGGTCGACCGAGCGCTGCGGCGAAAGCCGTCCCAGCGCCTTCAGCATCGGCAGCGAGGCCAGCGCCCAGGGGCTGGAGAACTCGGTTTCCAGGATCGGGCGGAACAGCTCCATCTTCGCCCGGTTGTCGGCCAGGAAACGCGGCAGCCCCTGGGCGTCGCGCGGGTTGAGGCGGGCGATCTCCGCCATCAGGGCCTTCATCTCGCCGTGGACCCGCAGTTCCCCGCCGGCCTCGAAGACCAGCCGGTAGAGCGGGTCGAGACGGATCAGATCGACCTCGTCCGACAGGCGGCGCCCGCAGGCCTCGAAGATCTCCTCCAGAATGCGAGGGTAGAGGAAGAAGGTCGGGCCGCTGTCGAAGCGGTACCCGTCGAGCGCGAAGCCGGCCGACCGGCCGCCGACGCGGTCCTGCCGTTCCAGCACGGTGACCTTCGCCCCGGTGAGCGCCAGAAGCATTGCGGATGCCAATCCACCCGGCCCAGCGCCAATGATCACGACTTGCCGTTCCATCCGCTTGTCAAACGCTCCCAAGCTGCCGACTTGTGTGAAGGCAGTTACGAACATGGACCGGAAATGGATCACAGCCACAATCGCACCCCTCCGGGTGTAACCCCTTGGACAGGCGGGAGCGGCGATCTATTTTCATCTGCGCGCACGGCGTGGGCCGGCGGCAATACAGGCGAAAGACTGTCCATCATCCGCAAAATCCGCCGCCGCATCGCGGCGGATGCGGAGGATCTTGTGCGAACGCTGGCGACCCGCCCCGGGCGCAGCCCCGCCGAGAGCCTGAGCGCGGAGGTCCTGCCGCTGGCCGAGGCCTGCCGTTTCCTGGAGCGCGAGGCCGCCGCGCTGCTGGCGCCGCGGCGCCTGGGCGCGCGTGGGCGCCCGGTCTGGCTGTTCGGAGTCACCGCGGAGGTGCGACGGGAGCCGTTCGGCACCGTCCTGATCGTCGGCCCGTCCAACTACCCGCTGCTGCTGCCGGGGGTGCAGGCGCTTCAGGCACTGACCGCCGGGAACGCGGTGCTGGTCAAGCCGGCGCCCGGTTGCTCCGCGCCGATGGAGCGGCTGGCCGACTGGCTGGCCGAGGCCGGTCTGCCGGACGGCCTGTTCCAGCTTTTGGACGAGTCCCCCGACGCGGTGTCCGACGCGATCACCGCCGGCATCGACAAGCTGGTGCTGACCGGATCGGCCGGCACCGGCCGGGCGGTGGCCCGCCAGCTCGCCGACGGGCTGGTGCCCTCCACCATGGAATTGTCGGGCAACGACGCGGTGTTCGTCCTGCCGGGGGCCGACCTTGGCACGGTTGCCCGCGCGCTGGCCTTCGGCCTGCGCCTCAACGGCTCCGCCACCTGCATCGCGCCGCGCCGGGTCTTCGTGCCGCGCGCCCTGGCGGCCGAGCTGGAGCATTCCTTGACGCGCAGCGTGGCGGCGACCCCGCCGGCGGCGGTGCCCCTGCCGGTGCGGCGCCGGCTGGTCGGGCTGGTCCGCGCGGCGGTGGCGGAGGGCGCCCGCCCGGTTGGTCCACTGCCCGAGGACGCCGACCCGGCGATGACGCCGCTGATCGTGGCCGACGCGCGGCCGGGCATGGCGCTGCTGCGCGAGGAGCTGTTCGCCCCCATCCTGTCGCTGGTGCCCGTCCGCGATGCCGAGGAGGCGCTGGAGGCCGCCGCGCAGAGCCCCTACGCGCTCGGCGCCTCGGTCTTCGGGCCGGAGGAGGAGGCCTGCGCCCTGGCCGGGCGGCTGGACGCCGGGACGGTGACGGTCAACGACCTGATCGTTCCGACCGCCGACCCCCGCCTGCCTTTCGGAGGGCGCCGCGCCAGCGGCTGGGGCGTCACGCGCGGCGCCGAAGGGCTGCTGGAGATGACGCGGGTGAAAACCGTTTCGGTGCGGCGCGGCCGGCGGCTTCCCCACACCGACCCGCCGCGCGACGGCGACGCGGCGCTGATGCTGGCGGCGCTCCGCCTGCTCCATGGCGGTCCCGGCGCCCGCGCCGGGGTGGTCCGGACCCTGATCCAGGCCCTGCGCGACCGCCGGACCGACTGACCCGGAGACCAGTGTGACGACTGCCCTGATTCTCGCCGTCCTGATCGGCGCCGTTTCCGGTTCGCGCACCCTGCTCGCACCGGCGGCGGTCTCCTGGGCCGCCTATGGCGGCTGGCTCGACCTGTCGGGAAGCTGGCTGTTCTTCCTCGGCCACCCGGTCTCGCCCTGGGTCTTCGCCGCCATGGCGGTGGGGGAGCTGGTCACCGACAAGCTGCCGGGCACCCCCAGCCGCAAACGCCCCTTCCCCTTCGCCAGCCGCATCGTCGGCGGTGCCGTCGCGGGCGCTGCCATCGGGGCGAACGCGGGCGCGTGGGTCCCCGGATTGTTCGTCGGCGGGCTCGGCGCGGTTGCCGGCACGCTCCTTTTCTACGAGGCGCGCCGACGCATGGCGGCCGCCTTCGGCCGCGACCGGCCGGCGGCGCTGATCGAGGACGCCGTGGCGCTGACCGTTGCTCTGCTGGTCGTCGCGGCGGCATGAGGGGCCACCCGGTCCCGTTGGCGATTGCGCCGACGTCGAACCCGATGGCGGAAGAAGCCACGGAAAAGGGAAAAGCCAGCAACCCGTCAAGGTTGCTGGCTTCATGATGGTGGAGCCAAGGAGGATCGAACTCCTGACCTCTACAATGCCATTGTAGCGCTCTCCCAGCTGAGCTATGGCCCCACTATAATCTCAGGCCAACACAAGAAGTGTTGGTGCGCTTGGAGGGACTCGAACCCCCACGGCCTTTCAGCCACTAGGACCTGAACCTAGCGCGTCTACCAATTCCGCCACAAGCGCATCGTCTGCTCTTTGTCCCGCATCCCTTGGGGCGACGCGGGAGCGCTGATATAGCCGCGCCGCTGGCGGGGCTCAAGCGAAATCGACATGACCCCGTCACTTTTTTGCAAGACCGAGGGGGTTGGTGCAGCCACCCTACTCCGCCGCCCCGGCGTGGCGCATCCGGCCGGCGTTGGCGGCCCCCGCCTCGCCCCCCATCCCGGCCAGCATCTCCGCCGCACCGCGGGCGATGTGCAGCGTGCGCTGCGGCAGCGGGAAGTCGATTCCCAGCTCGATGAAGCGCGCCTTCATGCGGCCGTTGAACTCCCGCCCGACGTTCCATTGCTGGATGGGCAGCGTCTTGATGCGCGCCTTGATGACCGCCGCGGACTCCTGGAAGGAATCGACGCCCAGCACCTCCAGCGGCTCCAGGATCAGCGGCGCGAAGCGCGGGTCCTGGCGCAGCTCGTCGCCGATGCCGTGCAGCACGGAGACCACGCGGTCGGCGTTCTCGTGATAGGGAATGGCCACGTCGAACACGTAGTAGCTGAAGTCCTTCGTCATGTTCGACACGCTGGTGACCGCGCTGAAGGGGATGGTGTGCACCGTCCCGTCGAAGTCGCGCAGGCGGATGGTGCGGATGTTCATCCCCTCCACCAGACCGCCCTTGCCTCCGACATTGACGACGTCGCCGACCGAGATGGTGTCCTCGAACAGGATGAACAGGCCGGTGATGACGTCCTTGACCAGGGTCTGCGCACCGAAGCCGACGGCCAGGCCGACCACGCCGGCACCGGCCAGCAACGGCCCGATGTTCAGCCCCAGCTCCGACAGGGTGATCAGCGTGACCAGCGTCAGCAGGACCACCAGCAGGGCGCTGCGCAGCAGCGGCAGCAGGGTGCGCACCCGCGCGCTGCGCTGGATGGCCCGCCCGTTGCGGTCCGTCGTCGCCAGATGGCGTTCGATCAGCCCGTTCGTCACCTCCCACACGGCGAGCGCGATGGCGCCGACCAGCAGGAGCGACAGGCCCGACGCGACGATGCGCAGGCCGATGGCGGTCTGCAGCCAGCCCCAGACATCCAGCCCCCAGGCGTTCAGAACCACCAGCCCGCCCAGCACGGCCACCGCCGCGTGCAGCAGCCGCGCGGTGGGAGCGACGTAGCGGCGCAACCGCCCCGCCGCCCAGGCCGAATGTCCCCGCCGACGGTCCATACGCTCCAGAATCGCCGCGGCGGCGCGGGTGATCCCCCGCCCGATCAACCGCGCGACCCCCGCGACCACCAGCGTCACCGCCGTCGCCTGCATCACAAACAGCAGCCCGCCGCTGATCTCCAGCGCCCAGATGCCGAACAGGACGATGATGTAGAGGATGGCGATGGCGTGCCAAACATCGGCCACGCGGCGGCCGGCGGCGCGCAGCATCCGCCCGGCTCCGGCGGTGCGCCGTCCGGGCGGAACCGGCGACACCACGTCGGACAGCGGCTGCGCCGCCGCGATCCCGCCGCGCAGGCGTGCGGCCACCGCCTCCCGGCTTTGCAGCACCAGCACCGCCAGCATGACGGCAACCAGCAGGCCAACCAGGGTCACCAGCGCGCTGTAGCTCTGCGCCGGCAGGCCGAGCCGCCGAGCCGCCTCGGCCAGGAACATGCCGTAGAGCGTGGTGATGGCGATGGTCCGGCACCAGCGCAGCAGCCGCAGAGCCGACCCGTCGCTCATCGGGATCAAGCGCAGGTTGGGCGAGGCCGGAGCCAGAAGCGCCCGGACGACCAGAAGCACGATCTGCACGAAGATGCTGGCGTTGAGGAAGGTGACGCCCAGCACCCGCACCACCGGCGGCGGGTCGAACAGCGCCAGCACGCCGAAGCCGGCGGCGGCGAAGGCCACGATGGGCGCCAGATCGAACAGCGACCGCACCAGCAGCAGGGGCACCTTTGCGAGTGTGGAGTGGATGGGCCGCGCCGCCAGCATCGCCCGCGGACGCCGCAGCGTGCGGATGGCGATCAGCCGGGCGCTCTGCCCGACCACCACCACCAGCACCAGTTCGGCGGCCAGCCAGCCCCAGGCGGCGCGCTGCGCCGGGTCGGACACCTGCCGCTCCAGCCAATGCAGCCCCTGCGGCGCGTTCAACAGGGCGTCGCCGGCCAGCGCGGCCTCCTGCCCCAGCCCGTCGAGCCGGTTCGACAGCAGGCTGAGCAGGCGGGTGCCGATTCCGTCCGGTTCCGCCGGTGCGGTGGCGGCCTTCGCCTGCTCCAGGGCGCGGAGCTGACCGAGCAGGGCGGCGCGGCGCTCCGGGTCCTCCAGCGTCTGGCGCAGGCGGGCGATCTCCTCCGGATTGGGCGCCGCCTCGGCCTGGGCCGGCGGGGTGGGCGTCGGGATCTGCGCCGACGCCGGGGTCGCGAGCCCCCCAAGCGCGGCGGTCAGCAGGAGAAGGAGGGCGAGCAGGCCGCGCAAGGCGCGGAAGCGGGCGGCGGAAAGCCGTGGGGCACGGTCGTCGAAAGTCATCGTCCTCTGGCGGTTCCGTTTTCGGGGCGGTTCCGGTCTTCGGGGAAGACCTTTGGAGCGGTCCGGGTGACGGGTCCAACCCAGGCCAACAGCGCCGGGCACGATTTGTCTTGCAACGCAGCAACCGCGACATTTTGTCCGGCGAACCATCCGGCCCGCCGTCCGCTCTTGCGCGTCAATCTGATATATTAGTATACATCATGGCGAACACCGGAAGCGCCCGCGCCCTGCCGAGGCGGGCCGCCCGATCCGGCGCCCCCTTTCCAACCGGCCCTGGCCGGCGCCGCCCCCGATCCCATCCGGGGCCGCGAACACCAGCGGAGAACAGCATGTCCGTAAAGGTAGCGATCAACGGTTTTGGCCGTATCGGCCGTCTGGTTCTGCGGGCCATCTACGAGAGCGGCCGCAACGACGTGGAGGTCGTGGCGATCAACGACCTGGCCGACCTCAAGGCCAACGCCCACCTGCTGAAGTACGACAGCGTCCACGGCCGCTTCCCCGGCACCGTTGAGGTCAAGGACGGCGCCCTGATCGTCAACGGCCACGCGATCAAGGTCGTGCAGGAGCGTGACCCGGCCAAGCTGCCGTGGAAGGATCTGGGCATCCAGATCGCCATGGAATGCTCGGGCATCTTCACCAAGCGCGCCGACGCCGCCAAGCATCTGGAAGCGGGTGCGGAGAAGGTGCTGATCTCCGCCCCGGCCACCGACGAGGACATCACGGTGGTCTACGGCGTCAACCACGACCAGCTCAAGGCCGATCACCGCATCGTCTCGAACGCCTCGTGCACGACGAACTGCCTGGCCCCGGTGGCCTTCGTGCTGAACAAGCTGATCGGCATCGAGAAGGGCTTCATGACGACGATCCACTCCTACACGGGGGATCAGCGCATCGTCGACACCAACCACAAGGACCTGCACCGCGCCCGCGCCGCGGCGCTGAACATGATCCCGACCTCGACCGGCGCGGCCAAGGCGGTGGGCAAGGTGCTGCCCGAGCTGAAGGGCAAGCTGGACGGCACGGCCATGCGCGTGCCGACGCCCAACGTCTCGGTGGTCGACTTCAAGTTCACCGCCAAGCGCGCCACCTCGGTGGAGGAGATCACCAAGGCGATCGCCGAGGCCGCCAACGGCCCGCTCAAGGGCATCCTGGGTGCCTACACCGAGGATCTGGTCTCCACCGACTTCAACCACGACCCGCACAGCTCGATCTTCGCGCTGAACGAAACCAAGGTCATCGACGGCAACTTCGTCCGCATCATGACCTGGTACGACAACGAGTGGGGCTTCTCCAACCGCATGAGCGACACCGCCGTCGCCATGGCCAACGCCAAGTAAGGGCGGAGCGGCGTTGCCCCCACCCCGGCCCTCCCCCGCTTTGCAGGGGAGGGAGATTGTTGCGAAGCGGCGGCAGTCCCCTCCCCTGCGAAGCGGGGGAGGGTTAGGGTGGGGGCAATACGGCTCCCGTCCCCTCAAAAACTAAAATACCAGTTTTCAAAACCCGCTTTTTGAAAACACCCTTTCAAGGAGCCGTGGCATGCCCCGGACCTCCGACCCGCCGACCGCGCGCATCGCCGCCCTGGAGCGCGACGCCGACGCCCTGCGGCGGGCCTTCCTGACCACGCCGGTCTTCGTTCTGGATGAGCACGGCCTGCACGCGCGCTTCGAGGATTTCGGCCGCACCGCCCTCGCCCTCTTCCGTGAAACCGCCCGATCGGCCGGTGGCGAACAGGCCGCCCGGCGCATCGAGGCTGCCTACCACCGCGTCCATGAAGCGCTGCAAGCTGTTGCCACGCTTGCGCTTTCCGACACGGAGCCGGGTTTCCCGGCGCACGGGAACGGCACCGCCGAACCACCGCCGCAGGACGTGCGACAGAGTGTCATCCGACGGGGTACGCAGTTCTCCTGACTTGCCTCGCAGCGCTGATATACTAGTATCCACTCCATCGACGGCGCGATCCTTGGACAGGCCCGAAGGCCACCGGACCGGCGCCGCCCCGCAGGGGATGCGCGGCATGCTCCCCCTCCATGCGCCGCAACGGCAGCCACCACCCCGGACTTTCCATCGACGGCCCAGTCGGACCGCCCCAGGAGTACCGACTATGAACATCAAATCCAGGATCGACCGCATTCCCGGCGGGATGATGATCCTTCCCCTGTTCCTCGGCGCCTGCCTGAACACCTTCGCGCCGAACACGGGCAAGTTCTTCGGGTCCTTCACCAACGGCCTGATCACCGGCACCTTGCCGATCCTCTCCGTCTGGTTCTTCTGCATCGGCGCCAGCATCAGCCTGAAGGCCACCCCGCTGGTCCTGCGCAAGAGCGGCGTGCTCGTCACCGTGAAGATCCTCACCGCCGCCACCATGGGCATCGTCGCCTCCTGGTTCATCCCGCACGAGGGCGTCTCGTCGGGCTTCTTCACCGGCCTGTCGGTGCTGGCGATCATCGCCGCCATGAACGACACCAACGGCGGCATGTACATGGCGCTGATGCAGCAGTACGGCACCAAGGAGGAATCCGGCGCCTTCTGCCTGATGTGCCTGGAATCCGGCCCCTTCATGACGATGGCGACGCTGGGTCTGGCCGGTCTGGCCGCCTTCCCCTGGCAGACCATGGTCGGCGCGCTGCTGCCCTTCCTGATCGGCTTCGCGCTCGGCAACCTGGACCAGGACTTCCGCAAATTCTTCGGCCAGGCCGTGCCGGTGATGGTGCCCTTCTTCGCCTTCGCGCTCGGCAACAACCTGAACTTCGCGGTCATCCTGAACACCGGCCTGCTCGGCATCGTCCTCGGCCTCTCGGTCATCGCCATCACCGGCTTCACGCTGGTCGTCGCCGACATCCTGCTCGCCAAAGGCAACGGCACCGCCGGCATCGGCGCCGCCTCCACCGCCGGTGCGGCCGTGACCGTCCCGCCGATCATCGCCTCCATCGAGCCGAGCTTCGCCCCGAGCGCCCCGGCCGCCACCGCCCTGGTTGCCACCAGCGTCGTCGTCACCTCGCTGTTGACCCCGATCCTGACCGCTTGGTGGGCCCGCCGGTTCGGCGTCCTCTCCCCGCGCTATCTGGCCGCCCAGAAGGCCGCCCAAGAGAACACCGAAGCGCAACCCCTGCCGGTCCAGCCCGCCCCCGCCGAGTGACGGCGAGCGACTGAGCCCCACTCCACCACGGACGAAAGCCGGAGATTGCGGACCTCATGATTTCCGGCTTGCACCGCGGCACTGATATACTAATATGCTCCCTTAGGACCGGCCGAGCCGGCGCAACAGGTGCAGCCATGGACATGCCGACCACCCCGACGCCCGACGCCAGCAACGACCGCCCCGCCACTCAGCGGAGCGCGGTAAAGCCCTCCCGCGGGCCGGCGCGGGGCGCCTCCACCATGGCGGCGATCCACCGGTCGCTGCGCGCCGAGATCGTGGAGATGCGCCGCAATCCGGGCGAGCCCATCGTCGAGAAGCACATCGCCGAAGCCTTCGGCGTCAGCCGCACCCCGGTGCGCGAGGCGCTGCAGCGGCTGGCCGACGAGGGGCTGATCGAGATCTTCCCGCAGGTCGGCACCTTCGTCGCCCGCATCCCGGTGAACGCCCTGCCCGAGGCCATCGTCATCCGCACCTCGCTGGAGGGCACCGCCGTCCGCTACGCGGCGCAGCGCGCCACCGGCAGCCAGATCGCCGGCCTGCGCGCCAATCTGCTGCTCCAGCAGGAGACGGTGGAGGACGGCGACCTCAACGCCTTCCACGAGGCCGACGAGCGGTTCCACGCCCTGATCGCCGAGATCGCCGGCTATCCCGGTCTGTGGAGCATGGCGCAGCAGGTGAAGGTGCAGGTGGACCGCTACCGCCGCCTGACCCTGCCGGAGCCGGGGCGTCTCACCCATGTGCTGGCCGAGCACGCGGCGATCGTGGACGCCATCGCCGACGCCGACCCGGCGCTGGCCGCCGACCGCATGGCCGTCCACCTCGACGGTCTGCTGACCTCGATCCCCCAGGCCCAGGGGGCGAACCCGTTCTTCTTCACCGGTCCCTGATCTGGCTCCTGATTTGGCCCCTGAATTGGCCCCCACCGGCCCCGAAAAACACACACGAGGATACCGCCATGAAGATCACCGTCCGCCACGCGTCACACCAGGATGACGTCCGCAACTACGACACCACCAAGCTGCGCGACCATTTCCTTGTCCCGTCCGTCTTCGAGGCGGACGACATCGTCCTCACTTACAGCCACATCGACCGCTTCGTGGTCGGCGGCGCCATGCCGGTGTCCGGCCCGCTGAAGCTGGAATCGGCCAAGGCCATCGGCTCGGCCAACTTCCTCGACCGGCGCGAGCTGGGCGCCGTCAACGTCGGTGGCCCGGGGCGCATCACGGTGGACGGCGCGGTGTTCGAGCTGGCCCCGCGGGACTGCCTCTACATCACCATGGGCAGCCTGGACGTCCGTTTCGAGAGCCTGGACCCGACCAACCCGGCGAAGTTCTACCTGAACAGTGCCCCGGCCCACGCCCGCTTCGAGACGATGAAGATCTCCATCGCGCAGGCCAAGGCCGTGCACATGGGCGATCCCGCCCAGTCGAACGAGCGCACCATCTATCAGATGATCCACCCGGACGTCTGCCGCACCGCGCAGCTCGTGCTCGGCATGACCGTGCTGAAGCCGAACAACATGTGGAACACGATGCCGTGCCACACGCACGACCGCCGCTGCGAGGTCTATTTCTACTTCGACCTGCCGGAGCCGGCCCGTGTCTTCCACTTCATGGGCGAGCCGTCCGAGACGCGCCACGTCGTCGTCGCCAACGAGCAGGCGGTGATCTCGCCGAGCTGGTCGATCCATTCCGGCGTCGGCACGCGCAACTACACCTTCATCTGGGCCATGGCCGGCGACAACCAGGACTTCACCGACATGGACTTCATCCCTATGGAAGACCTGCGCTGATTCCCGGACGCCAAAAGAAGGAATAAGACAATGGCACAGGCACACCCCTTCGATCTCACCGGCAAGGTCGCCCTGGTGACCGGCGCCCACACCGGCATCGGCCAGGGCATCGCCGTGGCGCTGGCCCAGGCCGGCGCCGACATCGCCGCCGTTGACGTGGTGCCGCTGGACGAAACCAAGTCCCTGGTGGAGGCCGCCGGCCGCAAATTCCACGGTATGTCCGCCGACCTGACCAGCATCGCCCCGGTGCAGGGTCTGGTGGAGGAGGTGGTGGGCACCTTCGGCGGGCTGGACATCCTGGTGAACAACGCCGGTCTGATCCGCCGCGCCGACGCCGTTGACTTCACCGAGGCCGACTGGGACCTCGTGATGAACATCAACATCAAGACGGTGTTCTTCCTCTGCCAAGCCTTCGGCCGCTACGCCATCGGCCAGGGCCGCAAGGGCAAGATCATCAACATCGCGTCCATGCTGTCCTTCCAGGGCGGCATCCGCGTGCCCTCCTACACCGCCTCCAAGAGTGGCGTGGCCGGCATCACCCGGCTGCTCGCCAACGAATGGGCGGGCAAGGGCATCAACGTGAACGCCATCGCGCCGGGCTACGTCGCCACCAACAACACGGCGGCGATCCGCGCCGACGAGCAGCGCAGCGCGGAGATCCTGGGCCGCATTCCGGCGGGTCGCTGGAGCGTTCCCTCCGACATGGGCGGCCCGGCGGTGTTCCTGGCCTCCGACGCGTCGGACTACATCCACGGCACGGTTCTGCCGGTGGACGGGGGCTGGCTCGCCCGCTGAGGCGGGGTGAACCTGTTTCGGTGATGAAGCCGGGCGCCAGCGATGGCGCCCGGTTTTTCGTGTGGCGGTTCGCGGTGAGCCTTGCCCCACCCCGGCCCTCCCCCGCTGTCGCAGGGCAGGGAGCTTCCTGCGAGGCGGCGGCAGTCCCCTCCCCTGCGCAGCGGGGGAGGGTCAGGGTGGGGGCAAAAGCGCCTTCAATACGTTTCCACGGGCGTTCCTCGGCGCTTCACGGCATAACGGAAGTCCCCAGGACCGCAACGCCACCCGCCATGCCGACGCCAAACGAAGCCCCCGTGACCGAAACGGAATGGTCGATCCGGACCACGAAGGGAGCCCTCTACGCGAAGAGCTGGACTCCGGAAGCCGCCGGCGCCGTGCCGATCATCCTCTTCCACGACTCCCTCGGCAGCGTGGATTTGTGGCGCGGCTTCCCGCAGCGGCTGGCGGCCGAGACGAACCGCCGCGTCATCGCTTACGACCGGCTCGGCTTCGGGCGTTCGGACGCCCATCCGGGGCAGCTCGCCCTGGATTTCGTCGCCACGGAGGCGCGAGACAGCATCCCGCCGCTGTGCGACCAGCTCGGCGTGACGGAGTTCGTCGCCTGTGGCCACAGTGTCGGGGGCGGCATGGCCGTCGAGACGGCGGCGCGTTTTCCCGAGCGCTGCCGCGCCCTCGTGACCATCGCCGCACAAGCCTTCGTGGAAGAGAGAACCCTCGCCGGCATCCGCAACGCCAAGCGCGACTTCCAGGACCCCGCCAACGTCGCGCGTCTGGCGCGGTATCACGGCGACAAGGCGCGCTGGGTCCTGGACGCCTGGACGGAGACGTGGCTGTCGCCCGCTTTCGCCGACTGGACCCTGGACCGTGCCCTGGCGGCGGTGCGCTGCCCGGTTCTGGCCCTGCACGGCGACCGCGACGAGTACGGCTCCGCCGCCCACCCCGAACGCATTGTGGCCGGGCGGGGAGCCGCGAGGCTGCTCCCCGACACCGGCCATGTGCCGCACCGCGAACAGGAAGCGCTCGTCCTCGACGCGATCCGGAGCTTTCTGGACGGACTTTGAGGCGTCCGCTCAGGCCGCCAGGGGCGACAGTACTGCGCTGTGCGCCAGGATGCCCAGCGTGTGGCTGGCGATCATCCGCTCCTCGTCGGTGGGGATGACGAAGACCGGGACGCGGCTGTCGGCGGCCGAGATGCGCGTCGCCCGGGCGCGGTTCGCCGCCCCGTCGATATGGACGCCGAGCCAGCCCAGCTTCTCCGCCACCCGCGCCCGCACCGGGGCGGAGTTCTCGCCGACGCCGGCGGTGAAGACCACCGCGTCCAGCCCGCCCATGGAGGCCGCCAGCCCCGCCGCCTGCTTGGCGACCTGGAAGCAGAACAGCTCCACCGCCTCCGCCGCCTGCGGGTTCTCGCTGTCCAGCAGAGCGCGCATGTCGTTGGAGACGCCGGAGACTCCGAGCAAGCCGGACTTGTGGTAGAGCAGCCGCTCCAGCTCGTCGGGTCCCATGCCCTTCTCGCGCATCAGATAGATCAGCACGCCGGGATCGAGGACGCCGGGCCGCGTGCCCATCGGCAGGCCGTCCAGCGCGGTGAAGCCCATGGTGGTGTCGACGCTGCGGCCCGCGCGCATGCCGCACAGGCTGGACCCGCTGCCGAGATGGCAGACGACGACGCGGGCCTCGGCCAGCTCCGGCGCGATCTGCGGCAGGCGCTGGGCGATGTACTCGTAGGACAGGCCGTGGAAGCCGTAGCGGCGCACGCCCTCGTCGGTCAGCTCGCGCGGCAGGGCGAACATCTGGGCCTGCCAGGGCCGCGTGCTGTGGAAGGCGGTGTCGAAGCAGGCGACCTGCGGCAGCTCCGGGTAGACCTCGGCCAGCGCGGTCATCGCCGCGATGTTGTGCGGCTGGTGCAGCGGGGCCAGCGGCACCAGGGCCTCCAGCTCCGCCAGCACCGCCGGGGTCAGCCGGACCGGCGCGTCGAAGCGGGTGCCGCCATGCACGACCCGGTGGCCGGCGGCGACCAGCCGCACGTCGCGCAGCTCGTGCCGCATCCAGGTCAGCAGGAAGCCGAGCAGCCCGGCGCGGTCGCCGGGGCCGACCTCGTCCAGGATGCCGTCGGCCAGGACGCGGCGGGCGGCGTCCTTGGCCTCGAAGCGCGGGGCGGTGCCGATGCCGGAGATCTGGCCGGTCAGGACGGCCTCCAGATCGTGCCTTCCGGCGCCGCAGAAGATGGAGAATTTCAGGCTGGAGGAGCCCGCGTTGATGACGAGACAGGCGTCACGGTGCGACATGGTGTGATCCTCACTCCGCAGCCAGGGGGGCAGCCAGGGGAGCGGCAACGGCGTTGAGCGCGAGGGCGGGACGGCGCGCGGCGGCCACCAGCGCCGCCACGGCGCAGGAGGCGAGGCGGGTGCGGACGTTGTCGGCGCGGCTGGTCAGGATGACCGGGACCCGCGCGCCGAGAACGATGCCCGCCGCGTCGGCGTTGGCGAGGAAGGAGAGCTGCTTGGCCAGCATGTTGCCGGCTTCCAAGTCGGGGACGAGCAGGATGTCGGCCTGTCCGGAGACGGGGGATTTGATTCCCTTGATGCGCGCGGCCTCGGCGCTGATGGCGTTGTCGAAGGCCAGCGGGCCGTCGAGGATGCCGCCGGTGATCTGACCGCGGTCGGCCATTTTGCACAGCGCGGCGGCTTCCAGCGTGGTGGCGATCTTCGGGTTGAGCGTTTCCACCGCCGACAGGATGGCGACGCGCGGCGTCTCGACGCCCAGCACCTTGGCGAGATCGATGGCGTTCTGGACGATGTGGACCTTGTCCTCCAGCGTCGGGTAGATGTTGATCGCCGCGTCGGTGATCAGAAGCGCCCGCGGGTAGGTCGGCACGTTCATCACGAAGACGTGGCTGATGCGGCGGCTGGTGCGCAGGCCGGTCTCCTTGCGGACGACCTCGGCCATCAGCTCGTCGGTGTGCAGGCTGCCCTTCATCACCGCCTCGGCCTCGCCGGTGCGGGCCAGCGCGACGGCCGCTGCGGCGGCGGCGTGGCTGTGCTCGACGTCGACCAGACGGTAGCGGGCGATGTCCAGCCCGTGGGCGGCGGCCAGCGCGCGGATCTTCGCCGCCGGGCCGATCAGGATGGGGTCGATCAGGCCGGCTTCCGCCGCCTCCACCGCGCCCTTCAGCGAACTTTCGTCGCAGGGATGGGCGACCGCCGTGGCAACCGGCTCCAGCCCGTCGCACTTGCGCAGCAGCGCGTCGTGCTTGTCATGGCGGATCATCTGGATCTGCGGCAGCGCGTGGGCGGCGCGGCGGACCTTGCGGGTCGGCGCCACCACCTCCGCGGTGCCGGTCACCACGACCTCGCCGTCCTGGTTGGTGCACAGGCAGTCGAAGACGACGATGTTCGTGTCGGTCCGCTTCTCGCGCACGGTGACGGTGGCGGTGATGACGTCGCCCAGCCCGACCGGGCGACGGAAGCGCAGGTCCTGGCCGGCGTAGACAGTGCCGGCACCGGGCAGCCGGGTCCCCAGAACGCCGGAAATCAGCGCGCCGGACCACATGCCATGCCCGATCACCTTTTGAAAGCGGCTGTCGGCGGCGAATTTCGCGTCCAGATGAACCGGATCGATGTTGCCGGAGACGGTGGCGAACAGCTCGACGTCCATCACGGTCAGTTGCCGCGCGATGCTGGCGGACTGCCCGACCACGATCTCGTCGAAGGTGACGTTCTCGATCGGGGCCGCGTCAACAGGGGCCGCGGGGAGGTCGCCGCTGGTTTCACCATTGGCAGTCATTGCAGAACACTCCGGATAAGAGAAATAGGCATGATGCTGCCCGTTTCAGCCGATCCCTCCCGGCGCGCGCCTTGCTGAAAGGAGAAGCGCGTCTTGCCGTCTTCTTCTGTGAGCGTCTTTTTGTGTACTGATATATTAGCGGAAAAGGCGGTGCGGCGCAGCAAATCCGGCATCACCGGACACTTTGCCGCAGCCGCCTTCTCTTGGGCCGTTACGCCCTGAGGATGCCGCGCCCGGCGAAGCGGGATGCTGCGCCGAGCATCTCTTCGATGCGGACCAGCTGGTTGTACTTGGCCAGACGATCGGAGCGCGACAGCGAGCCGGTCTTGATCTCGCCGCAGTTGGTGGCGACCGCCAGATCGGCGATGGTGCTGTCCTCGGTCTCGCCCGAACGGTGCGACAGCACCGCCGTGTAGCCGGCCTTGTGCGCCATGTCCACGGCTTCCAGCGTCTCCGACAGCGTGCCGATCTGGTTGACCTTGACCAGGATCGAGTTGCCCACGCCCTTCCGGATGCCGTCGGCCAGACGCGCCGGGTTGGTCACGAACAGGTCGTCGCCGACCAGCTGCACCTTGCTGCCGATGGCGTCGGTCAGCGCCTTCCAGCCTTCCCAGTCGTCCTCGGCCATGCCGTCCTCGATCGAGATGATCGGGTAGCGGCCGACCAGATCGGCCCAGTAGGAGACCATCTGCTCCGGCGCCAGCGACTTGCCCTCGCCGGCCAGCTCGTACTTGCCGTTCTTGAAGAACTCGGTCGAGGCGGCGTCGATGGCCAGCATGACGTCGTCGCCCGGCTTGTAGCCGGCGGCCTCGATGGCCTTCATCACGAAGCCCAGCGCGTCCTCGGTCGAGGCGAGGTTGGGGGCGAAGCCGCCCTCGTCGCCGACGTTGGTGTTGTGGCCGGCGTCCTTGAGCTTCTTCTTGAGCGCCTGGAAGATCTCCGAGCCCATGCGGATGGCCTCGGCGGCGCTCTCGGCGCCGACCGGCATGACCATGAACTCCTGGATGTCGATCGGGTTGTCGGCGTGGGCGCCGCCGTTGATGATGTTCATCATCGGCACCGGCAGCAGATTGGCAAACGCGCCGCCGACGTAGCGGAACAGCGGCAGCGCGGCTTCTTCCGCGGACGCCTTGGCGACGGCGAGCGAGACGCCGAGGATGGCGTTGGCGCCGAGGCGGCCCTTGTTGGGGGTGCCGTCCAGCTCGATCATGGCGAGGTCGAGGGCGCGCTGGTTGGAGCCGTCGAGGCCGGCGATGGCGTCGAAGATCTCGCCGTTGACCGACTCCACGGCCTTCAGCACGCCCTTGCCGCCGTAGCGGCCCTTGTCGCCGTCGCGCAGCTCCACCGCCTCGTGCGCGCCGGTCGAGGCGCCCGACGGGACGGCGGCGCGGCCAAACGCGCCGGATTCGAGCAGGACGTCCACCTCGACGGTCGGGTTCCCACGGCTGTCGAGGATCTCGCGGGCGTGGATTTCGGTAATGGCGCTCATGGCGGGGTGTGGACCTTGATTGGAGGGGATATGGGTTTTGAGGAAGTGGTCGCGGCGGAGCCCCCACCCTTCCCACGGCTTCGCCGCGGGCCCCTTCCCTCCCCCGCTGACGCAGGGGAGGGAGTTATCCCCTCCCCTGCGAAGCGGGGGAGGGTCAGGGAGGGGGCAACACCTCGCGACTCAGACGCTTCTCAATGCGCGCCATGGAAGGTGCGGCTGATGACGTCCATCTGCTGCTCGCGGGTCAGCTTGATGAAGTTCACCGCGTAGCCCGACACCCGGATGGTCAGCTGCGGGTACAGCTCCGGATGGTCCATGGCGTGCAGCAGCGTCTCGCGGTCGAAGACGTTCACGTTGATGTGGTGGCCGCCCTGGCCGAAATAGCCGTCGAGCATGCCCACCAGATTGGCCACCCGCTCCCCCTCGGTCGGGCCCAGAGCGCCGGGCACGATGGTGAAGGTGTAGCTGATGCCGTCCTGGGCGTGGGCGTAGGGCAGCTTGGCCACCGACGCCATCGAGGCGATGGCCCCCTTGCGGTCGCGCCCGTGCATCGGGTTGGCGCCCGGCGCGAAGGGCTGGCCGGCCTTGCGCCCGTCCGGCGTGTTGCCGGTCTTCTTGCCGTAGACCACGTTCGAGGTGATCGTCAGCACCGACTGGGTGGGCACCGCGTCGCGGTAGGCCTTCTGCTTGCGCAGCAGGCCCATGAAGGTCTCGACCAGCCACACCGCGATGCCGTCGACCCGGTCGTCGTTGTTGCCGAAGGCCGGATAGTCGCCCTCGATCACGAAGTCGGTGGCGAGGCCACGCTCGTCGCGGACCACCTTCACCGTGGCGTGCTTGATCGCCGACAGGCTGTCCGCGACGACGCTGAGGCCGGCGATGCCGCAGGCCATGGTGCGCAGCACGTCGCGGTCGTGCAGCGCCATCTCCAGCCGCTCGTACATGTACTTGTCATGCATGAAGTGGATGGCGTTGAGCGTGTTCATGTAGGCGCGGGCCAGCCACTCCATCATCGGCAGCAGGCGGGCGACCACCGTGTCGTGGTCGAGCACCTCGCCGGTGATCGGCGCGAAGGCCGGGCCGACCTGCTCGCCCGACACCTCGTCGCGGCCGCCGTTGATGGCGTAGAGCAGCGTCTTGGCGAGGTTAGCGCGGGCGCCGAAGAACTGCATCTGCTTGCCGATGCGCATGGCCGAGACGCAGCAGGCGATGCCGTAGTCGTCGCCCCAGAAGGGCCGCATCAGGTCGTCGTTCTCGTACTGCACCGAGCAGGTCTTGATCGACGTTTCGGCGCAGAACTTCTTGAAGCCCTCCGGCAGGCTCTCCGACCACAGAACGGTCAGGTTCGGCTCCGGAGCGGGGCCGAGGTTGTTCAGGGTCTGGAGCATGCGGAAGCTGTTCTTCGTCACCAGCGTGCGCCCGTCGAGCGCCATGCCGCCGATGCACTCCGTCACCCAGGTCGGATCGCCCGAGAAGAGCTGGTCGTATTCCGGCGTGCGCAGGAAGCGGACGATGCGCAGCTTGGTCACGAACTGGTCGATCAGCTCCTGCGCCTCCTCCTCGGTCAGCAGGCCGTCGCGCAGGTCGCGCTCGACATAGACGTCGAGGAAGCTCGACACGCGCCCGAGCGACATGGCGGCGCCGTTGGCCTCCTTCACCGCGGCCAGATAGGCGAGGTAGGTCCACTGCACCGCCTCGCGGGCGCTGGCCGCCGGGCGCGACACGTCGAAGCCGTAGGACTTGGCCATGGCGGCGAGTTCCTTCAGCGCCTTGATCTGCTCGGTGATCTCCTCGCGCAGGCGCAGCGTGTGCTCGTCGATGCGGTCGACCTCAAGGCTCTTGTACTGGGCCTTCTTGTCCTCGATCAGGAAGGTCGCGCCGTAGAGCGCCAGCCGGCGGTAATCGCCGATGATGCGCCCGCGGCCGTAGGCGTCCGGCAGGCCGGTGATGACGCCCGACTTGCGGCAGCGCAGCATCTCCTCGGTGTAGACGTCGAAGACGCCGTCGTTGTGCGACTTGCGCAGGCCGGGGAACACCTCCTCCAGCTTGGGCGAGGGTTTGAAGCCGTAGGCCTCCAGCCCGTTCTTGACCATCCGCCAGCCGCCGAAGGGCATGATGGCGCGCTTCAGCGGCTTGTCCGTCTGAAGGCCGACGACGATCTCAAGCTCCCGGTCGATGTAGCCCGGCGCGTGGGCGGTGATCGAGCCGAAGACCTCCGTGTCGGCGTCGAGCACGCCGCCCTTGGCCGCGCGCTCCTCCTTCAGCAGGGCGGTGACCTTGTCCCACAGGGCCTTGGTCCGTCCGGTCGGGCCGGTCAGGAAGCGCGAATCCCCGGCGTAGGGGTGGACGTTGCGGACGATGAAGTCGCGGACGTTGACCTCTTGCTGCCAGACGCCCGGAACGAAGCGGCGCCAGGGGCGCTCGGCTTGCTGTTCCGGGGTCTCGACGAGTCCGTCTCTCAGCAGGGTGTCCATGATGTCTCCTCACGAAAAGGCGTCTGGGCGGCACGCGCCGCGTCGCTGATCGACCCTGGAGGCCCCCAGTGGAGGGGTCGGAAGACCGCCGAAGCCCGGTCAGGGCGGGAGCGGCGGTATGGCAACGGGCTGTGAAGCCGGCAGGGCCAAAAGTCATTCTGTAGTTTTGCTACATAAACCGGAACCCCGGGGCGCGCAAGGCAAAAGCGGTTGATTTTCCACGTTCTTTGATGAATTTACTGTGACGGAACGCCGCATCGTCGGCGGTCCCGGTATGTGGGACAGCGCCGACGATAGCGCCCTTCTATCGGGCCATGTAGTTTTACTATCCGTGCTACAGTGGCGAACGGATGGAACGGGGGAACAGGTCGATGCTGGCGAGGATCATGGCGGTGCGCGACGGGCTCCGTCCTTCGGAACGGAAGCTGGCGGACTGCGTGCTGGCCCAGCCGGGCGAGGTCATCACCCTGTCGATGGCCGACATGGCGGAACGCGCCGGAGTCAGCGAGCCGACCATCGCCCGCTTCTGCGGGGCGCTGGGCTGCAGCGGCTTCCGCGAGTTCAAGATCAAGCTGGCCCAGGACATCGCGGCGGGCATGCCCTTCATCGACCAGGAGGTCAGCCCGGACGACCGCGCGGCGGGCATCGCGGGGAAGGTGTTCGACCGCACCCTGGCGACGCTCATGCAGGTGCGCAACAACCTGTCGGCGGAGGCGGTGGACCGCGCCGCCGACCTGCTGGCCGGGGCGCGGCGGATCGAGTTCTACGGCTCCGGCAACTCCGGCACGGTGGCGCAGGACATCCAGCGCCGCTTCTTCCGGCTGGGCATCCCCACCGTCGCCTACAGCGACGCCCACGTCTATTTCGTGTCGGCCCTGTCGCTCTCCCCCGGCGACGCGGTGGTCGCCGTGTCCAGTTCGGGCGGCACCCGCGACATGCTGGAGGCCGTGCAGAACGCGCTTTCGTCCGGAGCCTCGGTCGTCGCCATCACCCGCTCCGGCTCGCCGCTGGCGCAGCTCGCCACGGTCAGCCTGCTGGCCGACGTCGCGGAAGACTTCGACATCCACTCGCCCATGACGTCGCGCATCAGCCATCTGGTCCTCGGCGACATACTGTCGATTGCCGTGGCGCTGCGCAAAGGCGACGCCCTGCGGGAGCGGCTGGAACGCCACAAGCAGGCGCTCAGCCGCCATCCCCGTGAACAATAAATACTAGTATATTAGTTTAACAGCAAGCCGTTCCGCCCGTCCTGTGCCGTTCTGCCGCAGGCCCCAAAGCAAAAAGCCCGGCCCCGTTTCCGGGACCGGGCTTTCCGCTTCCAACCGCAGCCGAACCGTCAGTCTCCGGCGTGCATCGGCTCGGCACCCTGCAGGGGGTGGGCGCCGGCGCGCTTGCTGCCGAACAGACGGTAGACCGCGACGAAGAAGACCGGGACGAACAGGATCGCCAGCACCGTGGCGGAGATCATGCCGCCCATCACGCCCACGCCGATGGCGTTCTGGCTTTCCGAACCGGCGCCGCTGCTGGTCGCCAGCGGCAGCACGCCCAGCACGAAGGCCAGCGAGGTCATGATGATCGGGCGCAGGCGCTGGCGGCACGCCTCGATGGCGGCGTCCTTCAGATCCATGCCCTCGTCGTACAGTGCCTTGGCGAACTCCACGATCAGGATGGCGTTCTTCGCCGACAGGCCGATGGTCGTCAGCAGGCCAACCTGGAAGTAGACGTCGCTGGGCAGACCGCGCAGCGTGGCAGCGAGCACGGCGCCGATGACGCCCAGCGGCACCACCAGGATGACCGACACCGGCACCGACCAGCTCTCGTAGAGCGCGGCCAGGCAGAGGAAGACGATCAGCATGGACAGGGCGTAGAGCGCCGGCGCCTGCGACCCGCTCAGCCGCTCCTCGTAGGACAGGCCGGTCCATTCATAGCCGACGCCCGGCGGCAGCTTGGCCATCATCGCCTCCATCTCCTGCATCGCCTCGCCGGAGCTGATGCCCGGCGCCGCGGAGCCCTGGATGTTGAGCGACGACATGCCGTTGTACCGCTCCAGCTTCGGCGAACCGTAGGTCCATTGCGCCGTGGTGAAGGCGGAGAACGGCACCATCTGCCCCATGCCGTTGCGCACGTACCAGCGGTCGACGTCGCTCGGCTGCATGCGGTAGGGGGCGTCCGCCTGGAGATAGACGCGCTTCACGCGCCCCCGGTCGATGAAGTCGTTGACGTAGGAGGAGCCCCAGGCCGCCGTCAGGGTCGTGTTGACATCGTTCAGCGACAGGCCGAGCGCGCTGGCCTTCTCACGGTCCACCGTCAGCTTGAACTGCGGCGTGTCCTCCAGACCGTTCGGGCGGACGCCGACCAGCTTGGCGTTCTGCGCCGCGAGGCCCAGAAGCTGGTTGCGCGCCTGCATCAGCCGGTCGTGCCCGACGCCGCCGCGGTCGACGAGCTGAAGGTCGAAGCCGGTGGCGTTGCCGAGACCCGGAACCGAGGGCGGCATGAAGGCGAAGACCACCGCGTCCTTGGCCTTCGACAGGGCGCCCATGGCGCGGCCGGCGATGGCCGTCGGCTTGCGGTCGGCGGACTCGCGCTCGCTCCAGTCGCGCAGCCGGACGAAGGCCATGCCGGCGTTCTGGCCGCGGCCCGCGAAGTTGAAGCCGGCGATGGTGAACAGGCCCTCGACGCTGTCCTTCTCCTGCTCCAGGAAGTAGGTCTCGACCTGCTTGGTGGTCTCCAGCGTGCGCTCGATGCTGGCGTTCGGCGGGGCCGACCACAGCACGAACATCGTCCCGCGGTCCTCCTGCGGCAGGAAGGAGGAGGGCATCTGGAGGAACAGGTAGGCCAGGCCGCCGACGATCAGCGCGTAGGCGAGGCCGTAGCGCCCGAGCCGCGACACCGCCCCGCGCACGCCGCGCAGATAGACGCGGCTGCTGGCGTCGAAGCCGCGGTTGAACAGGCCGAAGAAGCCACGCTTGGCGTGGCCGTGGCCCTTCGCCACCGGCTTCAGGATGGTGGCGCAGAGCGCCGGGGTCAGCACCAGGGCGACCAGCACCGACAGCGCCATCGCCGACACGATGGTCAGCGAGAACTGGCGGTAGATGGCGCCGGCGGAACCCCCGAAGAAGGCCATCGGGACGAACACGGCGGACAGCACCAGCGCGATGCCGATCAGCGCGCCGGTGATCTGGCCCATCGACTTGCGGGTCGCCTCGCGCGGGGGCAGCCCGTCCTCGCTCATCACGCGCTCGACGTTCTCCACCACCACGATGGCGTCGTCGACCAGCAGGCCGATGGCCAGCACCATGCCGAACATGGTCAGCGTGTTGATCGAGAAGCCGAACAGCGACAGCACGCCAAAGGTGCCGAGGAGCACCACAGGGACCGCGATGGTCGGGATCAGCGTCGCCCGGAAGTTCTGCAGGAACAGGTACATCACGGCGAAGACGAGGATGATCGCCTCGATCAGCGTCTTGATGACCTCATGGATCGACAGTTCGACGAAGGGCGTCGTGTCGTAGGGGTAGATGACCTCCAGCCCTTCCGGGAAGAAGGCCGACAGCTCGGCGATGCGCGCTTTCACGGCCGCCGCGGTGTCGAGCGCGTTGGCGCCGGTCGCCAGCTTGACGCCAAGGCCCGCCGCCGGCTTGCCGTTGTAGCGGGCGGTGATCTCGTAGGTTTCCTGCCCGACCTCGATCCGTGCGACGTCGCGCAGCCGCACCTGGCCGCCGTCGGGGTTGACGCGCAGCAGGATGGCGCCGAACTCCTCCGGCGTCTGCATGCGCGACTGTGCCATGATGGTGGCGTTGATGCGCTGGCCGGGAACGGCGGGGGCGCCGCCGAGCTGGCCCGCCGAGACCTGCGTGTTCTCCGCCTTGATGGCGTTGGTGACGTCGATGGTGGTCAGCTGGTGGCTGTTCAGCGCGTCGGGGTCCAGCCAGATCCGCATGGCGTGCTGCGGGCCGAACACGGTGATGTCGCCCACGCCCTCGACGCGGCTGATCGTGTCCTGGAGGTTGGAAGCCACATAGTCGGCGATGTCGCCCTGGCTCAGCCGCCCGTCGCTGGACACGAAGCCGGCGACCATCAGGAAGTCGTTGCCGGCCTTCGACACCTGGAGGCCGCGCTGCTGCACCTCCTGCGGCAGGAGCGGCGTGGCGAGCTGGAGCTTGTTCTGCACCTGGACCTGGGCGATGTCCGGGTTGGCCTCCGGCTCGAAGGTCAGGGTGATGGTGACGTTGCCCGACGAATCGCTGTTCGACGACATGTAGCGGAAGTGGTCGAGCCCGGTCATCTTCTGCTCGATGACCTGGGTGACCGTGTCCTCCAGCGTCTTCGCGGACGCGCCGGGGTAGCTGGCGGTGATGGACACCGTCGGCGGGGCGATCTTCGGGTATTGCTCGACGGGCAGGCCCAGGATCGCCAGACCGCCCGCCAGCATGATGACGATGGCGATGACCCAGGCGAAGACGGGCCGGTCGATGAAGTATTTCGACATGGATCGGTCCTCGGTCTCAGCGCGCCTGCGGTCCGGGCAGGGCCGCCACGGCGGCCTGGGCCGGCACCGGCTTGACCTCGCCCCCCGGCTTCACCTTCTGCAGCCCCTCGACCACGATGCGCTCGCCCGCCTTCAGACCGTCGGAGACCAGCCAGGCGTTGTTGATCGCCCGCTCGGTCTTGATGGTGCGCGGGTTGACCTTGTTGTCGTCGCCGACGACCCAGACGCGGGCCGAGCCGTCCGGACCGCGCTGGACCGCCTCCTGCGGCACGGCCAGCGCGTTCTGGGCGACGCCCTGCTCGACGCGGGCGCGCACGAACAGGCCGGGCAGCAGCTCCTGGTTCGGGTTCGGGAACACCGCGCGGAGCTGGACCGAGCTGGTGCCCGGATCGACCGACACGTCGGAGAACTGAAGCTCGCCGCGCTGGGGATAGGGGACCTCCGCCGCGTGCAGGAACAGCGAGACCGGGATTTTTCCCGGCTCGGCCGGGCGGATGCGCCCGCTCTCCATGTCCTGGCGAAGCTGCATGAGCTGCGAGGCGGTCTGGGTCACGTCCACAAAGATCGGGTCGAGCTGCTGGACGGTGGCGAGCGCCGTCGCCTGGTTGGCGGTGACCAGCGCGCCTTCCGTCACGGCGGACTTGCCGATACGGCCGGAGATGGGGGCGAAGACCTTGGTGTAGTCCAGATTGATGCGCGCCAGATTGTGGGCGGCCCTGGCAGCGGCGAGCTGCGCCTCGTTCTGCTTCAGCGAGGCCATGGCGTCGTCGTAGTCCTGCTTGCTGACGACGCTGTTCTTGACGAGGTCGTTGTAGCGGGCCGCCTTGTTGCGGGCGGCCTGCAGGTTGGCCTCCGCCTTCTGGATGTCGGCCTGGGCGACGGCGAGGTTGGCCTCGTAGGTGGCCGGGTCGATCTGGTAGAGCTGGTCGCCCGCCTTGACGTCACTCCCCTCCGTGAAGAAGCGCTTCAGCACGATGCCGCTGACCTGCGGGCGGATCTCCGCCACGCGGAAGGCCGCGGTGCGGCCGGGCAGTTCGGTGGTGACGGACAGGCTCTGCGGCTGGATGGTCGCCACCGCGACCTCCGCCGGACCGGGCGCCGGCTGGCCCCCGGCGGCGTGCTTCTTGTCCTGGCAGGCGCCCAGCACCACGGTCAGGGAGGCCGCCACGGCAAGAGACAGAAATGCGTTCCTGTTGAACATCCGTTCCTCGTGAAAACGCCGTGATGCGGCGATGAAATGTCCTAATGAGCCGGGGGCGTTCCACATTCCGCCCGGCTTTCGGGACCGGCGGAAAAGGCCGGTGCGCGCGGACGGTGCGAAATGACCCCTTTATTCGTACTGTCTCATACAGTACACTGTACCGGACGATACATTCAGAACGACCGTTCGCGCAAGGGGGAACCGCAATGCCCGACAAGGGGGCATCCACACCGTTCCACGGCGGAATCGCTGGGGGCGGAATCGCCGGAGCCGGAATCGCCAGCCTCGGCATCAACAGCTTCGACACGCCCGGCTGCGGCCCGCGCGGCCAGGCGCGTTGCCGGGCGCTGCTCGACGCGGCAGCGGCGCTGTTCGTGGAGAAGGGATTCGCGCTGACCTCGCTGTCCGACATCCTGCGGCAGGCCGGCGGGTCGCGCACCACACTCTACGAGCATTTCGGCGACAAGGAGGGGCTGTTCCGCGCGGTGATGGAACGCCACTGCGACCGCGTGCTGGAGGAGATGTCGGCGATGCACGCCGCCGGCCCGGCGGCGATGGCCGAGGAGCTCGAAGAGAATCTGTACCGCGTCGGCCTGCACATCGCCGGCACGCTGACCATGCCGGAAACCACCGCCATCCTGCGCATCCTGGTGTCGGAAGGCGGGCGCATTCCCGACATCGCCCAGGCCTTCTTCCAGGTCGGCCCGGAGAAGACCATCGGCTGGCTCGCCGACTGCTTCCGCGAACTGTCCGAGGCGGGGCGCCTGCGCATCGACGATCCGGAGGGGGCCGCCCACGCCTTCATCGGCATGGTGGTCGGCGACCTGCTGACCAAGCGGCTGATCCTTCCGGACGAGCCCGTCTCGATGGAGGAGTTGGAGCGTTACGTCCGCCAGTCCGTGCGGTTGTTCCTCGCAGGGACGCGGCCCTGACCCTGATGGAGAGCGGCGTATTGCCGTCTTGCCAGCGGGGGCGGCACGGGTCATAGCTCCCGCGACGATGCGCACGCTGGCAGTGGTTGCCCCCACCCTAACCCTCCCCCGCTTCGCAGGGGAGGGGACATATTCTCCCTCCTCCGCCCAGCGGGGGAGGGCCGGGGTGGGGGCGAGGACCGCCAGCGCCTAAGGAAAAAACCGATGGACCGGGGAAACGCCAGGGAATTGACGGACAGGACAACCGACAAAGACTCATCCACGGTCGGCCCGCGCGGCCGGGCGCGCCGGCAGGCCCTGCTCGACGCGGCGGCGGCGCTGTTCGTCGAGAAGGGCTTCGAGAAGACCACGCTGACCGACATCATCGGCCGGGCCGGCGGCTCCCGCGCCACCCTCTACGAGCATTTCGGCGACAAGGAGGGGCTGTTCCGCGCGATGATGGAGGAGAACAGCGCCCGCATCCAGGAAGGGCTCGCCGCCATCCAGGCGGACGAGCGGGCAGCACCGGAGGACGGGCTGGCCCGCTTCGCCCTGCACATCGTCGCGGCGCTGTTCGACGACCGCACCATGGCCATCATCCGCGTGCTGGTGTCGGAAGGCGGGCGCATCCCCGACATCGCCGAAGCCTTCTTCCGCATCGGCCCGGAAACCGCCCAGCGGCGGCTGGCCGACTATCTGGCGCGGCAGACCGCCGCCGGCGCCTTGTCCGTCGCGGAGCCGGAGGCCGCCGCCCGCGGCTTCATCGGCATGATCACCGGCAACATCCTGCTGCGCCGCCTGATTCTGCCGGAACAATCCTTCTCCAGGGAGGAGACGGAGCGTTACGTCGGACGGGCCGTCGCCCTCTTCCTGACGGGCGCCCGCCCCATTGCGAAGCACTGACCTTGGGCTGAGGACGGCACGGGCGGGCGAGGAAAGCGTTAGGACCGAAGGACAGGCGTTGCAACATACTTCGGTATGTTAGGGTTCACACGATCGCTTCCTTCATCCCAACGGCCTCCGGGCCGGGACGGTCGATCGTGTCAATGGTTCGCTGGCTTCTGCTGCTCGTCTTCACCCTGGCCCCGCTGATCGGGTTCGAGGTCTATTCCCACACCCGGCTGCGGGCGGAGCGGGAGGCCGAACTCGGTCAGGAGGCGTTGCGCCTGCTCGACCTGATCCAGACCGAACAGCAGCGGATCGTCGACGACATCGAACACATCCTGGCCACGCTGGCGGAGGCGGACATCGCCGGCCCGGCCTGCCAGGAGACGATGGAGCGGCTGCGCCAGCGCCTGCCCAGCTACCTGACGCTGGGCTTCGCCGCCCGGTCCGGAATTGTCCTGTGCTCCACCGACCGGCAGACCGTCGGGACCGGGAGCGCCGACCAGCCGCAGATCCGTCAGGCCCTGACGACCGGCCTCTTCTCGGTGGGGGAATATGTCGCCACCGAGGGGCCGCGCCACCGCGTTTTGCCCTTCGCCCTGCCCTACGCACGGAACGGCGGCGAGAGCGGCAAGGAGGGGGGGAGCGGACCGGCGGTCGTCACCGCCCTGCTCGACCTCGACTGGCTGCGCCAGTATCAGGCGCGCAAGCCCCTGCCGCCGAACGTGACCGTCCTTCTGGCCGACCGCGCCGGGACCGTCCTCGTCCGCGTGCCGGACCTTCAGGGAATCGTCGGCCAGCCGCTTCCCGAGCGGCTCGGCCTGTATCTCAGCGGCGCGGAGACGGCGACGGCGCTGACCGAAGGGTTGGACGGGGTGGCCCGAGTCACCGCCTACTCCCCGCCGGGCGCCAATGGCAGCGGCCTCGCCATCGCCGTGGGGATCGACCGGGCCGCCGCGCTGCGCACCGTCGACGTCTCCGCGCTGTGGTCGTGGTTCCCCTTCCTGCTCATTCTTCTGTTCACATTGACCGGGACCGCCTGGGCCATCGGACGCCTGACCCGCCAGCGCGAGACGGAGCGGTCTCTGCTGAAGGCGGTGCTGGAGCATCTGCGCGCCGGCGTGGTGGTGGCGGAGGCGCCCACCGGGCGGATGATTCTGCACAACAGCGCCGCGGAACGGCTGATCGGCCAGCCTCTGGGCCGGATCGACCGCATCGAGGACTACCCCCGCCCCTTCACAGGCAGCCCGTCGGAAGGTTCTTCGGAACTGCCGCTGGTCCGCGCCCTGCGCGACGGCACGGTCGTGCGGCAGGAGGAACTGCGCCGCGACACCCCGGCCGGTCCCATCACCTGTCTGGCCGACGCCGAGCCGGTGCGCGACTCCGACGGCTGCATCACGCTGGCCGTCGTCACCCTGACCGACATCACCGAGCGCAAGACCGGCGAGGAAGCCCTGCGGCGGAGCGAGACCCGCTTCCGCGAACTGGTCGAGAACACCCCTGTGATGATGTGGATCAACCGGCCGGACGGCGGCCGGGAATACTACAACGCCGCTTGGCGCTCCTACACAGGGCGCAGCCTGGAGCATGGGGAGCGCTGGTCCTACATCCACCCCGCTGATTATCCACGGCTGCTCGACTGCCGCGAGCGCGGCATCGCCGCGGGCGAATCCTACGGCTTCGACGTGCGCATGCAGCGCCACGACGGGGCCTACCGCTGGCACGTCTGCCGGATCAACCCGATGCGCCAGAACGGTCAGATCATCGCCTGGGTCGGCACCGCGGTGGACGTGCACGACAGCCGCATGGCCCGCGAGGCGGCGGAGCAGGCCGACCGCTCCAAGAGCCGCTTCCTGGCCGCCGCCAGCCACGACCTGCGCCAGCCCATGCAGTCCATGTTCTTCTTCGCCGAGGCGCTGCACAGCCACGTCCATTCCCCGCGCGGGCGCGACGCCCTGGCGATGCTGGAGCGCGGGATGGAGACGCTGAAGGGCCTGCTCGACAGCCTGCTGGACGTCTCGCAGCTGGACGCCGGGGTGATCGAGCCGCGGATCGAGGACATCGCGGTCAAGCCGCTGCTCGACGATATCGGGTCCTCCTACGCCCCGGTCGCCGCCGCCAAGGGTCTCGATCTCCAGGTGGTGAACCATCACGACCTGACCGTGCGCAGCGACCGCAACCTGCTGGGACGCATGGTCCGCAATCTGGTGGAGAACGCCATCCGCTACACCGAGCGCGGGGTGATCCGCCTGGAGTGCCACCCCCTGGACGGCCACGCCGGCATCCAGGTGCGCGACACCGGGATCGGCATCTCCGGCGAGCAGATGTCCTGGATCTTCGAGGAGTTCTATCAGGTCGGCAACCCCGAGCGGGACCGCAACCAGGGGCTCGGTCTCGGCCTCGCCATCGTGCAGAAGCTGTCGGCTCTGCTCGGCCATCCGGTGGAGGTGCGCTCCGAACTCGGCAAGGGGTCGGTGTTCCGCATCTCCGTCCCCCTCGGCGACGCCACGGAAAGCCCGGCCCCGGCTCTTCCACCCCGCGAAACGGAGCGCGGGCGGCTGGCCGTCCTGATCGACGACGACGCCATCGTCCTGATGGGGCTGCGCTCGATCTTCCAGGACTGGGGCTACGACACCATCGTCGCCTCATCCACCGAGGAGGCGCTGGCCCGCCTGCGGGCGGCGGGCCGGCGGCCCGATGTGATGGTCGCCGACTACCGCCTGCGCGAGCACAAGGTGGGCACCGAGGCCATCCTGAAGATCCGTGAACTGGCCGGAGCGCCGGTTCCCGCCGTCCTGCTGACCGGCGATTCCGGCCCCGACGTGATGCAGGAGGCCGAACGGCACGGGATCGGCGTGATGTTCAAGCCGGTGACCGCCCGCCTGCTCCAGGAGGCCCTGACCCGCCAGACCGGCACCGCCGCGTGACGGTGCGGAGCGGGCCAACGCTCCCTACAATCAGTCCTCCCGACGACCGGCTACAGCCCCCCGCACCGTCTGGAGGCCCCGCCGCACCTGCTCCGAATCGTAGGGCTTGCGCAGGACCAGCACGTCGCGGAACTCCTCCGGGAAGATCGCGGACTCGCCGTAGCCGGTGGCGAACAGGAAGGGGATGCCCAGCTCGCGCAGCCGCTCCGCCACCGGGAAGGAGGTCTCGGTTCCCAGATTGACGTCGAGAAGCGCCATGCCCGGCGGATCGTCGGCGATGGCGACCAGCGCCTGACGGACGCTCGCCACCGTCTCCACCCGGTCGGCGCCCAGCTTCAGCAGCATGTCCTCCGCGCTCATCGCGATGATCATGTTGTCTTCCAGAAGCAGCACCGTCCCGCCCAGCGGAATGTCCGCCGCCGCGCAGGGCGTCACCGCCGCTTCGACCACCGCCGGACGTTCCGGCGCCAGGCTGACATGGATGGCCGGTATGGTGAAGCGCGCCCTCAGCCCGGCCAGGGCGTAGGTCACCGTCGCCTCGCCCTTCAGCTCGTGCGGGACCGAACGCTCGATGATGGTGGTGCCGAAGCCCTGGCGCGTCGGCGCCTGCACCGGCGGCCCGCCGCTTTCCTCCCAGCAGAGTTCCAACGCGTCCTGGTCGTCCAGGCTCCAACGGACCTTCACCCGGCCGCCGCTGTCGGCGAAGGCGCCGTATTTGGCGGCGTTGGTCACCAACTCGTGCATGATCAGCGCCATCACCGACAGGGCCGGCGGCGACAGCAGCACCTCCGGCCCCGACAGGACCACCCGCTCCGCCCGGTGGCCCAGATAGGCGTCGACCTCCGCCGCGATCAGCGGGCGAAGGGGGGAGGGTTTCCAGTTCTCCGCGGTCAACTGGTCGTGCGCCCGCGCCAACGCCTGGATGCGCCCGCCGACGATCTCCGCGAACTCCTCGACACGGGTGACCCCGGCCCGGCTCTGGGCCAGCAGCGCGCGGACGAGGCTGAGGATGTTGCGGACCCGGTGGTTCAACTCGGCGATCAGCAGCTCCTGCCGCTCGCGGGCCGTCCGGCGCTCCTCCTCCGCTTGGTCGGCCAGCCGCAGCACCACCTCCATCAGCGTGATCCGCAGGGAGTCGGCGATGCGCAGATCGGCCTCCGTCCAGGGTTCCGACTGGCCGAGGACCGTCTCCTTCCACGCCTCGAAGCTCTTGCGCGGGGTCAGCCGCTGCCCGTTGGGGCCGGCCTCCACCGGCTTGTCCGGGTTGCCGGCCCAGGTGACGGTGCGGACCGACTCCTTGCGGAAGAAGATGATGTAGTCGCGCGGCTTGCGCGACACCGGGATGGCCAGCATGCCGGCAGCGCGCTCGGCGAAGTCCATCCCGGGTTGGTGGACCTGCGCGATCTCGCTGGTGGCGAAGACGCGGCTGGCGTGCGCGCGGTTGAGCATGCGCACCAGCCCGAGCAACTCCTCCGGCGTCGGGGTGCTGCCGTCCACAAGGGTCTGGCCGCCCAGCACGATGGCGAAGCCGTCGCTGCGGATGTAGTGGCCGACCTCGCCGCGCAACCGCTCCAAATTCTCCATGGAGGAGGCACCGTCCGCCATCACCGCCATGATGCGGGTGTGGAGCAGGTGCGCCTTGGCCTCGTAGGCCTCCTCGCGGTCGCGCTCGACGCCCTCCAGAAGGAAGGAGAACATCTGGCCGTACAGCTCGGCCGCCGTACGCCGCTCCAGCGACAGCCGCCGCGGCACCATGTTGTGGCAGGCGAACAGGCCCCACAGCTTGCCGCGACGCAGGATCGACACCGACATCGAGGCCGCGACGCCCATGTTGCGCAAATATTCGCAATGGATGGGCGACACGCTGCGCAGAACGCTCATCGACAGGTCGAGCGGTTCGCCCTCCGGTCCGAAGGGCGGCAGGATGGCCGCGGACGGGGCGTCCACGTCGTTGATGCAGCGCAGCCAGTTCCGCTCGTACAGCGCGCGGGCCTGCTTCGGGATGTCCGACGCCGGGTAGCGCAGCCCCAGATAGGAGGGCATGCCGCGCACCGCGGATTCCGCGATCACCTCGCCCGCACCGTCACGGTCGAAGCGGTAGATCATCACCCGATCGAAGCCGGTCAGCGACCGCAGCTGCCGCGCCGCTTCCCGGCAGCAGGCGTCGAAGTCGGCGGTGCGCTGAAGCCGTCCGATCATCGCGCGGACCATGGAACCGACGTCCAGCTCGCTGTCCGGCTCGCTCGGCTCCGCCTCGATGATGATCGACTGTCCGGACAGATGGACCGCGATGTCCAGAGGCAGCGCGCTGGCCGACAGCTTCACCCGGAAGGCGCGCTCCACCGACCCGTTGATGAGGGAGAGCTGGAGCCGCCCGCGGATGGCGTGCAGCGCCTCCTCGTCCATCACCTCGCTCAGGGGAAGCCCCAGCAGAGCGTCGGGCTCCACACCCAGCCACGCCCCAATGTTGGACGAGGCGTGCTTGACGATCCAATCCGTCGACAGCGCGATCAGGAATCCGCTCGGTTGGATGGACCCGACGAGATGGATCGGCTCCCGGTCGCAATTGCTCAAGTCTACGCCACCGTTCATAGCCGCACCACCCGCGTCATTCGGTCACCATCGTCATTGTTCCGGCGTTCCTCAAATTTGTCCCATGCAGCCGGGTGGGCCGATGATTTGCCGATCCCTTGGCTTATTCCATGCCAACACACCGAAGCGGTCTTAAAGCACGTCGTGTCGGTAAAATAATCCAAAATCGAAGGGGGTCCAATACCATCCCCCTCGGCAAAAAGCCCTACACGCCGGCCAATCCATTGGGCGGGTGTGCCTGCGGCATTTTGGCCGAAGGGCCGCCCCGCCCCGCGAAACAGGCTTGCCTTTCAATCTGATATACTAGTATTTTATTTTGCGAAGGACAGACGCGCAGCCCGGCCGGCCCAAGCCCGCCCGCGCCGCGAGCGCATCCCCGAGAACCGCACCGACCGCCGCGCGCCGCACCTGTCACGCCGGCCCTGGCGCGGCGGTCTTACCGATGAGCGCCCGCGCGCCGCGCCCACCGTCCCCGCCCTCTTTTGCGGAGCCCGTTTCGATATGACCGCCCCCACCTCCCCGATCCGCCGCTTCCGGCAGACGAAGATCGTCGCCACGCTGGGTCCGTCCTCCTCCTCGCCGGACATGATCCGCGCGCTGTTCGAGGCGGGCGTGGACGTCTTCCGCCTCAATTTCAGCCACGGCTCCCACGACGACCACGGCGCCCGCGTGCGCGCCATCCGCGCCCTGGAGCGCGAGCTGGAGCGGCCCATCGCCATCATGGCCGACCTCCAGGGGCCGAAGCTGCGGCTCGGCCGCTTCGCCGACGGTTCGGTGGAACTGACGGTGGGCCAGCCCTTCCGCCTCGACCTCTCCACCGAGCCGGGCGACGCCACCCGCGTCGGCATGCCCCACCCGGAAATCTTCGCCGCCCTGCGCCCCGACACCGACCTGCTGCTCGACGACGGCAAGGTGCGGCTGCGCATCGCCGCGTGCAGCCCGGAGCACGCCGACACCGTCGTCGTGGCCGGAACGAAGCTGTCCGACCGCAAGGGCGTGAACGTGCCCGACGTGCTGCTGCCGCTGTCGCCCCTGACCGCGAAGGACCGCGCCGACCTCGTCTTCGCGTTGGACCAGGAGGTGGACTGGGTGGCGCTGTCCTTCGTGCAGCGGCCGGAGGATGTGGCCGAGGCGCGCAAGCTGATCGCCGGGCGCGCCGCCCTGATGTCCAAGCTGGAGAAGCCGCTGGCCATCCAGCATCTGGAGCGCATCGTCGAGCTGTCGGACGGCGTCATGGTCGCCCGCGGCGACCTCGGCGTGGAAATGCCGCCGGAGGACGTTCCGAGCATCCAGAAGAGGATCATCCGCGAGGCGCGCAAGGCCGGAAAGCCGGTGATCGTCGCCACCCAGATGCTGGAATCGATGATCGGCGCCCCCGCCCCGACCCGCGCCGAGGCGTCGGACGTCGCCACCGCCGTCTTCGACGGCGCCGACGCGGTGATGCTGTCGGCGGAGACCGCGTCGGGTGCCTACCCGGTGGAGGCGGTGTCGATGATGGACCGCATCGCCCGCCGGGTCGAGCACGACGACCTTTACCGCACGATGATGGACGCCCAGCACGCCGACCCGCAGGAGACGGCCGCCGACGCCATCACCGCGGCAGCGCGGCAGGTCGCCCACACCATCCACGCGGCGGCCATCGTCACCTACACCACCAGCGGCTCGACCACCCTGCGCGCCGCCCGCGAACGGCCGGAGGTGCCGATCCTCTGCCTGACCGCGACCGTCGCCGCCTCGCGCCGCCTGGTGCTGGCCTATGGCGTGCACAGCGTGCTGACCGAGGACATCCAGAACTTCTCCGACATGGTGCACAAGGCGACCCGCATCGCCTACGCCCACGGCCTGGCGGAGGACGGGCAGCGCTTGGTCATCACCGCGGGCGTGCCCTTCGGCATGCCGGGATCGACCAACATCCTGCGCATCGCCTGGGTGGAGCGCCCCGTCCTTCCGGCCGGAGGATACACGCAGTACGCGCAAGAGTCGCGGTCAGATCAATTGACCCCGGTCATGGCCGACGCCGGGGCGTGACATAGGATGGCACACAGCGCCGGTGCCGCATGAAGCGGACACCGGCGCCCATTCACGAGGTGCCTCATGCTCAGCCCGATTACCCCCCAACCCGCGCACGCCGCCGGGACGGGCGCATCGGTCCGCGGCTGGGTCCATTCGGTGGAGACGGGCGGCACGGTCGATGGGCCGGGTTTGCGCTACGTCCTGTTCCTGGCCGGATGCCCGCTGCGCTGCCAGTACTGCCACAACCCCGACACCCGCCACATGCACGACGGGTCGCCGGCCCAGTCCTCGGACGTGCTGGCCGACATCGCCACCTACGCCGATTTCCTGCACCGCGCCCATGGCGGCCTGACCCTCAGCGGCGGCGAGCCGCTGGTCCAGCCGGAATTCTGTGCGGCCATCTACCGCGGCGCCAAGCAACTCGGCCTGCACACCGCGCTGGACACCTCGGGCTTCCTGGGCAGTCACGCCGACGACCATCTGCTGGCCGACGTCGATCTGGTGCTGCTGGACATCAAGGCGTTCAAGGAAGCCACCTACCGCGCGGTGACCGGTGTGCCGCTGCGCCCGACCCTGGAATTCGCCGAACGGCTGTCCGCGATGCGCAAGCCGATCTGGCTGCGCTACGTGCTGGTTCCCGGCCTGACCGATCATCTCGACGAGATCGAGGGGCTGGCGGAATTCGCCGCCGGCCTGGAGGTGGTGGAGCGGGTGGACGTCCTGCCCTTCCACAAGATGGGCGAGTTCAAATGGAAGCAGCTCGGCCTGCCCTACGCGCTGGCCAACACCGAACCTCCCCCGCCGGAGCTGACCGAGCGGGTGCGCGGCGTCTTCCGGACGCAGGGCCTCAAGGTCGTGTGAGAGAGACGCCGTCCGAGACGAGGAGCACCTTCATGGACACGCATTCCCTTCCGGAGGCAAACCCACACGCCTCCCCGGCCATCTCCCCGATTGCCGCCCCGCCCGCGTCCTCTCTCGACGCGCTGATGCCCGACGCCATCGCGCTCGCGGCGGAGAATCTGGGCGTCAAGAAGGCCAATTACGACGGTGCGACGCTGTTCGCCCTGGCCGTCCTGGCCGGCGCCTTCATCGCGCTGGGCGGTCTGTTCGCCACCGTCGCCATGTCGGGGGCGGAGGGCATGCTGCCCTACGGGGTGACCCGGCTGCTCGGCGGTCTGGTCTTCTCGCTGGGGCTGATCCTGGTCATCGTCGGCGGCGCGCAGCTCTTCACCGGCGACGCGCTGATGGTCATGGCCTGGGCCAGCGGGCGGGTGAAGACCGGGCGGATGCTCCAGGTCTGGACCATGGTGTGGCTCGGCAACTTCGTCGGCGCCGCCGGCACGGCGCTGCTGGTCTTCCTGTCCGGGCAGTACGCCTTCGGCCACGGGGCGGTGGGCGCCTCGGCGCTCTACTTCGCCACGGCCAAGGCCGGGCTGCCCGCCGGACAGGCCTTCTTCCTGGGCATCCTGTGCAACGTGCTGGTCTGCCTGGCGGTGTGGCTGGCGCTCGGCGCACGCAGCGTGACCGACAAGATCATGGCCATCGTCTTCCCGGTCAGCGCCTTCGTCGCCGCCGGCTTCGAGCACTGCGTCGCCAACATGTATTTCGTGCCGCTGGGCCTGCTGATCGAATGGGGCGCCCCCGCCTCCTTCTGGGCCGACCTGGGCCGCGCCGCGCCGGTCATCCCGGTCGGGCAGTTCCTGCTGAACCTCGCCGCGGTGACGCTGGGCAACTGGTTCGGCGGAGCGGTGCTGGTCGGCGCCGTCTACTGGTTCATCTACCGCCGCCCGAGCCGCCGTACGGCGCATTGAGCGGCGTTGTTTGCCCCCTCCCTAACCCTCCCCCGCTGCGCAGGGGAGGGGACTGCCGCCGCTTCGCGACAAACTCCCTCCCCTGCGTCAGCGGGGGAGGGCCGGGGTGGGGGCAAGGTCAACCCGTTCCCCCAACCCCCGGGGCGCCCATGGCCCAACCCATCCCCAGCCATCTGCAGGCGCGCAGCGGCATCGTCTCCATGCTGCTGGCGGTGTTCCTCTACGCGGTGCTGAACGCGCTGGCGAAGCACCTCGCGGCGGAGTACCCGCTGGCCGAGGTGACCTTCTTCCGAAACGCCTTCGCCCTGCTGCCCGCCACCGCCATGCTGGCCCGCGCCGGCGGCTGGCGCAGCCTGCGGACGGAGCATCTCGGCGGTCATTTCTGGCGGGCGGCGATCGGCCTGACCTCGATGGTGCTGCTGTTCCTGTCCTACCACCTGATGCCGATGGCCGACGCGGTGGCGCTGTCCTTCTCCGCCCCGCTGTTCCTGACCGCGCTGTCCGTGCCGGTGCTGGGGGAGCGGGTCGGCCCCTACCGCTGGGGGGCGGTGGCGGTGGGTTTCGCCGGGGTGCTGGTCATCGTGCAGCCGGGACGCGGCATGCTGAACACCGGCGCGCTGGTCGGGCTGAGCGCTGCCGTCGCCTACGCCTTCGCCATGATGGCGATGCGGCAGCTGGGGCGGACGGAGGCGCCGGTCACCACCGTCTTCTACTTCACCGCCTTCTCCACGCTGCTCAGCGCCGTCGCCCTGCCCTTCGTCTGGACGATGCCGACGGCGGAGGGCTTCGCGCTGATGGCGGCGATGGGGCTGGTCGGCGGCGGCGCCCAGTACTTCGCCACCCGCGCCTACGCGCTGGCCCCGGCGGCGGTCATCAGCCCGTTCAACTACGCCGGAATCCTCTGGGCCTGCCTGTTCGGCTGGCTGTTCTGGGGCGACTGGCCGGGAACCCATGTGCTGGCCGGGGCCGCCATCGTCATCGCCAGCGGCCTGCTGATCCTGATCCGCGAGACGCGCCGCCGGGCCGAAGCGGAGACGTGCGACACTTCGCCCGACATGTCCCACACTTTGCCACTCAGCACCGGGCGCAAACACTAATATATTAGCTTTCACATGTTCACCGGGGCGCCGGCCCACGCCCGCGCGACCCGCCTGTCTGACGAGGTGGCTCATGCCATCGGACTCCCTCACCGCCGCCCCGCCGCGGCAGCGCCGGCTCGCCACGGTCCGGCCCGCACCGCGCTCCGCCTCTCCCATCTACCGTGACCTGCGGAACGACATCCTGGGAATGCGCCGACGACCCGGCGAGCCCATCGCCGAGGCCCGCATCGCCGCGGCCTACGGCGTCAGCCGCACCCCCGTGCACGAGGCGGTGCTGCGGCTGGCCGACGAGGGGCTGATCGACGTCTTCCCGCAGTCGGGCACCTATGTGTCCCTGATCCCGGTCGCCGCCCTGCCGGAGGCCGGGGTGATCCGCAAGGCGCTGGAGGAGGCCACCGTGCGGATGGCCGCCATCCGCGCCACCCCCGGCGACATCGCGCAGTTGCGTGCCGCACTGGAGGAGCAGCGCGACCTCTGCGCCGCCTGCGACCGCGACGGCTTCCACGAGGCCGACGAGAGCTTCCACGCCCTGCTCGCCGAGATCGCGGGATTCCCCGGCTTCTGGGCGCTGGTGGAACAGGTGAAGGTGCAGGTCGACCGCTGCCGGCGCCTGACCCTGCCCGTCCCCGGCCAGATGGCCAAGGTCATCGCCGAACACGACGCCATCGTGGAGGCCATCGCCGCCCACGACCGGGAAGGAAGCGTCCTGGCGCTCGGCGCCCATCTCGACGGATTGCGTCTGGCCATCGACGATTTGCGCGCCGTCGCACCGCTTTATTTCACCGACGCGCCCACCGCCGCGGGGCGTCAAACCCCGCCCAGGCTTTAATCCACACCCGGCTTGCGACATTTTGGCGTCACGCTTTCCGGCCTCCGTTTTGTGCTTGCCTCGAAAGCTGATATATTAATATAACTAGCGCAGCGGGATGTGGCACGGACGTGAACAACCGACGCCGCCCGCTCATCAGACAACACCAGGGCAGCCGCGCGGAAGAACACCGCGGCCGCTTCGGAACAAAGGACAAGAACCGCCCAGCTTCACCCCCGTCGGCACACGCCGATGGCGCCGGGATTTTGCGCCCTCATACCCTTCGGGGTTCTTTTTTGCCCTAGCCTTCGCAGCGCTGTTATTCGAAGCGCACAGCCGAACAGCCGGGGCTTCTTCCGAACTCTGCAATTTATTCGTTTGTCCATTTTCGGCGGGCCGACACCCCGCCTCCGCTCCAACAGGCACTTCTCCTAAGGCAGGAGTACGGTCCATGAAGAACACTTTCCGCCGCCTCGGCATGGCGCTGCTGGCCGCCTGCGCCGCGGGCGCGCTGCTCGCCGCCCCGGTCTCGGCCCGCGACTTCCGGTCGGCCGACATCCACCCCGGCGACTACCCGACCGTCGAGGCGGTCAAATACATGGGCAAGCTGCTGAGCGAGCGCAGCAACGGCAAGCTCGGCGTCAAGGTCTACCCGAACGGCGCGCTGGGCAACGAGCGCGACACGATCGAACAGATCAAGATCGGCGGCCTCGACATGATGCGCATCAACGTGGCGCCGCTGAACAACGTGGTGCCGGAATCGATGGTCGTCGCCCTGCCCTTCATTTTCCGCGACACCGACCACATGCACGCCGTTCTGGACGGCCCGATCGGCGACGAGATCCTCGCCGCCATGGAAAGCCAAGGGCTGATCGGTCTGGCCTTCTACGACAGCGGCTCACGCTCGCTCTATTCCAAGAAGCCCGTGTCGTCTCTGGCCGACCTGAAGGGCATGAAGATCCGCGTCCAGCAGTCGGACCTGTTCGTGTCGATGATCGAGGCGCTGGGCGCCAACCCGACGCCGATGCCGATGGGCGAGGTCTACACCGGCCTGAAGACCGGCATCATCGACGCGGCGGAGAACAACTACCCGTCCTACGAATCCTCGCGCCATTTCGAGGCCGCCAAGTACTTCACCCGCACCGAGCATGCGATGGCGCCGGAAGTGCTGGTCTTCTCCAAGGTCACCTGGGACCGCCTGTCCAAGGACGATCAGGCCGCCATCCGCAAGGCCGCCAAGGACTCCGTCCCCTACATGCGCAAGCTGTGGACGGAGCGTGAGGAGGCCTCCCGCGCCATCGTCGAGAAGGCCGGTTCCCAGATCAGCGACGTGAAGAACAAGCAGGAATTCATCGATGCGATGAAGCCCGTCTTCGCCAAGTTCGCGAACACGCCGAAGCTGCAGGGCCTCGTCCAACGCATCCAGGACACGAAGTAAGGCACGCGGTCGCGGCGCCGGCCAAGTCCGGCCGGCGCCGCACCCCCGCGGGAAGGACGGCATCATGAGCATCGAACTTGAATTGGAAGAGGTCCGCCCCCTCGCCGCCCCACGCTTGTTGACGCGGGTGAACGCGCGTCTGGCGTGGTCGGGGATGTGCGTGGCGATGGTCGGCCTGATGGCCATCGTCTGTGTGGTGTTCTATCAGGTCTTCGGCCGCTACGTGCTGAACGACTCGCCGACCTGGGCGGAGAGCCTGGCCATCGTGCTGGTCCTCTACGTCACCCTCATCGGCGCCGCCGTCGGGGTGCGCGACGCCGGCCACATCGGCCTGGAATCCTTCCTCGTCATGCTGCCCGACGCCATCCGCCGCAAGGTCGAGATCGTCATCTACGCCCTCGTCGGCGTCTTCGGCGCCTGCATGGCCTACAACGGCTGGCTCCTCGGCACCTCCGTCGCCGCCTACTACATCCCCAACCTGCACGTCTCCGAAGCCGTCCGCTACATCCCGCTCGTGCTCTCCGGCGTCCTGATCGTGCTTTTCGCCATCGAACACGTCGTCGCCATCATCCGCGGCGAGGAGGTCGCGCCGTCATGGAACTGACCATTCTCGCCGTCACCTTCTTCGGCTTCCTCGTCCTGGGCATCCCGGTCGCCTTCGCCATCGGCCTGTCGGCGCTCTGCACCATCCTCTACGAGGGCCTCCCCGTCGCCGTCATCTTCCAGCAGATGATGTCCGGCATGAACGTCTTCTCCTTCCTCGCCATCCCCTTCTTCGTCTTCTCCGGCGAGCTGATGCTCCACGGCGGTGTGGCCGACAAGATCGTCGCCACCGCCAAGAACATGGTCGGCCACATCCGCGGCGGCCTGGGCATGTCCAACGTCGTCGCCTGCACGCTCTTCGGCGGCGTCGCCGGCTCCCCCGTCGCCGACGTCTCGGCCATGGGCGCCGTGATGATCCCGATGATGAAGCGCGAGGGCTACCACGCCGACTACGCCGTCAACGTCACCACCCACGCCGCCCTCGTCGGCGCGCTGATGCCGACCAGCCACAACATGATCATCTACGCGCTGGCCGCCGGCGGCAAAGCCTCCATCGGCGCGCTGATCGCCGCGGGCATCGTCCCCGCCCTGCTGCTGATGGTCTGCAACCTGGGTGCGGCCTACTACGTCGCGGTCAAGCGCGGCTATCCCCCCGGCACCTTCCCCGGCTGGTCCATCCTGGGCCGCTCCTTCGCCGCCGCCGCGCCGGGCCTGCTCATCGTCGTGATCATCCTGGCCGGCATCACGTCGGGCGTCTTCACCGCCACCGAGTCCGCCTCCATCGCGGTGATCTACGCGCTGCTGCTCACCACCTTCGTCTACCGCACGCTGACCTGGGACCACTTCCTGGCCGCCGCCGCCAAGACGGTCAAGACGACCGGCGTGGTCCTGCTGCTGATCGGCGTCTCCACGATGTTCCAATACATCATGGGGCTGTATCAGGTGGCCGAGATCACCGGCGAGCTGATGGCGGGCATCTCGACCAACCCGCTGGTCATCTTCCTGCTGATCAACATCATCCTGTTCCTGCTCGGCACCTTCATGGACATGGCGAGCACGATCCTGATCTGCACGCCGATCTTCCTGCCGATCGCCATGCAGTACGGCATGGACCCGGTGCAGTTCGGCATCGTCATGCTGATCAACTGCGCGCTCGGCCTCAACACGCCGCCGGTCGGCACCACCCAGTTCATCGGCTGCGCCATCGGCGAAGTCTCGGTCGGGCAGGTCATGCGCTCCATCACACCCTTCTACGGTGCCCTCTTCGTCACCCTCCTCCTCGTCACCTACGTCCCGACCTTCTCCCTCTGGCTCCCGCACATGCTCATGCGCTGACCGGGCGCCCCCAACCGCCCCCGACTGCACACAATGGATACCGCGGGGCGCTCCGATCATCGGGCGCCCCGCTGCAATGGAGACGAATCATGATGACCGCCGAACTCTGGCCGCAACTCGTCGCTTTCGGGCAGGTGGTCGCCATCGACCTCGTTCTGGCCGGCGACAACGCCATCGTGGTCGGCATGGCCGCCGCCGCCGTCCCGGCGGAGCAGCGGCGCCGGGTCATCCTGTGGGGCATCAGCGCCGCCATCGTGCTGCGCATCATCTTCGCGCTGATGACCACGCAGCTTCTCGCCATCATCGGGCTGACGCTGGCCGGCGGCGTGCTTCTGCTCTGGGTCTGCTGGAAGATGTTCCGCGAACTGCGCTCCCAGGGCGCCGACGAGGTCACGCCGGAGGAGGCTCTGGAGGCCCCCGACGTCCTGCCCGCAACAGCCTCCTTCAGCAGCAACGCGGCGGTGGCCGCCGCCGGCAGCGTCTCGGTGGGCGCCGCCGTCTGGCAGATCGTGGTGGCCGACGTGTCGATGTCTCTTGACAATGTGCTGGCGGTGGCCGGTGCTGCCAAGGAGCATCCGACCGTGCTTGTGCTCGGCCTGCTGCTCTCGGTGGCGTTGATGGGCGCCGCCGCGAACGTAATTGCACGTGTTCTGCACAAACATCGCTGGATTGGTTGGATCGGTCTTGCGATCATCACTTATGTTGCGCTCGACATGGTCTGGCGGGGCTCGAACGAGGTTCTGGCCCACACGGCCTGGCTCGGCTGACGGGAAGACAGGGATAAGGCCTGCCGCGGACGGCGTGCGGCGGGGCCAACGAGAAGCAAGACCGCCGTTGGGGAAGAGATGACATGTCCAAACCGTTAGGAATTGCCCAGGATAAGGTGGTGCGCCCAAGCCGGCTGGGGGGCGTTCAGGGGCGCCTGTTCACCGGTGTCGGCGCCGTGATGTGCTGCACGCTGGTCGCCATCGGGGTGGCGCTGACCGGATACGCCGGCTTCGGCCGGACGCTGCAGGTCATCACCGCGGAGGCCGTGCCGTCCGCGCTCGGCGCCCTGCGGGCGGCCCAGCACGCGGGGCGCATCGACGCGCTGGCTCCGGCCTTCCGCTCCGTCACCAGCAAGGAGGAGAAGGCCGATCTCGCGGCGCGCATCGCGATGGAACGGCACGACTTCGAACGCGAGCTGCGCGATCTGACCGAGCTGGAGCAGAACAGCACCAACGCCGCGTCCCACGCCGGCGGTCCGTCCGAAACCGCCGCCGCCAGCAACGCCGCCCAGGCCCTGCTCGCCAACGTCACGCTGCTCGATCAGGCGGCGGACAAGCGGATCGGGCTGAGCGACCGCCGCTCCGAACTGCTGGAGCAGGTGGTCGTCGCCACGCGGCGCCTGTCCCAACTCGTGGCGCCCTGGAAATCGATCCACGGCAGCGGCGTGGACATGCAGCGCGCCGCCTTCCGGGACGACACCCGCCCGGCGGAGGAACGGCTGAAGGCCGGCGAGGAGTATCTCCAGACCGAGGAGCAGCTCGCCATCGTCCGCGGCATCGACGACGGTGCCACCACCGTCCGCGGCCTGCTGACCGAAGCCGCCGCCAGCTCCGACGAAAACCGGCTGTCGATCATCGAGGCGCAGACGCGCATCCTCGTCACCACGATGACCGCCAACTCCGGACAGCTGCCCGAAGCCTCGCGCGAGGCGATGGCCGAGCCGCTGAAGGCGATCGAAACCCTCTCGATCGAGCCGAACGGGCTGATTCCCACCCGTCTGGCCGAGCTGGAGATCCTGAAGGCGCAGCGGGACCTGCTGACCAACAACCTGAGCCTGTCCGAAGCGCTGTCCATGGCGGTGGTCAACCTCGTGCACACGCAGGAGGGCGCCATCACCACCGCCGCCGAGGACAGTGAGAAGGCGCTGTCCAACGGCACGCTCCTTCAAATCGGGGTCGGCGTGGTCAGCCTGCTGCTGTCGGCGCTGGTCGTTCTGGTCTTCGTGCGCCGGATGGTGGTGCGCCGCCTGCTCACCCTTCAGGGCGGGATGGAGAAGATCGCCGCCGGCGACCTCGACGTGACGGTTCCCGCCGGCGGCCGCGACGAGATCTCCGCCATGGCCCGCACGGTGGAGGTCTTCCGCGAGAACGCCCTCGCCAAGCGCCGGCTGGAGGCCGAGCAGATCGAATCCGCCCGCCGCGCCGAAGAGGACCGCAAGCGCTCGCTGGAGGAGATCGCCAGCAGCTTCGAGGGGGCCGTCGGCAGCGTGGTCAGCCGCTTCGTGGCGGAATCCACCGAAATGGAGGAAAGCGCCCGCAGCATGTCGGCCACGGCTGAGGAGACCAACCGCCTCGCCACCAGCGTCGCCGCCGCCACCGAGCAGACCTCGGCCAACGTGGAGACGGTCGCCGCCGCGTCGGAGCAGCTCACCAGCTCCATCGAGGAGATCACCCGCCAGATCACCGAATCCACCAACATCGTCCGCGAGGCGATGACGCTGGCCGAACGCGCCAACGGGCAGATCGGCGGACTGGCGGACTCCGTGCAGAGCATCGGGCGCGTCGTCGATCTCATCAACGACATCGCCAGCCAGACCAACCTGCTGGCGCTCAACGCCACCATCGAGGCGGCCCGCGCCGGCGAGGCCGGCAAGGGCTTCGCCGTCGTCGCCAACGAGGTGAAGGCGCTGGCCGCCCAGACCGCCCGCGCCACCGGCGAGATCGCCGCCCAGGCCGCGGGCATCCAGAGCGCGACCGGCGAGGCCGTGCAGGAGATCCAGGCGGTCGTCCAGGTGGTCACCCGCGTCGGCACCATCGGCGCCACCGTCGCCGCGGCGGTGGAGCAGCAGAGCGCGGCCACCAAGGAGATCGCCCGCAACGTCCATCAGGCGGCGCTGGGCACCACCGAGGTGACGCAGACCATCGCCGGCGTCAACGCCGCCGCCGACCGCAGCGGCACCGCCGCCCGCACGCTCCTCGACAAGGCCCACGACCTCGCCGACGGCGCCAACGCGCTCAACCGCGAGCTGTCCGGCTTCCTGCAGCGCGTCCGCGCGAGCTGACGGAAACGCCCTTCCCCGCGGCGGTGCGCGGGGAAGGGCGTTTCTCCTTTAGAGCGCCTAACAGAACCATCTCTGGACGAAGCGCCAGCAGATGAGGCTGGCCGCGATATGGTGAAAGGCAGTGAAGATGTCGGCGCGCCGTTCGTAGCGGACGGCGATGCGGCGGAAGCGGGCAAACCAAGCGAGCGTACGCTCGACCACCCATCGATATCGGCCGAGACGCTCGCTGCTTTCGACGCCACGCCGGGCAATCCGCGGAATGATCGCTCGTTGGCGCAGCGCCCGCCGGCAGTGAGCGAAGTCGTAGCCCTTGTCGGCATGCAGCTTGGCCGGTCGCCGCCGGGGCCGGCCCGCACACTGGCGGATCGCCGGCACGGCATCGACCAGCGCCTCCAGCAGCTTGCTGTCGTGCCGGTTGGCTGGCGAGATCCTCAGGGCGAGCGGGATGCCGTTAGCATCGACGAGGATGTGGCGCTTGGAGCCCGGCTTGCCGCGATCCGTCGGGTTCGGGCCGGTCTCCTCACCCCCCTTTTTGCCGGGACGCTGGCGCTGTCCACCGCCGCACGATCCCAGTTGATGGCGTTGGCATAGCCGAGACGGTCGAGCAGCACACGATGCAGCCGTTCCCACACGCCAGCCCGATGCCACTCGTGCAGACGCCGCCAGCAGGTCATACCCGAGCCGCAGCCCATCTCCACCGGCAGAAGCTCCCAAGGAATACCCGTGCGCAGCACGAACAGGATGCCGGTCAGCGCAGCACGATCGCACAGCCGGGGCCGTCCGCCTTTCGGCTTGGGCGGCTCCGGCGGGATCAGAGGTTCGATGATCGCCCACAAGGCGTCGCAAACAAGAGGGGCTGCCATGCCCCTACCAACCGTTCCCAGCCGGTTTTGTTACGCACTCTTACTCCGAGATCACGATCTGGCGTTCGCGCCCGCCCTTGCCGACGATCTTCAGCACGCGGCGCCCGCGCTCGTCGCGGCTGGATTCGTCCAGAACGACCCGCCCCAGCGCGGCGAGCAGGTGCAGAAGCTCACTGTTCGAGGCCACCCCGAAGCCTTTGCGAAGCTCCGCCAGCAGGACCTCGGTCTCATCGCGCGTCGTCACGGGCCCTGCCCTCCGGCTTTTGATTGCGGGCCCCAGCCTGCCGCAGGACGGGCGCCGCTGTCGAGTGCCCTGAAAGCGCAAGACAACGGCTTGACAGGCGGCTTGCCAGCGCGCCCCGCGGCCACTACGGTCACTGCCCGTATCGTCACCCCCGCGCCCGATGGCGCCGGCGGACCAGTCAGGAGAGGCAGCATGGCAAAGACAGGCAACGGGCGGAACGGCGCGGACAAGCCGGCCTCCGGAACCTTCACGGGCACGCCGGCGGAGCGCCTGGTCCGCTATTGGCGCAACAGCGACCGCCGCTTCGACGAACTGCTCGACGAGACGCTGGACGCCGGCCGCCAGGCGGTGCTGGAAGCCGCGCTGGACAAGCTGCGCGAGGAGGAACAGCCGGAATTCCTCGACGAGGTGGAGACCATCGCCGAATCCGTCCGCCGCACCGACGCCCAGGGCGACGACATGATCGCTACCCTCTTCTGGCTGGCGGTGGAGGTGTCCGGCGACCTGTCGCAGCCGCCCGCCGTGGAGACCATCGAAGAGGCGCTGGATTCCACCGGCCTGCTGGAGACCGCCGCCGACACACGCCTGCTGCCGGTCTGGCTGGAGCCGGAAGCGCTGGTCTATCTGGAGGCCGCCGACCGCCGCACCCTGCTGCGGCGCATGCTGGACTCGACCGACGCGGCGCTGCGCTTCGTCCGCGAGGGCGACCTGCTGGCCGATCCGGCGGACGTCGGCACCCGTCTGGTCGGCGTCGTCGGGCTGATCGAGGAGGAGGCGGAAGCCGTCGAGGCCGCCGGCGAGGATGCGGTTCCCGATTTCCTCGGGCTGGCCCGCATCGGCGAGGACGGCGAACCCGAACTCGACCCCGCCGAGGAGACCCGCATCCGCGAAGCGCTGGCCCGCTTCACGGCGGCCATCCAGGGCGCCGACCCGCGCGTCCAGCGCTGCGAGCCGGCCGGTGGGCTGAACGACCTGCTCGACCTGATCGCCGAGGCCGATTGGACGGACAATGGCGAACTGGCGGAACTCGCCTCCTTCATCGACGTGGCGAGCGACGAGACGGCGGACGCCGTGGTGGACGCGGTGGTGACCAGCACCGCGCACGGCCTGTTTGTCCGCGCCTTCAACGCCGACGGGCGGCTGCTGGACGAGCGGGCCTTCACCCTGCAGGGCGACGAGGCCGCCCAGGCCGTCACCCTGCTCCAGCAGCGCTGCCGGAGCGTGACCAAGGAGTAAAAAGAGGCGGTTCCCGGCCGTCTTGTGACGGGACGCCCCTTCGCCACCCTGTTGTTCGGCGCGGAAATCGGGTACACCCCTATTGGCAACCCGGTTTCCTGTCCCCACCCCAGTCTTGGAGCTTCTTCGATGCGCGACCAGTCACTCTCCATCGCCGAGGCGGCGGCCTGGCTGAAGTGCTCGGAAGCCGAGGTGGAGGAACTTGTGCAGGCGGGCCGGCTGCGCGCCGACCGGATGGAGCCGGCGATCGACCGGATCTCGCTCAACACCGTCATCGTCCTGGCGGAGAGCCTGCCGGTCGAACGCCGCATCTTCGAGGTGCGCGAGGCCGCCGGGCGGATGGACTCCTCCGAATCCCGCGGCCACTACCCGTCCCGCCCCTCCGGCGGCATGGACCAGCGCCCGCCGGTGGTCGTGGAGCGCCGTCCCTCGCGGTCCTTCACCCCCCGCTGATCGCGTCAGCCAGGGTTCCGGTCTGAATCAGGCGCCGCCGGGCAGAGACCCCGACGGCGCCCGAGTCCTGTCGGCTCAGACCAGTTCGACGCGCAGCGCGGTCGGGCCGCCATCGCCCGGCACGGCGACAAAACGCACGTCCTCCCCGTCGGCCACCACTTCCAGCCCGGACTGGCGCAGGATCGCGCGGTCGAAATAGACGCCGATGCCCGTCTCGTCGTCCCACGGGTCGATCAGGCCGGACTGGCTGTCCAGATTGTACCAACGCACGGTGCCGTAGATCATCTCACCGGTGGGCACCGGCATCAGGGTCGGGGCCGACCGCTCGCGCCGCGGCTTGGGCTCGCGGATGGCCGCCGGGGCGGCGGGGCGCACGGCCTGGGGGTCGCCGCCCTCCGGCTGGCGCTGGCGGCGCTGCTTCGGCGCGCGGGCCGGCTTGGCCTCCGCCGGGTCGGCGGGGGTGATGGAATGGATGGCCACGACCTGCGGCCCCTTCGGGGTCTCGGCGATGTCGCAGACGAGGCCGGTGCCCTCGGTCAGCGACACCTCGCCCAGCGAGGCGAGAACCCGGGAATGCAGAAACGCCTCACCGCTTCCGTCGGCGAAGCGGACGAAGCCGAAGCCCTTGTCGGCCTTGTACCATTTGACGACCGCCGTAACCTGCTGCTTTTGCTCTTCGCTCACTCTGGACACTCGATGCATGGAGGACAACCGGTCCAACAGTGACCGGATTTGTCGATCCGCGCAATGCGGCATCCGTTCGCCGCCCCCGCAATCGCACTTCGGTTTCACCCTTTCCCACGGGAAAGAGGCGCCCCCGGCCGCCGGTCCAACGGACCACCGCAGCAAAAGAGCGGAAAATTTTAAGTAAACGCACAAAAACGCTCTTTAAATCCGCTTTAAAAGCCGCCCTGTACTCTCCCCTCCGAAGTCCATCGCGGAGAATCCCGTGGCTCGCTTCCGGCCCAACCGATTTAGGATGAGGATCTCCCGATGAGCCTGTTCAGCGCCATGCGGTCCGGTGTGAGCGGCATGTCCGCGCAAAGCTCGCGGATGGCCGCCATTTCGGACAACATCAGCAACTCCGCCACCATCGGCTACAAGCGCGCCGCGGTCGACTTCTCGACGCTGATGACCTCCTCCGGCTCGACGAGCAACTACTCCGCGGGCGGCGTCCGCTCCAACGTGCATTATCAGGTGTTGAAGGACGGGACCATCCAGGGCACCCAGTCCGCCACCGACATGGCCATCGAGGGGCGCGGCTTCTTCGTCGTCGCCGACAACGCCGGCACCACCGGAACCTCGCCCGGCTACGCGCTGACCCGCGCCGGCAGCTTCCTGCCTGACGACCAGGGCTTCCTGCGCAACAGCGCCGGCCAGTATCTCCAGGCCTGGAAGCTGGGTCCGGACGGCAGCCTGCCCGCGGTGAACCGCAGCAGCTTCGACGGGCTGAGCGCCGTCTCCATCGCCGGGCTGGCCTATGGCGGCAGCAAGACGACGCAGATGAGCTTCGCCGGCAACCTGCCGGCCCAGGCCACGGACGGCACCAGCTTCGACACCTCCACCTCGCTCTATGACGGGCTCGGCAACCCGCTCGACGTCACGATGACCTGGACGAAGACGGCCAACCCGAACGAATGGACGCTGTCGGTCACGCCGCCCGCCGGCTACACCGCGACGCTGTCGACCAGCACCGTCACCTTCAACACCACGGGCGCCAACGCCGGCCTGCCGGCGGGCGCCCTGCCGCAGATCACGCTGACCTCGCCGGCCAACCCGACGCCGGACACCGTCAACGTCACGGTCGGCAACCTGACGCAGCTCAACGGCGACTACGTGCCGCAGTTCATGGGCGACGGCGCCCGCGCCGGCCGCGTCAGCACCGTGGACATCGACAAGGCGGGCACGCTGTGGGCCGTCTACGACAACGGCGCCCGCCAGCCGCTCTATCAGGTGCCGGTCGCCGACGTGGTCAACCCCGGCGGTCTGGTCCCGCAGGACGGCAACACCTACACGCTGGGCATCGACAGCGGCACGATGACGCTGAGCAACGGCAACAGCGGCACCGCCGGCTCGGTCGCCGGCTACGCGCTGGAGCAGTCGAACGTCGACATCGCGGAGGAACTGGTGTCGCTGATCGAGACGCAGCGCGCCTACTCCTCGAACGCCACGCTGGTGCGCACCGCCGACGAGATGGTGGACGAGACCACCCGTCTGAAGCGCTGACGGACGGGAAAGGGGATAGCCCGCCATGAGCCTCCAACTGGCCCTCAGCGCCGCCCTGTCCGGGCTGCGCGCGACCCAGCAGCAAGCCGCGCTGGTCTCGCACAACATCACCAACGCCACCACCGCGGGCTTCGTCCGCAAGGATCTGGCCGTCTCCACCGCGATCGGCGGCGGGCGCGGCCAGGGCGTGCGCGTCGACGGCGTGCTGCGCAGCGTGGACGAGTTCCTGATCCGCGACGCCCGGTTCGAACAGAGCCGCTACACCGCGCAGGAAACCCGCGCCTCGGCGCTGGCCGACTACGCCACCGCGCTGGGCCAGCCGCAGGACGAGCGGTCCGTCTCCACCGCCTTGGCCAAGCTCCAGCAGTCCTTCAGCCAGCTCCGCAACCAGGCGGACAACGAGGCGGCGCGCACCGCCGTGGTGGATTCCGCGGAATCGCTGGTGCGCCGCCTGCACGACACCGCCGCCGCGGCCATCACCGTGCAGAACGACGCCAAGGCGCGGCTCCAGTCCTCCGTCGACGAGGTCAACCGCTCGCTCGTCCGCATCGGGGAGCTGAACAGCACCATCGCCACCCAGAAGGCCAAGGGCGCCGAGACCGGCGACCTGATGGACGAGCGCGACCGGCTGCTCGATCAGGTGTCGAGCGAGATCGGCATCCGCACCCACACCCGCGAGAGCGGGGAGGTCGTGGTGATGACCCGCAACGGCCAGACGCTGCTCGACCGTGAGCTGCCGGCGGGCGCCCAGCCGCTTCAGCTCGTCGGCGGCGATCTGGTGGCCGGCGGCAAGATCATCTCCGACAACCCGGACCAGGACATCCAGAGCGGGCGCATCATGGGCTATGTCCAGACCGCCCACCAGGACATGCCGCGGGCGCTGGCCCAGCTCGACGAGCTGGCGGCGGGCATCGTGCAGCAGTTCCAGGCGGCGGAGGCCGACCCCACCCAGCCCGGCCTGTTCACCGACGCCGGCGCCGCCTATGGCGCGACGGAAGGGCTGGCCTCGCGCATCGCCGTCAACGGCAGCGTGCGAAGCCACCCCTGGATGGTGCAGAGCGGCGTCCAGGCGGGCGCTCCGCTGGCGTCGGGCGACACCACGCAGATCGACCGCTTCCTGAACGCCTTCTCGGCCACCCGCAGCTTCGCCGCGGCGGACCTGCCCTCCTCGGCCACGCTGGGCGACTACGCCACCGGCATGGTCTCCACCCAGCAGGGCTACCGCACCACCGCCGAGTCCGAGATGAAGACCCGCAAGATCAGCGCCGACGCGCTGCAGTCGGCGCGTCTCAACCGCGACGGCGTGAACGTCGACGACGAAATGCAGAAGCTGCTGCTGATCGAGCAGAGCTACGGCGCCAGCGCCCAGGTGCTCCAGGCCGCCGGGCGGATGCTCGACACGCTGCTCCAGATCCGGAACTGACGCCATGCTCTACAACGCCGTCTCCACCCTCGGCCTGTCCAAGCGCCTGCAGACCGCCAACACCGAGCTTCAGCTCGAGCGGCTGCGCAACAACGACGAGATCGCCAGCGGCAAGCATTTCGACGTCGCCAAGGCGCTGGGTGCGCGCACCGGGCAGGCCATCGCGCTGCGCAACCTGTATGACGAGACCGACCAGACCCTGAAATCCACCGCCCTGCTGCAGGGGCGGCTGGGCACCATGGACAGCGCACTGACCAACATCCTGTCCGCCGGGCAGGACGTGCTGGCCGCCGCCTCGGTCGGGCTGGGCCAGCCCTCGCCCACCGGCAGCTCGCTCCAGGTGCGGGCCCGCGCCATGCTGGAGCAGGTGGTGGGCATGCTCAACGCCTCCTCCGGCAACGGCTACCTGTTCGGCGGGGTGGAGGTGAAGACCGCCCCCATGCGCGCCGTGCAGGGCGACGAGTCCGGCCTGCCCTCGCCCATCCAGATCGTGCAGGACGCCATTGCCGCGGCCACCGGAGGCACGTCATCGCCGCAGACTCCGGCCGAGACCGCTGCCGCCGTGGCGGCGCTGGACGACCTGTTCGCCACGCCGTCGGCCTCGCCGCTCGGCTTCGAGGGCGGGTTCTACCAGGGGGCGCCCTCGACCGCGCCGCGCCTCAGCGCCCGGCTCGACCGCACGACCGAGATCCCCTACGGCATCCAGGGCAACGACCCGGCCATGCGGGACCTGCTCCAGGGCCTCTACATGCTGGCCAGCGTCGACACCAGCCAGCTGCCGCTGGACGCCTACAAGCCCTACATGGAGGCCGCGGTCGCCAAGGTGTCGGGCGGCATCGAGGGGGTGCGCGACGCCACCGCGCAACTGGGCATCCACCGCGCGCAGCTCGACGACATCGCGGCGATGAACACGACGCAGCTGCGCATCCTCAACGACCAGCTCGACGCGATGGAAAGCGTCGATCCGGCGGAGGCCAGCCTGCGCATGAACCAGCTCGAAGTGCAGATCGAGGCGACCGCGGCGGCCACCGCCCGCATCGCCCGCATGAGCCTCACCAATTACCTGTAGGAAGCCTCTTTCCCACGGGACGATGAAAGACGGTCTGATGACGCACGGCCCGACGAAGCACGGCCCGACGAAGCATGGCCCGATCCGCCGCACCCTCCGCGCCTTGGCGCTCGCCATGGCCTGCCTGCTGGCCGCCGCCGCCGTGGCAGAGGAGGGGCTGGCCCAGACGCGGGTGAAGGATCTCGTCACCTTCGACGGGGTGCGCCGCAACCAGCTCATCGGCTATGGCCTCGTGGTCGGGCTGAACGGCTCGGGCGACCGGCTGATCAACACGCCCTTCACCGAGCAGAGCCTGAAGGGCATGCTGGAGCGGCTGGGCATCAACACCCGCGACGAGGTGCTGCGCACCCGCAACGCCGCGGCGGTGATGGTCACAGCCTCGCTGCCGCCCTTCGCCCGCCAGGGCACGACCATCGACATCACCGTGTCGGCGCTGGGCGACGCCACCAGCCTGCTCGGCGGCACGCTGCTGGTCACGCCGCTGCTGGGCGCCGACGGGCAGGCCTACGCCGTGGCCCAGGGGTCGCTGTCGGTCAGCGGCTTCTCGGCTGGCGGGGTGGCCGCCAACGTGACCAAGGGCGTGCCGACCAGCGCCCGCATCGCCAACGGCGCCATCGTGGAGCGCGAGCTGAAATTCGCGCTGGACGAGACGACCGGCGTGCGCATGGCGCTGCGCAACCCCGACTTCACCACCGCCAACCGCATCGCCGACGCGGTGGCGGTGCGGCTGGGCAGCAGCGCCGTCCATGTGCTGGACGCGACCACCGTCGATGTGCGCATCCCGCCCCGCTACACCGGCGCGGTCGCCCGGCTGATCGGCGACATCGAGCAGCTCACCGTGCGCCCGGACGGCATCGCGCGGGTGGTGGTGGACGAGCGCAGCGGCACCGTGGTCATTGGCGACGATGTGCGCATCAGCCGCGTCGCCATCACCCAGGGCAACCTGACTGTCCGCGTGGTGGAGACGCCCCAGGTGTCGCAGCCGCAGCCCTTCTCCGACGGGCAGACCGTGGTGGTGCCGCGTACCGACGTGCAGGTGCAGGAGGGCAACGGGCGCCAGTTCGTCACCATCGGCGGCAACGTCAGCCTGCAACAGCTCGTCAACGGTCTGAACGCGCTGGGCGTCGGGCCGCGCGACATGGTCGCCATCCTCCAGGCGATCAAGGCGGCGGGCGCGCTGCACGCCGACCTGGAAATCATCTGACACCTCCGGCTGGACGACGACGCGATGGACATCTCCCCCCTTTCCCCGACCGCCCAAACCGCGCGTTCCGCCGCCGCGAAACCCGCCACCCAAAACCACTCCGCCAAGAAGGCCGGACAGGAATTCGAGGCGCTGATGGTCGGGCAGATGCTGGAATCCATGTTCGCCGGCGTGGAGACCGGCAGCGCCTTCAGCGGCGGCCAGGGCGAGCGGACGTGGCGCAGCTTCATGCTCCAGGAATATGGCAAGGCCATCGCCGAGGCCGGCACTCTGGGGATCGGCCGCATGGTCGAGGCCGATGTGGCCCGCCTCTACGGCCAGACGAGCGAAGGAGCCAAGGGATGAGCCGCCGTTTCAAGGACCTGATCCGCGAATTCGCCCCCGACGCCAAGCCGGAGGCGGACGCCGCCCCCGTCGCCGCCGCGGAACCTGAGATCCCCGCGCTGGCCGACGGGCCGACCGCCGTGGTGATGACGGAGTTCCTCGACACGGTGGCCGAACTGAGCGTCCTGCTGGACGAGGAGACGGCGGCGCTCGCCGCTGGCGAACTGGAGGGGCTGGAGGTTTACGCCCGGCGCAAGCAGGCGATGGCCGACCGGCTGGGCGGCATCATGACCCAGGCGCAGTCGGGCACGCTGCGGCTGAACGACGACCTGCGCGCGATGATCCTGGAGCGGGTGGAGCGGCTGGACCGCGCCATCAACGACAACGCGGCGGGGCTGGTCGCCATGCGCAAGGCCGTGCTGTCGATCAACCGCAGCCTTCTGGTGGCCCTGGAGAAGGCGGCCAGCGACGGCCTCTACGCCCCCTCCGGCCACGCGGTGCGCCCGGTCGAGCTGTCGGCGTCGGGCCTGAACGCGGAGCTGTAGGCCCAGCCGAATTGGAGTTCCCTCTCCCGCCCCGGGAGAGGGTGGCGCCGACGGCGCCGGGTGAGGGTCGTCCAAGGATCAAGGGGCCGATTCTCGGCAGCACCCTCACCCTTCCCACGCTTCCGCGTGGGCCCCTTCCCTCTCCCGGGACGGGAGAGGGAGTGAAAGCGCCTTGCCAAGGGTTCCGCCGCCGGATGCGGGCCGCTATAGTCCGGCGTCCGCTTGGCCGCATCTTCCCAAGGCTTCCGCATGCCCGCAAACGACCGCGCCGGCTCCCCGTCGCTCGCCGTCTTCACCCATGGCGAACTGATCGGCGACGCGCTCATCAAGATTCCCTTCGTGCGCGCCCTGCGGGGTCTGTTCCCGGACCACCGGATCACCTGGATCACCACCGAGGGCACCCATCTGGCGACCACGCTGCGCCCGATGATGGATGGGCTGATCGACGAGTTCCGGGCCGACACCGGCATCGGGCGCAGTCCGCTCGGCCTGCTGAAGCCCATGCCCATCAAGGATCGCTTCTCGCTGGTGCTGGACACCCAGGCGCTGCCCTGGCGGACGCTGTTGGCGCGGCGGCTGAAGCACGACCTGTTCGTCTCGGCCTGCGCCGGCTACCGCCTGTCGGACCGCCGTCCACCCCCCGGCTACAAGGAGCCGCGGCACGTGCTGGACCGCTTGTTCGACCTGCTGGAGGTGGCCGGCGGACGCCGCCCCCCGCTGGACATGGCCGTGCCCATCCCGGCCGAGGCTGAGGCCGAGGCGCGCGCCGTCCTGCCCGACGGGCCGGGCTATGTCGCCATCGCGCCGGGGGCGGGCAAGCGCGTGAAGTGCTGGCCGCTGGACCGCTTCGTGGAGTTGGCCCGCGCCCAGGTCGCCGATGGGCGGGTGCCGGTCTTCATCCTCGGCCCGGCGGAGCTGGACTGGCTGCCCGAGCTGCGCGCCGCGGTGCCGCAGGCGCTGTTCCCGCTCCAGGACGCCGAACTGGCGGAGCCGCGCTATTCCCCGGTCCGGACCATCGCGCTGACCCGGCGCTGCGCCGCGGCGGTCGCCAACGACAGCGGGACCAGCCACCTGTTCGGCCTCGCCGATGTGCCGCTGCTGACCCTCTACGGCCCGACCATCGCGGAGAAGCTGCGCCCCAAGGTGACGCGGGGCGCGGTGCTGACCGCCGCCGCCTTCGGCGGCCGCGAGATGGAGCGCATTCCCGCCGATGCGGCGATCCGGGAGGTCGAGGCGCTGATCCGTTCGTGAGCCGCCCTCGGCTTTCGTTCAGCCGGCCGTCCCCACTCCGCAAACCCGCCGACGGAGAATTCCAGGGCCAAAGCCCCCGCTCGCCTGTTATGGTTGCGGGAAGCCTCTCGCACCACGGGGTCCGGGCATGGAAGAAAAGCTGATTGCCTACATCGGCCGGTTGAAGGAGCAGATCGCCACCCTGCGCTCCGCCGACTTCACCACCCCGGAGGAGCGGGTGTCGTGCGAGGCCGTGGCCGACAGCCTGGAACTGGTCGTGCGCGAGTTGACGGACCTCATCGAGATCCGCTGACCCGCGCCACGCCGCGAAAAACGTCCGTGACGGCGACTCACGCCGGCTCGTAGAAGCGTGCCAGCTCGCACGCCGGAACCGGGCGCCCGATCAGATAGCCCTGGAGCTGGTTGCAGGACTCGTTCTTCAACAGGGTCCGCTGCTCCTCCGTCTCCACACCCTCCGCCGTGACCGCAATGTCCAGGCTCTTCGCGAGGGCCAGGATGGTGCGGATGATCGACAGGGACTCGCGGTTCTCCGCCATCAGCTGGACGAAGGATCGGTCGATCTTCAGCTTGTCGAAGGTGAATTTCTGAAGGTAGCTGAGGCTGGAATAGCCTGTGCCGAAATCGTCCAGGGCGATGCGCACCCCCGCGGCCTTCAGGGCGGTCAGCGCCGCCAGGGCGCGTTCGGTGTCGTCGATCATCACCCCCTCGGTCACCTCGATCTCCAGCCGGTGCGGCGGCAGCCCCTCCTCCTCCAGGATGCCGAGAATCGTGGCCGGGAGGTCGGAGTGGCGGAACTGGATCGGCGACAGGTTCACCGCCACCTTGACCGGGTCCGGCCAGTTCCGGGCGTCCCGGCAGGCGGTGCGCAGCACGAACTCGCCGAGCTGCATGACCAGCCCGCTCTCCTCGGCCAGCGGCACGAACTCCGACGGGGGGATCATGCCGCGCTCCGGATGATTCCAGCGCACCAGCGCCTCGAAGCCCAGGATGCGGTGCGTCCGGCAATCCTCCAGCGGCTGGTAATGGACGCTGAGCGCGCCGTCGCTCAGCGCCTGACGCAGGTCGCGCTCCAGGCCGCGGCGGGCCTGCAGCCGCTCGTCCATCGCCGCCTCGAAGAAGCGGAAGGTGCCCCGCCCCTCCGACTTGGCGCGGTAGAGGGCGGTGTCGGCGTGCTGGAGCAGCGCTTCCGCGCTGCTGCCGTCCTGCGGGAACAGGGCGATGCCGACGCTCGTCCCGACCACCATCCGCTGGCCGTCCAGCTCGGCCGGGGCGCCCAGCGCCTTCACCAGCCGGTCGGCCAGGGCCAGCGCCTCGCCGGGCTGGGCGATGCGGTGCAGCACGGCGAACTCGTCGCCGCTCAGCCGCGCCACGGTGTCGTGGCTGGGCACCGCCTCCAGCATGCGGCGCGCCATCTCCTGCAGCAGCCGGTCGCCCGCCGGGTGGCCCAGCAGGTCGTTCACCGCCTTGAAGCGGTCGAGATCCAGATAAAGCACCGCCACCCCGGTGCGCGCCCGCCCCGCGCTGGCCAGCGCGCCGTTCAGCCGGTCGAGGAACAGGGAGCGGTTCGGCAGGCCGGTCAGCAGGTCGTGATGGGCCATATGGCGGATGCGCTCCTCCGCCCGCTTGCGCTCGCGGATGTCGCGCACGGCGACCACGCGGGCGGGACGGCCCTCGTGCGTGATGTCCTGTCCGTGCGCCTCGACCATCACCAAGGTGCCGTCGTCGTGCAGCAGGTCCAGCTCCACCCGCTCGGAGGTCGGTTGGGCCAGCTTGCGCTCAATGTCGGAGCGGCGGTTCTGCACCACGAAGCGCAGCATGGACTGGCCGATGAACTGCGCCTGCGGCTTGCCCAGCAGCTCCGCCATGGCACGGTTGACGTCGAGAACCACGCCGTCGCGGTGGATCACGATGCCTTCCGTGGTGGCGTCAGCGAGCTGGCGGAACCGCTCCTCGCTGGCCCGCAGCCGCGCCGCCTCGTGCGCCGTCCTGGCGGCCAGCCGCTGGTCGACGATGGCCCCGGCGAGGCCCAGAGCCATCACCACCGTGGCCGTCACCGCGATGGCGACCGCCAGCAGGCCCGGCTCCATGATCTGGTCGGACATGTCGTGCAGCGGATCGGGGATCAGCGTGACGCCGGCCATGCCGGTGAAATGCAGCCCGCAGATGCCCAGCGCCAGCAGGGCCGCCCCCGCCGCCAGCCCCTTCAGCGATCCGATCCGCAGGGCGGCGGTGAAGCCCGCCCCGGCGAGCAGGACGCCCAGGCCCAGCGCCACAGCAACGTAAATCGGATCATAATGCAGGTTGGCCGGCACCTGGAGCGCCGCCATGCCGGTGAAGTGCATCGCCGTCGCCGCGGCCCCGGCGATGGCGCCGCCCAGCGGGGCGGCCAGCCGCCCGCCGCCGATGGCGTGGCGGATGCCCACCGCGGCGCCGCCGATGGCGATCAGGCTCGACAGGACCGTCAGGCCGACGTCGTAGCCCGTGGGCAGGCTCGTCTGGAACGCCAGCATGGCGATGAAATGGGTCGCCCACACGCCGCCGCCGGTCGCCGTCGCGGCACCGGCCAGCCAGCCCCGGCGCGCCCGTCCCACCGCCGCCGCGGCGCGGCGGGCAAGGTTCAGGGACACCCAGGCACCGAATCCACAGACCGCCCCCGCCAGCAGCACGAGCCACAGATCGTGCTGCTGGGTTATGCAGGCATACACACGCATCATCCGGCGTTCATCCCGTTCCGGCGGCTCGACGCCGCTTGATCCGATTACCTTAATCTTTTGGTACGTTAATAATCCTTTTTCGGATCCATCCGGAGCGCGGAATCGGCATGCGTAAGTTGCACGGTTGCTACAGTCGATAGCGCAGCGCGTCGACCAGGGCGGCCAGGGCCGGGGGGATCTGCCGGCGGCTGGGGTAGTAGAGGTAATAGCCGGGAAACGGTGTGCACCAGTCGTCCAGCACGCGGACCAGCCGTCCGGCGGCGACGTGCTCCGCCACCTCGTCCTCGAAGATGTAGGCCAGCCCCCTCCCGTCCAGAACGGCGGCCATGATGACGTCCATGTCGTTGGACACCAGCGATCCCGACACCCGGACGTTCACCGGATGGCCGTCCTCCTCGAACTCCCAGACATAGACGGCGCCGGACGTGGTGAAGCGGTAGTTGATGCAATCGTGCCCGGCCAGATCCTGCGGGGCGCAAGGCACCGGACGCTGCGCGAAGTAGGAGGGCGCCCCGACGATGGCCGCCCGGATGTCCGGGCCGATGCGCACCGCGATCATGTCCTTTTCGAGTTGCTCGCCCAGCCGGACCCCGGCGTCGAAGCGGCTGGCCACGATGTCGGTCAAGCTGCTGTCGATGGACAACTCCACCTGCACCTCCGGATAGTCGGCGAGGAAGCGCGACAGCACGGGCCACAGCACCCGGACGGCGGCGTGCTTGCCAGTGGTGATGCGCAGCGTGCCGGCGGGCTTCTCGCGCAGTTCCCCCACCGCCGCCAGCCCGGCGGCGATGTCGTCCAGCGCTGGCCGCAGCGTGCGGAGCAGCCGCAGTCCGGCTTCCGTCGTGGACACGCTGCGGGTCGTGCGGGCCAGCAGGCGCAGGCCCAGCCGGTCCTCCAGCGCCTTCATGGCGTGGCTGAGCGCGGATTGGGACATGCCCAGCCGGGCCGCCGCCCGCGTGAAGCTCCCCTCCTCCGCCACGACGGCGAAGGCCGCCAAATCGCTGAGGTCGTTCCGGTTCATTCATGCACCAAATTCATAAGCTCAAGCGGATTGTACCGGCTATTCGGCTCGCAGCGAAGCGGTTAGGATGATCGTGGTCACGTTTGCGGGCCGAACAAACGGACAGGTCGTGCGCTTCAACGGAAGACCGACTCCCACGCTGGGTTGTTTGCCGAACCCGCCGGACGCGACCACACTGCACACGGTCTTTTCGTGGCTGGGATTCACGCAGGAATTGCCCGCCGAAGGCCCGCACCATAATACCCGACAGGCAGAGTCGAGAGACAGGGATCATCCGATGATTCGTTTGAACATCAACGGGCAGGACCGGGACGTCGACGTGCCCGGCGACATGCCGCTTCTGTGGGTCCTGCGGGACGAGCTGAACCTGACCGGCACCAAGTTCGGCTGCGGCATCGCCCAGTGCGGCGCCTGCACCGTCCATATGGACGGCACGCCGATCCGCGCCTGCCAGACCCCGGCGGAATCCGCAGCCGGCACCAAGATCACCACCATCGAGGGTGTGTCCGGCACGGTCGCCCAGGCCGTCCAGGCCGCCTGGCAGAAGCTGGACGTCGTGCAGTGCGGCTACTGCCAGTCCGGCCAGATCATGAGCGCCGTGGCGCTGCTGACCGACAACCGCAACCCCACGGACGACGACATCGACGCGGCGATGGACGGCAACGTCTGCCGCTGTGCCACCTACCCGCGCATCCGCGCGGCCATCAAGGACGCCGCCAAGGCGATGGGGGCCTGAGCCATGCTGAACCAGCTCATCAAGCAGGCGGCGGCGGACGTCGCAGCACCCTCGCGCCGCGGCTTCCTGAAAGGGGCCGGCGGCGCCCTGGTTCTCGGCGCCATGCTGCCCCGGACGGGGTTCGCCAGCGAGGCCGCCGCCCCCAAGGTCGTCGGCCCGGCGGACCCGCGCCCGCAGGCCTTCATCCGCATCGCCGCCGACGACACGGTCACCGTGCTGGTCAAGCATCTGGACAAGGGCCAGGGCATCATGACCGGCCTGACCACTATCGTCGCGGAGGAGCTTGACGCCGACTGGGCGCAGATGCGCGGCGCCTTCGCCCCGGCGGACGGCGCGCTCTACGCCAACCACTTCTTCGGCATCCAGGGCACCGGCGGCTCCACCGCCGTCGCCAACAGCTGGGACGAGCTGCGCATGGCCGGCGCCGCCGCCCGCGCCATGCTGGTCGCCACCGCCGCGGCGCGCTGGTCGGTCCCGGCCTCGTCCGTCACGGTGGAACAGGGCGTCGTCCGCCACGCCGCCTCCAACCGCAGCGCCCGCTTCGGCGAGCTGGCGGAGGACGCGGCGAAGCTGCCCGTCCCGCAGAACGTCGCGCTTAAGGACGCCAAGGACTACAAACTCATCGGCAACCCGTCGCTGCACCGGCTGGACCATGTGTCCAAGACCGATGGCACGGCGATCTTCGCCATGGACATCCGCCGCCCCGGCCAGGTGACGGCGGTTCTCGCCCGCTCCCCCCGCTTCGGCGGCACGGTGAAGTCGGTGGACGCCGCCGCAGCCAAGCAGGTGCCGGGTGTCCTGGAGGTGCTGACCCTGCCGATGGGCGTCGCGGTCGTCGCCAGGAACACCTGGGCCGCCATGAAGGGCCGCGAGGCGCTGACGGTGGAGTGGGACGACGCCAAGGCGGAGATGCGCGGCACCGAGGAGATGCTCGCCGACTACCGCAAGCTGGCCGACCAGCCGGGCAACGTCGCCACCGACACCGGCGACGCGGCGAAGGCCCTGGCCGGTGCCGCCAAGGTGGTGGAGGCGGAGTTCGTCTTCCCCTACCTCGCCCACGCCCCGATGGAGCCGCTGAACGCGACCGTGGAGCTGACTCCGGACGGCGGCTGCACCATCTGGGCCGGCTCCCAGTTCCAGGGGGTGGAGCAGAAGGTCGCCGCCGGCATCCTCGGCTGCAAGCCGGAGCAGGTGGTCATCAACACCGTCTGGGCGGGCGGCAGCTTCGGCCGCCGCGCCACGCCGGACGCCGACTACATCGCGGAGGCGGTGACCATCGCCAAGGCCTATGGCGGCAAAGCGCCGGTCCATCTGGTGTGGACGCGCGAGGACGACATCCGCGGCGGCCGCTACCGCCCGCTGTTCCTGCACAAGGTGAAGGCCGGCCTGGACGCCTCCGGCACGCTGGTGGCGTGGCGGCAGAGCATCGTCGGGCAGAGCTTCATGATCGGCACCCTGTTCGAAGGCTTCATGGTCAAGAACGGCGTGGACGCGACCTCGGTCGAGGGGTCCTCGGACATGGCCTACACCGTGCCGAACCTGCACGTCGACCTGCATTCCCCGCCGTCGCCGGTGACCACCCTGTGGTGGCGCTCGGTCGGCCACACCCACACCGCCTACGCCAAGGAGGTGATGATCGACGAGCTGGCCGCGGCGGCGGGCAAGGACCCGGTGGCCTTCCGGCTGGAGATGCTGAAGGACCACCCGCGCCTCCAGGGCGTGCTGAAGCTGGCGGCCGAGAAGGCCGGCTGGGGCCAGCCGCTGCCCAAGGGCAAGGGCCGCGGCATCGCCGTGCATGAGAGCTTCAGCAGCTTCGTCGCCCACGTCGCCGAGGTTTCCGTGGACGAGCAGGGCCGCGTGACCATCGACCGCGTGGTCTGCGCGGTGGATTGCGGGCAGGTCGTGAACCCCAACATCGTCGAGGCTCAGGTCTCCGGCGGCACCGGCTGGGCCATCGGCCACGCGCTGCGCGACGAGATCACGCTGACCGGCGGGCTGGTGGATCAGAGCAACTTCGACGCCTACCAGCCGCTCCGCAACTCGGAGATGCCGCCGATCGAGGTTCACATCCTCCCCTCCACGGCCCGTCCGACCGGCGTCGGCGAACCCGGCGTGCCGACCGCGGCCCCGGCGGTCGCCAACGCCGTCTTCGCCGCCACCGGCAAGCGGCTGCATCACCTGCCCTTCACCCGCTCCGGCATGGTGTAAGGACGGCACAGGACACGGCAGGCCGGGGCGTTTCTCCCCCGGCCTGTCTGCCCTGTCCTGCCCGTATGACGTTTTTGCTGCAAATTCATGACGCCCGGCGTTAAGAGGAAACGGCAGAACCGACCGAGAGAACCGTTTCCATGCTGCTGCTGCGCGCCATCCGCTCCATGATGCCGAAGGAAGAGCGGGTCATTGAGCAATTCATCGAGCAGGCCCGGCACATCGTCGACGCCTCCGCCGCCCTGGAAGCCGTCATGCAGGCCGGTCCGGAGGAGCGCGCCGACCGCACCGCGACGCTGAAGCGGATCGAGAAGGACGCCGACCGCGTCGCCAAGGACGCCGGGCGCGGGTTGCACCGCGCCTTCATCACCCCCTTCGACCGGTCGGAGATCCAGGCGCTGATCAACGCGCTGGATGATTGCATCGACCTGATGGACGAGGTGCCGCGCCTCGCCGCGCTCTACGGCATCGAGACCTTCGACGACCGGATGATGCGCATGGCGGCGATCGGCCGCCGCCAAGCGGCCCTGCTGTCCGAGGTCATGCCGCTGCTGACCAAAATCTCCGTCCACGCCGACCGCATCCTGCACATCTGCGGCCAGATCTCCGACCTGGAGGACGAGGCCGACGAGATCCTGCGCGACGCCATGAAGTCCCTGATCGCCGAGCGTCCGGAGATGATCGACTTCCTGGGCCGCCGCGAGGTCTACGAGCTGCTGGAAGCCGTCACCGACCGCTGCGACGACGTGGGCGACCTCATCGAAGGCATCACCCTGGATCAGGCGTAAGGGCGGTTCTCGCCCACGGGCGGGGGGAGCGAAAGCCGCTCCCCCCGCACCCTGGCTCAAACCTGGGCCATGCCGCCGTCGGCGAACAGTTCCACGCCGTTGACGAAGCTGCTGTCGTCGGACGCCAGGAAGACGGCGGCCTTGGCGATTTCGTCGGGATCGCCGACGCGGCCCAGCGGCACCTGTGCCGCCAGATAATCCACCAAGCCTTCCTGCTGCGCCGCGTCCGGACCGGCCAAACCGACCAGACCCGGCGTGCGGATCGGGCCGGGGCTGAGCGTGTTGACGCGGATGCCGCGGTCCTTCAGGTCCAGGATCCAGCTGCGGGCGAAGTTGCGGACCGCCGCCTTGCTGGCGCTGTAGACGCTGAAGGCCGCCGTGCCCATGCTGCCGGCGGTGGACCCGGCGAGGATCACCGACGCGCCCCGGCCGAGCAGCGGCAGGGCCTTCTGCACGGTGAACAGCACGCCCTTCACATTGCGGTTGAACGTGTCCTCGTACTGCTCCTCGGTGATGGCGCCCAGCGGCAGCATGCCGCCGCCGCCAGCGTTGGCGTACAGCACGTCGAGACGGCCCGCCTCGCTCTCGATCCGGGCATAGAGCCGGTCGAGATCGGCCAGATTGGAGGAGTCGGCCTGCACCCCCGTCGCCGTGCCGCCGGCGTCCCGGATCGCCGTGACCGCGGCCTCCAGTTCGGATTGGCGGCGGCCGGTGAGGTAGACGGCCGCACCTTCGGCGGCGAAGCGCTTGGCCGCGGCGAGGCCGATGCCGCTGGTGGCGCCGGTGACGAGGGCGATCTTGCCGTCGAGCTTGCGTGACATCGGAAGTCTCCTTGGGACTGGGTTGTTCGCTGGAGACAAAGCTATCGACGGCAGGCACACATCGAAATAGAAACGGCTGAAAACCATCGTTGCAGGATTGGCGATGTCGAAGCTGCCGGATTTCGAAGGGCTGGCGATGTTCGCCAAGGTGGTGGAGGAGCGCTCCTTCGCCGGTGCGGCCCGCGCCATGGGGGTGTCGGTCGCCACGGTATCGCGCGCGGTCGGTCGGCTGGAGGAGCGGTTGGGCGGACGGCTGTTCAACCGCACCTCGCGCCGGCTGGCCTTGACCGATTTCGGCCATTCCCTGGCCGAGCGCGCGATGCGCCTTTACGACGAGGCGGAGGCGGTCGAGAACGCGGCGCGCGAACTGTCCAGCCGCCCGCGCGGTCTGATCCGTCTGGCGGTGCCGATGTCGTTCGGGTTGCGCTGGGTGGCGCCCCTGCTGCCGGACTTCTTCCGTCTCTATCCGGAGATTTCCATCGACCTGCATCTGAGCGACGCGACCGTCGATCTGGTGGGCGAAGGTTTCGACGCAGCGCTGCGGATCGCCGTGCTGCCGGACAGCTCGCTGGTGGCCCGGCGGCTGTGCCCCATCGCTCCCGTCGTCCTTGCCGCCCCCGCCTACATCGCCCGCCACGGCCTGCCCCGGCATCCGCGTGACCTGAAGGACCATCATTGCCTGGGCTACGCGTACCGGCGGCGCCAGGACATCTGGCACTTCACCAACGGCGCCGGCGAGGAGGAGAGCGTGACTCCGTCCGGCCCGCTGCGCGTGACCAACGCCGACGCCCTGGTGCCGATGCTGCTGGAGGGGTTGGCGATCGCCGAACTGCCGGAGTTCATGGCCGCGGAGCATGTGGCGGACGGGCGACTGACCGCCATCCTGACCGACTGGTCGCTGCCGAAAGGCGGGCTCTACTTCGTCACGCCGTCAGCCCGCACACGCCCGGCGAAGGTCGGGGTCCTGGCCGACTTCCTGGTCGAGCGCCTGTCGGAGCCGGCGTGGCGGCGGTCCGTCGGCCTGGGCGAAGACTAACACGCCCCGGTTATGGTTAACGGTACATAAACCAATTCACGGCTAATTTCGAAGCATCGCCGCTCCGATCCCGAGAGATTGCCGCCGTGAAGCTGCGCCTCGTCACCGCCGCCGCCCTTTGCGCCTTCCTCGCGATCCCGGGGGGCATGACCACCGGACGGAGCGCACAGGCCGCGGGCGACTCCACCCCCTATGGCCACAGCACGGAGGCGGAAGAGGTCGACCGCTTCCTGCGGGCGCTGCGCACCATCCGCGGCCAGTATGTCGAACCGCTGACCGACCGCGAGTTGGTGGACATCGCCATCAAGGCGATGGCCGGGCGGGACCGCTACTCCGCTTATCTCGACGACGGTGAATACCGCCAGTTGCAGGCGTCGAACGACGGCGCCTTCGCCGGGCTGGGCATCCGCTACGAGGCCCACGGCACCCGAGTCCGCATCGCCGAAACCGTTCCCGAGTCCCCCGCGGAGGCCGCCGGGCTGCGCTCCGGCGACGTGATCCTTGCGGTGGACCAGCAGCCGGTGGGCGGGGCGGAGCTGGCGACCGTCAAGCAGATGCTGAGCGGGCCGGAAGGGGCGGCGGTGTCTCTGACCGTCCTGCGCGCCGGGACGCCGGACCCCTTCGAGGTCAGCGTGGTCCGCGGCAAGCTGCGCATCCCCTCGGTCCGGCTGGCCGCCGTCGGGACGGTGGGCTACATCCGCATCACCCGCTTCGACCGCCAGACCGCCACCGGGGTCAGCACGGCCATCCGCTCACTGCGCGAGCGGATCGGGCCGGACATCGGCGGCTTCATCATCGATGTGCGCGACAATCCCGGCGGGCTGGTGCAGGCGAGCGTCCGCGTCGCCGACGCCTTCCTCGACAAGGGAACGATTCTGACCGCCCGCGGTCCCGGGCGCGGGGCGGACAAGACCTACACCGCCACCCCCGGCGACGAGACGGACGGCCTGCCGCTGGTGGTGCTGGTGAACGCGAAATCCGCCTCGGCCGCGGAGATCCTGACCGGGGCGCTCAAGGACCACCGGCGCGCCACGGTGATCGGCACGACGACCTTCGGCAAGGGGATCATCCAGAGCGTCATCCCCTTCGACAGCGGGGCGCTGAAGCTGACCACGGCGCGCTACTACACGCCGTCGGGCCAGTCCATTCACCAGATCGGCATCCAGCCCGACGAGACCATCGCGGAGCCGGCCGCGGAGGACGGGCAATCCGCCCCGCCGTCCAACGGCATCCCCAACGCGGCCAACGATCAGGCCTTCGCCCGCGCGCTGTCCATTCTCCGGTCCCGCTGAGGATCAGAAGATCACCTCGCCGGCCAGCAGGGCGAGCACGAGGAAGACCAGGAAGATGATCAGCGCGATCCCGAAGAGGATCTTCGCGACTCCCGCGGTGGCCGACGACACGTTGGTGAAGCCGAGCGCGCCAGCGACCAGAGACACCACGAAAAAGATCAACGCCCATTTCAGCATGGACCGCTCCTGCGCGTTCTGAAACCCAGCCGGCACGTCCGGCAGGGTAGGAACCTCGCGGACCGCCGCAGGTTCCAGCGCAGGCCGGTCAGGCTCCCCCTATTCGCCCGAGTCCGGAATTCCGCGGGATGGCCGTGCCGTTGCGGGTTACCACCCGGTGCCGGAGCGGTTCGGCAGGGATTGGCGCGTCATGCCCTGGTCCATGCCGGACTCGTTGGGCGACCGCGTGCGGCTTTGCGGCTCGCTCACGCCCGACCCGCCGTAAGAACCGCCGTTATAGGGGCCGGGGCTGGAACTGGTCCCGTTCGGGTTGACGTTGGGCTCGTCCACGCCCTGGCTGCCGGACGTGCCGCCGCCCGTCAGGCCGCTGCCGGGGCCGCCGCTGTTCATCCCGCTGCTGCCCGTTCCGCCGCCGTCCATGCCCGAACAGGCGGCCAGAAGCATCGCGGCCGACGCCGCGATCATCAGATTGCGCATGACGCACTCCCTACGCTGAGGTCTTGAAGGTACAGCCCTTCTCAACGGGCCCGGTCCGGGAGGGTTCCGATTTCGAAACCCCGGACACCCATGGGCGTTTCAGCGTCCGGCGGCCTGGCGGCGCAGGGCCTTCAGTTCGTCGAACCGCGCGGTGACGTCGCGCATGACCGCCGCCATCCCGAGCATCGCCCCGTCGGCGTCCTTCAGCGGCACGATGGTGAACTCGACCGAGATGCGGGTTCCGTCCTTGCGCGTCGCCGGCACAGACAGCAGGTCGCCGCTGCCGTAACGGCTCTCGCCCGTCTTCATCACCTGATCGTAGCCGTCCCAATGGCGTTGGCGTTGACGGTCCGGAATGATGATGTCCAGCGACTGGCCGAGCGCCTCGTCGGCGGTGAAGCCGAACACGCGCTCCGCCCCCGCGTTCCAAAAGCGGATGATGCCGTCCCGGTCGGAATAGGCGATGGCCTCGGCCGGGCTGTTCAGCAGCGCCAGCCCCAGCCGTTGCAGATCGTTCTCGGTCATGAGTTCCCCCCTCGTCCCTGTGTTTCGGTCAAATGTCCAGAACCAGGCGTGCGCTGCGGGCGCGCGACACGCAGATCATCATCGTCTTTCCGGCGGCGCGTTCGGCGTCGGACAGGACGCTGTCGCGATGGTCGGGCTCCCCCTCCAGCACCGCCGTCTCGCAGGTGCCGCAGATGCCCTGCTCGCACGAGGAGTCGACCGCGACGCCGGCGGCGTCGAGCGCGTCGAGCACGCTCACCCCCTCCTTCACCGCGACGGTCACGCCGGAGCGGGCGCAGACGACCTCGAAGCGATCGTCCGGCGCCGCGTCACGCCCCGCATCCGCGCGCGGCGTGAACCATTCGAAGCGCACGTCCTGCGACGGCCGCGCCGCATCCGCGACCGCGTCCATCAAGCGCTGCGGGCCGCAGCAGTAGACGAGGGCATCGTCAGGCGTCGCCGCGAGCAGGTCGGCAACCGCCAGCCGCCGGCCTTCGTCCGCGGCGTGGACCACCACCTCGCCGTTGGCCAGATCGCGAAGCTCGGCGAGGAATGGCGCCTCGGCCGCGCTGCGCACGCAGTAATGCAGGACCCAGTCCGCTCCCCGGCGCGACGCCTCGCGGATCATCGGCAGCAGAGGCGTGATGCCGATACCCCCGGCGATGAACCGGTAGCGCTGGGCGGCGTCGAAGCGGAAGTTGTTCCGGGGGGGACTGATGGTCACTGTGGTGCCGAGCCGCAATTCCCCATGGATGAAGCGCGATCCCCGCCCGCCCGGCAGATTCAAAACGGCGATCCGATAGGCGGAGCGATCCGCCGGGTCGCCGCACAATGAGTAGGAGCGCACCGCCCCGTCCGGCAGATGCACGTCGATGTGCGCGCCCGGCTCGTAGGGCGGCAGCTCCTCGCCGTCCGGGTCGCGAAGCTCCACCAGCAGCACTTGCGGTGTGACGCGCGCCATATGATGGACGCGCATCGACCGCGTCGTCGCCGCCGACCGCTGCGCATTCTCCCTTAGACCGGTTGTCGTCATTCTTTCGCCCGCCCCGGTGGTTGCTCCATCCTGCACTCCATCCTGCACTCCGGCCTGCCTTTGGACGCCCGGACTGAACGGGGCATCGCTGGCATGCCAGATACATTAAGCGTCACTCTAAAACCTCAACTTAACTTGAGGTCAAGGGCTAAGAACGTTCCACCGTTCGGGGAACCGTCCCGGCTCCGCTCGGTTGCCGATGGATCGAGCGACTTCATCACGACCGTTTGCGACGGAGACTCCCTCATGGCGAGCACGGCTTCCGACATCCTGGTGGATGTTCTGGTGGACTGGGGTGTGGACACGATCTTCGGCATGCCCGGCGACGGCATCAACGGCATCGTCGAAGCGTTGCGCCGCCGCCAGGACGAGATCCGCTTCATCCAGGTCCGTCACGAGGAGGCGGCGGCCTTTGCCGCCTGCGGCTACGCCAAGTTCACCGGGCGGCTGGGCGTGTGCATCGCCACCTCCGGCCCCGGCGGGCTGCATCTGCTGAACGGTCTCTACGACGCCAAGCTGGACCACCAGCCGGTGCTGGCGATCACCGGGCTGCAATACCACGACCTCGTCGGCACCTACACCCAGCAGGACGTGGAGCTGGACAAGGTGTTCCAGGACGTCGCGCTCTACAACCAGCGCGTCATGGGGGCGGCGCATGTCCGCAACATCGCCAATCTGGCCTGCCGCACCGCGCTCGCCCACCGCGGCGTGTCACACATCACCATCCCCGTCGATTTGCAGGAGCAGGGCATCGGCGCCGACATGCGGGCGCCGCGCAACGTGAAGGGCCACAACACCGCCCTGTTCGCCCCCCAGCTTCCCGTCCCGTCGGAGGCGCAGACCCGCCGCGCCGTGGAAATCCTCGACGCCGGCAAGCGCGTCGTCATCCTGGCCGGGCAGGGCGCGCTGAAGGCGACCGACCAGCTCGAACGGCTGGCCGACAAGCTGGGCGCGGTGATCGTCAAGGCGCTGCTGGGCAAGGCCGCGGTGCCGGACGACAGCCCCTTCACCACCGGTCAGGTCGGCCTGCTCGGCACCGCCCCCTCGCAGGAGGCGCTGGAGACCTGCGACACGCTGCTGATCGCTGGCTCGACCTTCCCCTACATCGAGTATTACCCGAAGCCGGGGCAGGCCCGCGCCATCCAGATCGACATCGACGCGGCGCGCATCGGCCTGCGCTACCCAGTGGAGGCTGGGCTGGTCGGCGATTGCGGGCTGGCGCTGGACATCCTGACCGAGCGGGTGCGGCGGCACGAGGACCGCTCCTTCCTGAAGACGGCGCAGGCGGGCAAGGCGGAGTGGATGAAGCTGATGGAGGAGCGCGGCACCCGCCCCGACCTGCCGATGAAGCCGCAGGTCGTCGCGTGGGAGCTGGGCAAGCGCCTGTCCGACACGGCCATCGTCGCCTGCGACAGCGGCACCATCGCCACCTGGTGGGCGCGGCAGATCCCGGCGCGGCGCGGCCAGATGCACTCCCTGTCCGGCAATCTCGCCACCATGGCGCCGGGCGTCCCCTACGCCATCGCGGCGCAGCTCGCCCATCCCGGACGGCAGGTGGTCGCCTATGTCGGGGACGGCGGCTTTTCCATGCTGATGGCCGACTTCGCCACGGCGGTGAAGTACAAGCTGCCGATCAAGGTCATCATCAGCAACAACAACTCGCTCGGCCAGATCAAGTGGGAGCAGATCGCCATGCTTGGCAACCCCGAGTATGTCTGCGACCTCCAGCCCATCGACTTCGCCAAGGTGGCGGAGGCCTGCGGCGGCCGGGGTTTCACCATCACCGATCCGAAGGACTGCGGCGCCACGCTGGACGCCGCGCTGGCCCATCCGGGGCCGGTGGTGGTCGACTGCCTCGTCGACACCAACGAGCCGCCGATGCCGCCGAAGGTCCAGGCCAAGCAGGCGCTGCACTTCACCGAGGCGCTGGCCCGCGGCACCCCCGACGCCCTGAAGATCGCCGCCACCGTCTTCAAGGGCCGCGCCCGCGAGGTGATCTAAGACGCGGCCCGGTGGGGGTGAGGCGCCCGCTCAGGCGGCGCGCCCCACCCCCTGCTGAGCGCCTTGCTGGGGTGCCGCGTCGGTCATCGCGTAGTTGCGCCCGAAGCGGTTGGCGATGAAGTCGGCGTAGCGCACCTCCTCCTGCTTCACGAAACCCCGCTGCGGCAGCGTGCCGTCGGCCAGCAGGTCGAGCACGGCGCACATGCCCGACGCGGTGGTGATCTGGATGCCGTTGTAGAAGGTGCCGCCGATCTCCCGCCCGTAGATCTTGTTGGCGTAGGTTTCCTGGAGCAGCCGCCCCCGCTTCGTCCCGGTCACCGTCACGAAGATCAGCACGACGTCCTGGAGCGTTGCCGGAATCGAGTGTTCCAGGATGTCCTTCAGCAGCTCCCGCCGGCTGCCCAGCCGCAGGTCATGCAGCAGCGCCTTCATCAGGTCGCGGTGCCCCGGATAGCGGACGGAGCGGTAATTCAGCGTCCGCACCTTGCCCGCCAGCGTCTCGCACAGCGTGCCCAGCCCGCCCGAGGTGTTGAACGCCTCGTACAGCACGCCGTCGAGGGAGAACTCCTCGCGCTCCTCCAGCGGCGGCACGGAGACGAGGCGGCCTTCGACGATGGCCTCGCAGGGCTCCAGATACTCGTTGATGACGCCCTCGGTGCTCCAGGTCAGGTTGTAGTTCAGGGCGTTGGACGGGTACTTCGGCAGCGCGCCGACGCGCATCCGCACCGTGTCCAGCGTGTCGAAGCGCGAGGCCACGTCGTTGGCGACGATGGAGATGAAGCCCGGCGCCAGCCCGCATTGCGGGATGAAGGCGCAGGGCGCGCCGTCGGCCAGCTCCTTGACGCGCCGCGTGCTCGCCACGTCCTCGGTCAGGTCGAGGTAGTGGGTGCCGGCGTCCCGCGCCGCCTCCGCCACGCCGACCGTCAGGTGGTAGGGCAGCGCGCTCAGCACCGCGAACTTGCCGCGCATGGCCTCGGCGAGTTCGGCCGGGTCGGCGGCGTCCACCACGCGCGTCTCCATCCGCGGGTGCGTCGGCAGCCGCTCCAGCGCCTCCGCCGAACGGTCGGCGACGGTCACCCGGTAATCGCCCGTGGCCTTCAGGAAGTCGCCGATGGTCTCGCCGATCTTGCCGCCGCCCATCAGAAGAATGTCGCGCATCGTCCCGTACCCCCTGCTTCTTTGGTTTGCGTCGTTATGGCGCAATCTTGACCGGACGGCCTGTCGATGTGCAGGGTGCAGGGTGCCGAAACGCCCGACTATGCTCGGCAGATTGACGGAAAGGCCGGCGATATGATGGACGAGCTGGATCAGCAGCTTCTCGACGCGCTTCAGGACAACGCGCGGGAGCCCACCGCCGCGCTGGCCCGCCGCCTGCGGGTGTCGCGCAGCACGGTGCAGAGCCGCATCCAGCGGCTGGAGGAGCGTGGGGTGATCGCCGGCTACACGGTGCGGCTGTCAGACGAAACGGCGCGCCGGATGATCCGCGCCCACGTCTCCCTCAACCTGTCGCCCAAGCTGACCGCCGCCGTGGTCCAGGCGCTGAAGCGGATTCCGGAGGTGCGGGCGCTCCACGCCATCAGCGGCGCGCACGACCTGATCGCTGTGGTGCGGACTGGAACCATGGAGGAGATGGACGCGCTGATCGACCGCATCGGCGCCATCGACGGCATCGAGCGCACGACCTCGTCGATCATCATGGCGACGAAGTTCGAGCGGTGAGGGGAGGTGATGGCCGCCCGAATGCCGCGGTCAGCGCTTCCCGGCGGGCGTGATTTCCCCCGCCTCTTCCAGCCGCCGCAGGCAGGCGACCAGGGCGCGCTGGAAGTTGCGGCCCTCGGAGGGCAGGTTCACCCCCTGGCCGGTCGTCCAGAACTCCACGAAGGCGCAATCGGCCGCACGGTCCGCGGTCGGCCATTCGACGGCGACGCCGAGCCCGAGTTCCGCCGTGCGGCGGCGGCTGTCGGTGACCAGGATCTTCGCTTCCCAATGCATCCCGCCGCTGCCCGCCTCGGCGCGGCGGTGGCTCCACAGGCGCAGGTAATCACGGAAGCTCTCGGACGAGCGGTCGTGCTGGACGTAGGCGCTGCGGTCCACCACCGCGGGGGCGAGGCGCAGCGTGTAGCGGGCCTGGGCGAGCGCCTGGGTCACCTCCGGGATCAGCCGGTCCATCTCGGCGAAGCTGCGCCGCACGTTGTCGGCCAGCGCGGCGGCCAGCGCCTCCCCCTTCAGCGCGCCGGAGGCGGCGCGGTCGGAGCGGTACATCTCGAACAGGTCGTCGCCGTCGCTCATTGCCGTGATGCGCCGCGGAAGGGGAGGATTCCTTTCGTCTACCGCCAAACCCGTTGAGAAGACATTAAGCGGACTTCCAATCCATCCGGCGTTCGCCCGATCAGGCCCGCCCCGTCACGCCCGTTGCGCCGGCTGCGCGGCCCCGCCGTTCTTCAGGCGCAGCACATACATCATCACCTCGGCCACCGCCTGGTAATGCTGGAGCGGGATCACCGCGTCGACCTCCGACGCGGCGTAGAGGGCGCGGGCCAGCGGCGGGTTCTCGATCACCGGGACCCCGTTCTCCTCGGCCACCGCGCGGATGCGCAGCGCCACGAGGTCGGCCCCCTTGGCGAGGCAGACCGGCGCCGGCATCTTGGCGCGGTCATACTCCAGCGCCACCGCAAAGTGGGTCGGGTTGGCAATGACCACCGTGGCGCGCGGCACGTTCGCCATCATGCGGCGCTTCGAGCGGTCGCGCCGGATCTCGCGCAGCTTCGCCTTCAGGTGCGGATCGCCCTCGGTCTGCTTGAACTCGTCCTTCAACTCCTGGAAGGTCATGCGCAGGCGGCGCCGCCATTCCAGCCGGTTCCACAGCACGTCCACGGCGGCCATCACCACCGTCGCTAGAAGGACGGCCAGCAGCAGCCGCAGGGTCAGGTCCCGCAGCAGGTCGGGAAGCGCCGCAACGTCCATGCCCACGATCCCCTCCGTCCAATCGATGTAGGGCGCCACGGCGAACCAGACGGCGCAGGCGATGATCGCCAGTTTCACGAGACTCTTCACGAATTCGACCAGCGCGTGGCGCGCGAAGATGCGCCGCCAGCCGCTGAGCGGCGACAGGTGCGACAGCTTGGGCCGGATGCGGTCGCTGGCGGCGAGCAGCGGCCCTTGCCCCACCGCCGACACCACCGCCCCGCCGACCAGCAGGCCCAGCACCGGTAGCATCGCCACCGCCACCCCGCCGATCAGCCAGCGCAGGCTGTTCATCACGTCGTAGGGACCGCCGTCGAGCCGGATGTCGTTCGGATTCTCGATCAGCGGCAGCAGCACCTCGGCGATGCGCGAGGCGGCGAGCGGCCCGCCCGCCGCGGCGATCAGCCAGGCCGCCGCCATGGTGGCGGCCAGACCGACGTCGCGGGCGCGGGGGACGTCGCCCTTCTCCATCGCCTCGCGCAGACGCTTCTCGGTCGGCTCCTCGGTTTTCTGTTCCTCGTCCTGGGTGTTGTCGGACATCGCCGCCTCCTCACCGCCCCCTTCTCATCGCCCGCCGAGCCAGCCGGCCATTGCGGCGAGCGCGGCGGTGACCATGGCCCCCGCCGTCACCAGGAAGACCAGCATCCCGCCGCCGACCATCGCCGGGGTGGCAACGAAATAGACGGGCATAGAGGGCATCACCCGGTTGACCAGAGCCAGCGCCATGTTGGCGATCATGCCGAACACCAGGAACGGCGCCGCCATCTGCACCCCCAGCCGGAAGGTGACGCCGACGAGCTGGGCGTAGCGCCCCGCCACCATGCCGGGATCGGGCAGCGTCGCCGCCGGCCAGCTTCCGTAGGAGCGCACCAGCGCATCGATCATCAGGTAATGCAGATCGAGCGCGAACAGCAGAGCCAGCCCGGCGATGACCAGCGTGCCCGACAGGATCGACCCGCTCTCGAACCCCGCCGCGTCGGTGCCGAAGGGGTTGGCGAGGCCCATCGCCTGGGCGGCGATGTTGCCGGCGACCTGGAGCGACGCCAGGAACAGCTTGGCCCCCAGCCCGAGGAAGGCGCCGGCCACCGTTTCCGCGAAGATCTGCTCCAGCATCACCGCGGCGTCGGGGGGCAGCCGGTCGGGCAGACCGGGCACGGTCGGGGTCAGCGCCAGCGCCACCGGAATCGCGATGCACAGCCGGACGCGCGGCGGCACCGCCAGCTCGCCGAAGCCGGGCAGCAGGCTGACCGCCGCCGCGACGCGGGCGAAGACCAGGAAGGCGCGGTAGACCTCCAGGCTGAGCAGGTCGGCGAGCGTGTCCATCACCGATCCCTCAAACCTGGTCGATCGTCTTGACGGACACCTTGCGGTGCAGCTCGGCGTGGCTGATGACCGGGGTCATCGGGCTGACCCGCTCCAGCAGGGAGCGCACGAAGGGCCGCACCTCCGCCCCGACCAGCAGCGCCGGCCAGACCTGCGGCGTGGCGTGCTTCTGGATGGTGATGCGCAGCGCCGTCAGGAACTCCTGCACCTGGGTCGGCGGCATGGCGAAGCGGCGATCCTCGCCCTCCGCGATGACACTCTGCTGGAGCGCCTGCTCCCAGCGCGGGGTCAGGACGATGACCGGGACGAAGCCGTCGGGTGCCGTCAGCGACTGGCAGATCTGCTGGCCGAGCCGCGCCCGCACATGCTCGGTGACCAGCGTGATGTTGCGCGTCCAGTTTACCGCCTCGGCGATGGCCTCGACGATGGCCGGCAGGTTGCGGATCGACACCCGCTCCGCCAGCAGCGCCTGGAGCACGCGCTGCACCACCACCAAGGTAATGCGCGACGGCACCATGTCGGCGATCAGCTTCTGGTACTCCCGCCCCAGCCCGTCGAGCAGCTTCTGCATGGCGGCGAAAGTCAGCAGGGTGGAGAGATGGTCCTTGATGACCTCGGTCAGGTGGGTGGTGATGACGCTTTCCGGGTCGACCACCGTGTAGCCCTTGGCGATAGCCTCCTCGTGGCGCGCCGGGTCGATCCAGCGGGCCTGAAGGTTGAAGGTCGGCTCCCGCGTCGCCTCGCCGGGCAGGTCGGGGGCCGCCCCGCCGGACGGGTCGATGGCGAGCAGCTGCTTGGGCCGCACCTCGCCGCTCGCCACCTCGACGCCCATCACACTGACCACATAGCCTTTGGGCGGCAGGAAGCTGCTGTCCTTGATGCGCACCGACGGCAGGATGAAGCCGAATTCCTTGGCGAAACGCTTGCGCAGCGTCTTCACCTTGCCGGTCAGCGGGCCGTTCTTGTTGAGGATCAGCGGGACGAGGTGGTTGCCGACCTCCACCTTCACCTCGTCCACCTTCAGCATGTCCTCCACCGCCTCCTCGGCCGGGGCGGTGGGCGCCTTGCGGCTTTCCTCCAGCCGGGCGAGTGCGGCGCGGCGCATCTTGCCGCGCATCGCGTACCAGCCCGCCGCGCCGAAGCCGCCGCCGAGCAGGACGAAGGGGGCGGCCGGCAGGCCCGGCGTCACGCCCAGCGTGCAGAGCAGCCCGCCCGCCACCATCAGCGCCTTGGGATAGCCGCCGAGCTGGGCGAGCACCGCCTGATCGGCGGAGCCGACGTTGCCGCCCTTGGTCACCAGCAGGCCAGCGGCCAGCGAGACGACCAGCGCCGGAATCTGCGTCGCCAAACCGTCGCCCACCGTCAGGATGGTGTAGACCGACGCCGCGGATTCGAAGGACATGCCCTGCTGCGCCATGCCGATGGCCATGCCGCCCAGCACGTTGATGGCGGTGATGACCAGCCCGGCCACCGCGTCGCCGCGCACGAACTTCGACGCGCCGTCCATGGCGCCGAAGAAGGTGCTCTCGTCCTCCAGTTCCTTGCGGCGGCGGCGGGCCTCGACGTCGTCGATCATGCCGGCGGACAGGTCGGCGTCGATGGCCATCTGCTTGCCGGGGATGGCGTCCAGCGTGAAGCGCGCGCCGACCTCCGCGATGCGGGTGGCGCCCTTGGTGATGACCACGAAGTTGATGACGATCAGGATGGCGAAGATCACCACGCCGATCACGAAGTTGCCGCCCATGATGAACTGGCTGAAGCCCTCGATCACATGGCCGGCGGCGGACGGGCCGGTGTGCCCGTGGCTGAGGATCAGGCGGGTGGACGCGATGTTCAGCGCCAGCCGCAGCACCGTGACGACCAGCAGCACCGTCGGGAAGGACGAGAAGTCCAGCGGCCGGGAGATCCACAGCGAGACCATCAGGATCAGCACGCTGACCGCCAGCGACAGCGCCAGCCCGAGGTCGAGGAACCAGGTCGGCACCGGCAGGAACAGCACGGCCAGCACCAGCACGATGGCCAGCGCGAACAGCACGTCGCGGTTCGCCAGCCCGGCATCGCCGAGGCTGGTCATCCGGTTCCGAAGGGTGTCCGTGAAAGCCATGCGGGAACTCCAGGGTGCGGCACCGTTGGTACGCTAGCGTCCCGCGGTAAAACCGGCTTTTACGTCGGGGTCAGTCCGCGCCCGGCAGGAGGGGTTTCACCGCCGCGTTGGCGTAGAGGCTGGACAGGAAGGACAAGCGGCCCAGCTCCGCCCGGCCCCAGGCGGGCAGCGCACCGGGGGCGGCTTGGGAAGTGGCCACTTGGGGGCCGGCGGCCAGCGTCTTCAGGTAATCCATGGCGCCGGCCACCCAGCGCCGGTTGCCGCCGACCCGCTCGCGGTAGGCCGCTCCGCGCTCCGACTGGGCGGAGTGGTAGCGGGCGATGGCGGCGTCCAGCGATCCCTGCGCGCGGTGCAGGTCGCCCAGGAAGCGCGCGGCGTAGCGGGCGTTGGCGCGCGGGTCGAAGGCGGTCTCAAGGTCGGGAAAGGCGTCGGGGTGCCATTTAAGGTTCACCTGGAGGCAGCCGACGTCGATGGAGCGCGTGCCCCGCGCCTGCGCGGCGCGCACGAAGGCGATGGCCTCCTCGCGCGTCGGAAAGTACTGGGAGGCGCCTTCGGTGTTGACGGTCCAGGGCCAGACGGTGAACAGCCGGTCGGCGGTCATCCGCCCGGCCTCGGTGAAGCCCATGGCGAGGAGCATGTGGTCGGTCACCCCCGCCTCCCGCTCCGCCGCCAGGATGGCGTCGATGCAGGCGGCCTCCGGCGGCAGGCTGCGCGCGGGCAGGACCCGCGGCGCGTAGAGAGCGGTGGACCAGGTGCCGATCTGCGCGGCCTGCGGCTTCACGTCCGCGGCGGTCGCGGTCCCGGCCAGGAGCAGCGCCGCCAGTCCGGCCAGCCGCCGCATGTCACCGCACCGAGACGATCAGGCTGCCCAGCCGGTCGGCGTAGGTGGTGAGCGCGCCGTACATGAAGGGCAGCGCCAGCACGGTGGTGACCAGGATGGCGACGATCTTCGGCACGAAGGTCAGCGTCATCTCCTGCACCTGGGTCAGCGCCTGGACGAGCGAGATCGCCACGCCCACCAGGACCGCGATGACCAGCGGCGGCGCGGCGATCAGCAGCATCGTCCAGATGCCCGTGCGCAGGACTTCCAGCACGTCGGCTTCGTTCATGGGGGTTCTCCTAGGGAGCGTGTTGCCCCCACCCTTCCCGCTTCGCGGGTCCCTTCCCTCCCCCGCTTCGCAAGGGAGGGAGGTCATCCCCTCCCCTGCGAAGCGGGGGAGGGTTAGGGAGGGGGCAATGCGTCCCAACACACGCGCTCAGATCGCCATCCGCATAACGTCCTGATAGGCCTGCACCATGCGGTCGCGGATCGACACGACCGTCTGCACGGTCATCTCGGCGGCGAGCACGGAGCGCACGACCTCGTGCGTGCCGGCCTTGCCGGCGACGGCGGCGACGGACATGCGCTCGCCCTCGTTCAGCGTCTCCACCGCCTGCGACACCTGACGGTCGAGGAAGGCGCCGAAGCTGCTCTCCGCCGACGCCGCCGTCTCGCCGGACGGCGAGGCCGCAGCCGCCGCGGCGGGCGGGGTGGCGAGCGACGCAGCGGGGGACGGCTGGGCCAGGGGCGCGCGGTGGAGGCCGTAGGCGGCGGCGGCGCGGCCGATGGGTTCGATCATGCTCTGGGTCTCCTCAGCCGCGCAGAAGGTCGATCATGCGGCTCATCATGCTGCGCGACTGCTCGATGACGTTGACGCTCGCCTCGAAGGACCGGCTGGCCTCGCGCATGTCCATCATCTCGATCAGCGGCTGGACGTTCGGGCGCTTGACGTAGCCCTTCTCGTCGGCGGCGGGGTGCGAGGGCTCGTAGACGAGCTGGAAGTCGCTGCGGTCGCGCCCGATCTGCTTGACCTTCACGATCTCCGACCCGGCGGCGCGGTCCATCGTGGTCGCGAAGGAGACGGTCTTGCGGCGGTAGGGATCGCCGCCCGCGGTCATGGCGGTGGAATCGGAGTTGGCGATGTTCTCGGCGACCACGCGCAGCCGGGTGCCCTGCGCCTGCAGGCCCGAACTGGCGATCCGCATCGTCGCGGCCAGGGGATCGGTGAGCATGGGAAGGACTCCGGAAATCGTCAACCGGCGCGCCAGGCGGCGCGCAGGATTTGCAGGTTGCGCTGGAACAGGCCGGCGGTCAGTGCGAAGGCGTCGCGCGTCTCGCTGCCCTTGGTCATCTCCTGCTCCAGCGACACGGCGTTGCCGTCCGGCGTGGTTTCCCACTGCTCGGGCTTGCGCGCTTCCTGCACCGCGCCGGACGGGTTGAAGCCCGTCAGGTGCATGGGCGAGGTGAGCGCGGGCGCCACCGTCTGCGGGCCGTCCATCAGCGCCGCGAAGGGCTTCAGGTCCTTCGGCTGGTAGCCGGGCGTGTTGGCGTTCACGACGTTGGCGGCGATCAGCTTCTGCCGCTCCGCCAAGTAATCGAGGCGCGCGCCGGTCAGCCGGAACACCGAAATATTACTAAAATCCATTGGAACGGCCCTATCGCAAAGCCGGAAAGCAAGGCAGGGCCAAGATGACGCCCGCCGTTTAAAACCGGATTTAAAATCCTCGTGGCAGGATCACCGCATTCCGACACGGCGGAGACGTCCCGGCGATGCGCGTGCTTTCCAACCTTCTGTCCGAGATCGAGCGGATGCCGACCCGATCCTGGCGCGGCGAGATTCGCAGCGCCACCGGCATGACGCTGGAGGTGGAGGGGCTGCGCCGCGTCCTGGCGGTGGGCGACAAATGCTGGGCGGAGACGGCGCGCGGCCAACGGCTGCTGTGCGAGACGATCGGCTTCCGCCAGGGCCGCACGCTGCTGATGGCCTTCGACAATCTGGACGGCGTGGCGGAGGGCTGCGCCGCCGTCACCGACGACACCGCCTTCACGCTGCGCCCCGGCCCCGGCTGGCTGGGCCGCGTCGTCAACGCGCTGGGCGAACCGATCGACGGGCGCGGCCCCTTGCGCAACGGCCACCACGCCCGCCCGTTGCGCGCCGCCCCGCCGCCGGCCTACGCGCGCCGCCGGGTGGGGGCGAAGATGGACACCGGCGTGCGCGCCATCGACGTCTTCACGCCGATCTGCCGCGGCCAGCGCATGGGCGTCTTCGCCGGGTCGGGCGTCGGCAAGTCGACGCTGCTGTCGATGGTCGCCCGCCACGCCGGGGCCGACGCCATCGTGATCGGGCTGGTCGGCGAGCGCGGGCGCGAGGTGCAGGAGTTCATCCAGGACGATCTGGGGGCGGACGGCCTCGCCCGCTCCGTCGTCATCGTCGCCACCTCGGACGAGCCGCCGCTGATGCGCCGGCAGGCAGCATATCTCTGCCTGACCGTGGCGGAGGAGCTGCGCGACCGCGGCCTGCACGTCCTCTGCCTGATCGACAGCGTGACGCGCTTCGCCATGGCCCAGCGCGAGATCGGCTTGGCCGCCGGGGAGCCGCCGACCGCCAAGAGCTACCCGCCCAGCGTCTTCGCCGAACTCCCCAAACTGATGGAGCGCGCCGGGCCGGGACAAGAGGGCCAAGGCGACATCACCGGCATCTTCACCGTGCTGGTGGACGGCGACGACCATGACGAGCCGATCGCCGACGCGGTGCGCGGCATCCTGGACGGCCATGTCGTGCTGGACCGCCGCATCGCGGAGCAGGGGCGCTACCCCGCCGTCAACGTGCTGCGCAGCGTGTCGCGCCTGCTGCCCGGCTGCCACACGGCGGAGCAGAACACCCTGCTGCGCCGCGCGCGGAGCCTCGCAGCCACCTACGACAACATGCGGGAGCTGGTGCGCATCGGCGCCTACAAGCAGGGCACCGACGCGGAGGTGGACGACGCCGTCGCGCTGAACCCGGCGCTGGAGGAGTTCCTGCGCCAGGGCAAGGACGACGCCACGCCATCCCTCGACTCCTTCCGTTTCCTCGACCGCATCCTCGCCGTTCCCGCCGGAGTTGTCCCATGACCAACGCCACCGCGCTCGCCACCCGCGCGCTTGCCCCGACGACCGCCGCACGGGACGCCGTGAAGGCCCCGACCAAACAGGAGACGGCGGATCTCAGTCTGGATTTCGGAGACCTGCTGGACGCAGTGAATCCGCTCCAACATCTGCCGGGGGTGTCGCAGGTCTACCGCCATGCCACCGGCGACGAGATCGGCCTGCCGGCGCGGCTGGCTGGCGGCTTCCTGTTCGGCGGCCCCATCGGCTTGCTGGGCAGCGCCGCGATGGCCGCCTTCGAGGCGGTGACCGGCGACGACCCGCTCGGCCACCTCGTCACGCTGGCTGAGGGCGGCGCGGAAGAGACGAAGGCCCCGGCAAAGGACGTGCCGTCCAACGCTCCACCCCTGCCCTTCCTTGCCGGCGCGGCGCAGGAGCCGCCGGCGGACCATCGCCCGTCCCCCGCCGTGCTGGCGGAAGCGCTCGCCCGCAAGACGCCGAGCACCGACGACGCCGCGGATAAGGCGGACAAGGCGGCGCCCAAGGCGGAGCAGCCCGCCCCGCAAATCCTCGCGAAGCTGTACGAGCTGCACGCCACCCAGCCGGCGGACCGCCCGGCCGTCCGCCTCTGACCCCGGTCAGCGCAGCGCCTTCGCCAGCGCGTCCATGAACAGCCGAACCTTCGGCGGCACGAAACGCGCCGAGGGATGGACGCCCCACACCGCCAGCGGCTCAAGCTCGCCATCGCAGAGGCGGAGCGCGACCAGCGCGCCGCGCGCCACCTCCTCCCGCACGTCCCACTCGGACAGGACGGCGATGCCGAGCCCGGCGAGGCAGATGTCCCGCAACCCCTCGATGGAGTTGGCGGTGAAACGGCCGCGCACCCGGATGCGCCGCTCCCGCCCGTCGCCTGCGAAGCTCCAATGGGTCGTGCCGGACAGGCACAGGCACTCGTGCTCCGCCAGATCGACGGCGGCGGCGGGTGTCCCTCGGGCCGCCAGATAGCCGGGCGTGGCGTAGAGGCCCCGCGGGTTGTCGGCCAGCCGCCGCGCGATCAGCGCGCTGTCCTTCAGATGGGCGATGCGGATGGCGAGGTCGATGCCCTGCCCGACGATGTCCACCACCGTGTCGGTCAGCAGCAGATCGACCGAGACCTGCGGGTTGTCCGTCAGGAAGTCGGCGACCACCGGCACCACCACCTTGCGCCCGAAGGCGGCCGAGGCGGTCAGCCGCAGCAGCCCCGACGCCCCGGCGGAGGACGGTCGGACGCTGGCCCGCGCCGCCGCCTCGTTCTCCAGCATCGCCTGGGCGAAGGGCAGCATCGCCTCCCCCTCCGGCGTCAGCGCGAGGGAGCGGGTGGCCCGCTGCATCAGCCGCGCGCCCATGGCCTCCTCCAGCGCGGCCAGCCGCCGGGTCGCCATCAGCGGCGAGATGCCCAGCCGCCGCGCCGCCCCGGCCAAGCTGCCGGCCTGGGCGGCTTCCACCAGAACGGCGAGTCCGGCGAGGTCCATTGCTTCATATTCCGATGTACAGGCCGTTCATTCTGCATGACTGATGCGGATTGTGAAAGTGCGATAGGGTCCGTTTCAAGGTTTTCGCACGTTGAAAACCCCTCTCCCGCCCCGGGAGAGGGAGGGGCCCGCCGCTTGCGGCGGGAGGGTGAGGGTGCCGCCAAGGATCAGCGCTTCGATCCTTGGCAGCACCCTCACCCGGCGCCTCCGGCGCCACCCTCTCCCGGGGCGGGAGAGGGATTGTCGGAAAGGACCCCCTGTCATGAGCATCACCGACACAATGCCCCACACATCGACCCACACACCGGAACAGACCCGGCTCGGGCACGGGCTGACCTTCGCCATGGCGACCGCCGCGGGGCTGGCCGTCGCGAACATCTACTACAACCAGCCCATGCTGAGCCTGATCGAGGGCGACCTGCCCGGCCCGCTGACCGGCATGATCCCGACCGCCACGCAGCTCGGCTACGCCGCCGGACTGCTCCTGCTGGTGCCGCTGGGCGATCTGGTGGAGCGTCGCCGGCTGATCGTCGGGCAGTTCCTGCTGCTCGCCGCGGCGCTGGTCGCGACGGCGCTGGCGCAGGGTCCGGCCCTGCTGGTCGCCGCCTCGCTGCTGCTCGGCGTCTCGGCGACGGTGGCGCAGCAGATCGTTCCCTTCGCCGCGCATCTCGCCTCGCCGCAGCGGCGCGGGGCGGCGGTGGGGACCGTCATGTCGGGGGTGCTGACCGGCATCCTGCTCAGCCGGACGCTGGCCGGCTTCGTCGGGACGCACGAGGGCTGGCGCGCCATGTTCTGGCTGGCCGTGCCGCTGGCGCTGGGTGCCGCCGCGCTGATGGCCGTCATGCTGCCGCGCAGCCACCCGAACGCGTCCTTGCGCTACCCGGCGCTGATGCGCTCGCTGGTCCATCTGTGGCGGGAGTTCCCGGCCCTGCGGCTGGCCGCGGTCACCCAGGGGCTGCTGTTCGCCGCCTTCACCACCTTCTGGACCATCCTGGCGCTGCGTCTGGCCGAGCCGCGCTTCGGCCTGGGCGCCGACGCGGCGGGGCTGTTCGGCATCGTCGGCGCGGTCGGCATCCTGGCCGCCCCGATGGCCGGGCGGATCGCCGACCGCAGCGGGCCGCACCGGGTGATCCTGCTGGGCACGCTGCTGACGCTCGCCTCCTGGCTGCTGTTCGGGCTGTGGACGTCGGTCGCCGGTCTGGTTGCCGGGGTGATCCTGCTCGACTTCGCGGTCCAGGCGGCGCTGGTGTCGAACCAGCACATCGTCTACGCCCTGCGCCCCGAAGCCCGCGCCCGGCTGAACACCATCTTCATGGGCGGCATGTTCCTGGGCGGCGCGCTGGGGTCGAGTGCGGCGACGCTGGCCTGGAACGCCGGGGGCTGGACCGCGGTGACCGGTCTGGGCATCGCCGTCGCCGCGGCGGCCACCGCCCTGCAGCTCGCCGCGCGGCGCCGGTAGGAGGGATGGGGGGCCTCAGCGTCCCCCGCTCCGCGCCGAGCGTTCCAGGGAGCGGATGTGCGACAGGCCCGGCAGGATTTCGGAGCGGATGAACTCCAGTCGGCGGACCGGGCCGCCGCCACTGGAGAAACGGGCCTTCCACAGGGCCATCTTCACCGCCAGCCCGCACAGCACCCCGCCGATGGTGACGTGGTGGTTGGTGATCAGGTCGCGGATGCTGCGGAAGCTCTGGGCGTTGATGTTGCGCCAGAAGTCTTTGGAGCGGTTGTCGAAGCTCTCGAACCGCCCGGTGATCGAGGCGGCGATCTCCGTCAGGTCGCGGCCCACCTCGTCGAGCATCCGGGCGTGACGGGCGTCGCGGCGGACCTCGCTGAAGCCGCGCACCGCGTCCATCCAGGCCAGGAAGGCCTGCACGTCGGGCACGATCTCGTCCAGGCACTGCTTGAAATAGGCCAGCGACAGGAAGATGTCGCCGTACTCCTCCAGGAAGGCCGGGATGTCGGCCATGGCGATGTCCAGCCGATCGGCCATCATGGTCAATCGGCGGCGCACCTCCGCCAGATCGGGTTCGGCAAACAGGCGGATCAGGTCCTCGACATTCTGCACCTGCACGTCGTCGCTGCCGTAGACGCTTTCGATCAGCGGGCGGGTGAAGACGCGCATGTAGCGGGTGAGCTGGTCCTTCCGGCGCTGCGACAGGCGGAGCGCGGCGTGCTCGTCCACCGCGATCTTCAGGCGGCGCAGCTCGATGCGCAGGGAATAGACGTCGAAGCTGGCGGCCTGGGCGATCTGCCCGATCATCAGGAGGTCGCGGTCCAGCTCGGGCGAGCGGTTGCCGAAATGCAGCGGCAACTGGCTGGGCATTACCTGCCCGCTGCCGGCGTGGACGTCGTTGAACAGCTCCACCACCGTCTGGAGCCGGACGTTCTTGATCAGCCGTGCCCGGCGCAGGCCCGGAGTCTCCAGCGGCAGGATGGTCATCGGCAGGATATGAAGGGAGTCGCGGGCGGTGTCCTCGTCCCGGTCGTCCGGGCCGGGCAGCAGGGCCACGACGTGCGGCCAAGTGCCCGGCGGCCTGGCCTGTCGGCTCGGCTGCACAGCCAATCTCCCGGAATTCGGCCTGCCGGAACGCCGCCGCTCAGAAGCGCGGGAAGTTCAGCAGCGACATGGTGATGGACGGGTCGATGGCGATGATCGAGGAGCGTCCGCGGCTGTTGATCGGCCCGATGTAGGGGAGGTTCGTGGAGGCTCCCACTGGCCCGCCGTTCTTCAGGTCGTACATGGCCGAGAAGCGGTCCAGGAACTTCCCGAGCTTGGCGGGGTCCTTGAAGTCGGCGATGTCGAAGCGCTTCTTCAGCTTGTCGACCAGCCGGTCGAGGTCGCCAAGCGCCGACTGCTCGGGAATGTCGAGCGCGGTGAAGACCACCTTTTGCAGCGCGCGGTCGGCCATCACCTGATACCAGTTGGTGATGCGCGGCGCCTTGCGGTCGAAGTAGAGCGCCAGACGGACGGCGGGGTTGCTCTCCTCGGCCTTCACCTCCAGCGACACGTCGACGTAGCGGTCGACGATGGCCTTGACGATCGCCGGCTCCTTCAGCGTGGCGCCCCCCGTCTCCTTGAAGGACAGGACGGTTGCCATCTCCTTGAACTTGGCGTCGTTCATGCGGTTGGCCAGCGCCTCCGGGTCCTTCACCCCCTGGTCCAGCACCTTGCGGATGAGGGCACGTGCGTAGGTCTGGCTTTCCAGGTCGAAGGCCACCATGACGAAGCGGTAGAGCTTGTCGTCCTTCAGCAGCTCCTCGGCGCTGGAGATCTTGCCGATGTTGGCCTCGAAATAGGCGATGTTGCGCTTCACGTCGGGCCGCGAGCGGATCATCGCGTCGTAGCGGTCCTGGTTGCGGACGATCTGGCGATAGTCCTGGAGCGTGCTCATGCCTTCACCTCCGGGGTCGCCGGCCGGCCGCTCTCCTCCGCCGCGTCCTCCGCGGGGTCGGCGTAGGAGGGCGGAATGCGCAGGATCACCTCGCCGGTGTGGGTGTCGAGCACCTCGGTGGACAGGCGGCCCGTGCCGGGGTCGAGGTTGACGCGGTAGGGCGGGATGGGGTCGGGCTGGCGGCGGTTGTCGGATTCCGCCGGCGCGCGGGCCTCCTCGACCACCTCGGTGGCCTTGGCGGCCTCGGCCTGGGCGGCGCGCAGCCGGTCGGCCTGGCGCTGGCGGGCTTCGGCGATCAGGTCGGCGCTGGCGGTGCCGCGCTCGCCGTTGACGCCGGACACGCCGCCGGTCAGTCCCTGGATGGGTGCGGGCATGGCGTCACGCCTCCACGCGAGTCTCGGGAATGCGCTCGTCCCGCGGGGCGCGCTGCGCGTTCAGCAGCCCGTCCTCGTAGGCCATCACCGGCCGCAGGCAGGCCAGCGCCTTGTAGTAGTCGCGGTCGCTGACGTTGCTCATCGCCTGCATGATGCGGTCCTGCATCTCGGGATGCATGAAGGCGGTGTAGAGCTTGGCCATCATGCCGGCGACAACGCTGCCGTACTGTTCCGCGGCCTGGGGGTCCAAGAGCATGCTCTGGATCACGAAGTAGGCGCGGCGGACGGGGGTGTCGGCCTCGTCCTCCTGCATGATGTCGCTGCCGCGGATGATCTGGGCGAAGTTGCTGACGGTCAGGGTGTAGCGGCGGTTCTCGTTCTGCACGACACAGCCGTTGATGACCACGCGCTCGCAGGGCTTGAGGCGGAGCTTAAGCGCCATAGGAGGCCTCCATCGGGGCGGGAGCCTCCGTGCGGGCCACGCCCTGCAGGCCGCGCATGACCGACCGGTTGATGTCGATCAGCGTGCCCGCGTCGGCCTCGCCGCGCAGCACCTGGGTGGTCTGGCGCGCCACCGAGAAGGACAGCGAGACCAGCCCGGCGCGCAGCGCCTCGGGCAGCGCGTTGCCGTCCTCCAGAAGGTCGGCGCGCAGCGTGTTCCAGAGTTCCAGGTTGCGCCACAGCGCGTCCTTCAGCGCCGCCGACCGCCAGCCGGCGGCGCGGTTGGCCTCCAGATCCAGGGTGATGCGGAGGAAGACCAGATATTCGATGCGGCGCGGGTCTTCGCACTCGGCCATCGTCTGCTGGTAGGCGGCGATGCTCATGGTCGCACCTTATGCAACGCGCACGGGGGCGCCGGAATGGGGCTGGGGCTGGATCGAATAAGGAAAAAGAGGCCGGCGCCCCCTCGGGAGAGGGACGCCGGCCGGACCGGGTTAGCGGAACAGCGAGAGAATGTTCTGCGGACCCTGGTTGGCGATCGACAGCGCCTGGGTGGCGAGCTGCTGCTGGACCTGGAGGGCCTGCAGGCGGCTCGATTCCTCGTTCATGTCGGCGTCCACCAGGGAGCCGATGCCCTTGTTCATCGAGTCGGTCAGCTTCGACACGAAGTCGTTCTGCACCGACACGCGGTTCTCGATGGAACCGATCACCGCGGCCTTGCCGATGGCCTTGTCGAGCAGGCCGTTGATGACCTCGAGCGACTTGGTGGCGTTGGAGGTCACGTCGATCTGCGTCAGGTCGGCCAAGCCGCCGAAGGCGTCGCTTTCCTTCGAACCGACCCACAGGCTGTCCACCTTGGCGGTGAAGTTGCCGTCGGTGTTCAGGTCCTGGTCGGTGAATTCCAGCTTGTCGCCGTTGAAGGCCACCTGGAAGTCGCCGCCGGCCGCGGTCAGGGCCGTGTTGACCGCGGTCTCGATCAGGCCCTGGGTGGTCGCCAGATCCGTGGTGTAGTCGATGCCCGACAGGTCCACCGTCACGGCGGTCTTGGTGCCCGCCTCGTTGGTCACGTTCAGGGTCAGGTTGCCCAGGCCCAGGTTCTGGCCGTCGATGAAGGTGGTGTCCGGCGCACCGATGGCGATGCCGACGCTGGCCTTCAGGTCGTTGGTGGAGTCCACCTGCTGCTCGATCGTGGCCTTGCCGACGATCGAGGTGACCTGCATGTCCTGGCGCTGGAAGCTGATGTAGCTCGGATCGACCGTGCCGGCGCTGCGGCTCAGCGACGCCAGGATGTCGACGTTCTGGTCCTTGGCCGTGCCGTCGTTGGAGTAGGTGATGCGCAGCAGGTTGTCGCCGTTGAAGGAAGCGTCGGCGGCGGCGCCCTTCACCAGCTTGACGAGCTGGTCGATGTCGTTCTGGATCAGCGACTTGTCGACGCCGTTGGTCTGGCCGGCAATGACGCGGGCCTTCAGCGTCTGCAGGTTCTCGACGATGTTCTTGGACGCCACCGACGCGGTGTTGGTCGTGCCCGAACCCAGTTCCAGCGATTCCTTCACCGCCTTGAAGCCGGCGACGTCGGCGCGCATGGTCGTGGCGATGGACCAGTAGGCGGCGTTGTCCTTGGCGTTGTTGACCTTGAGACCGGTCGAGATGCGATCCTGGGTGGTCGCCAGATCGTCGGTCACGCGGCGCAGCGTCTGCAGCGCGGTCATCGCCGAGGTGTTGGTCATGATCGAGGCCATGTGTATCTCCATTCGCGAGATGCAGAGCGCCTTTCTGACGCTGGGGCCGGGTGCGCGGGCCTTCCCACTTGGTTTTTATGGGCGCGCAACCGACCATTCGACTGTGACCGACCCCGTTTAAACCGGAGTAAAAAACCGCAGCCTTTTCAGGGTGACAAACTCATCTTTTAAAGCCGTGCGGTTTTTAAAAGTAATCGCGCATTTTACAAAAATGCGGCTGCCGCGCACGGCGGTTCAGCCGCCGTGCCCCGAAGGGCCGCGGCCATGGCGTCTTTCAAAATTTCGGGGGCAAAATGTCGGAAGCAGAAGGCAGGGCGGGACTTTGAAATTAAGGCGCCGTCACTCGGCGGCGACGAGACAGCCGGGGTGCAGGCCGGACGCGGCGAAGGGGATGGCCGGGAAGCGGCGGGCGGCGGTGGCGGGTGCGGCGGCCGAAACAGCCTCTTCGTGCTCGGGCGGGGCCTCGAACTTGTAGCCGCGGCCGTAGACGGTCTCGATGTAGCGGGCGCCGCCGGTGGCCTCGGCGATCTTCTTGCGCAGCTTGCAGATGTAGACGTCGATGACCTTGTCCAGCGGGTCGGCGCCGGACAGGCCGTAGACCTCGTCGTAGATGTGCTCCTTGGAGACGACGCGGCGGTGGTGGGCGGCCAGCACGCCGAGGATGGCGTGCTCGCGCTGGCTCAGCCGCAGCCGCTCGCCGGCGACCTCCGGGTCGCGCCCGTCGAGGAACACCGTGAGCTGGCCGACCCGCACCGCGTTGCTCAGCAACCCGCGCGAGCGCCGCCGCGCCACCTCGATGCGCGCCCGCACCTCGGCGCTGACCACCGGCTTGACCAGCACGTCGTCGGCCCCGGCGTGCAGCAGCTCCACCGTCGTCGTCACGCAGCGCCGGTCGAGCAGGCAGAGGATCGCCGCCCCGACCTGATGCGCCCGCAGCGCCGCCACACAGCGCGCCGGATCGTCGACGCTGCCCAGGACGATGGCGTCGTAGCCGAGTCCTTCCGCCCCCTGCTCCTGCAGAAGCTCCTCCAGCCCGGCCCAGTCCTGGCGGTCGTAGCGGATCTTCCCCATGCCGAGCTGACGGCCGAGCGCGTCGGCGATCAGGGGGTTCGGTTCAACCAGGACAGCGCGCATGGGATTCTCCGCAACAGGGGTTTCAACTAGAGGGCGGGAGGACAAGGCACTTAAAATTTTCCTTAATTCCGAGTGCTTTATTTTCTCACACCCTCAGGTAATAGCCTTCCTGTACCGCGAGTCAACCATCCGGCTTACCTCAAGGGATAATGTTACGGCCTGCTTTTATATGACTTTTAATATCCGTTAAGGCGTAGATTCTTGGCTGCTCTTTGCCTCGAAATTCGAAGCATTTTCCTCCCGAGTTGCCCGCAACACCGCACCTCCCCAGCCCTCCCCGCTTCGGCTTGAACCGGGCTTTAACCCGGCTGTATTTCACTGGTGGCGAGAGGATGCGAACGGGAGAGAGGAAACGATGCCGCGCAACAGACAGGCTATTGCCGGAACCGCCCTTGCGGGCGTCCTCCTGCTGGTGGGCGGCTGCGCGATGACCTCCCCGCCCCCGGACACCGCCTACCGGCAGGCGCTGGAGGCGGCGGTGGAGGCCGGGCAGTGCGAGGGGCCGACGGTGGAGGCGTTGTGGACCGCCTACGACCGTTGGTTCGCCGTGGCGGCCAGCCTCGCCTCCTATCACCGCGGGACGGAGGCTGGTGCCCTGCTGCGGCAGGGAGAAGCGTTCCGCATCCTGGGCTGCCCCGCCGCGGCCCGCGACACCTACGAGACGCTTCTCCAGCGCTTCCCCGACCCCGATTACGAGATGGAGCGCAACGCCGCCCGCCGCGGCCTGATGGATCTGCCGATCAACCCGCCGACGCCGCTGCTGCGCCCGGCGCCCGCCGTCACCTCGGCTCTGCGCGGCCCCGCCGCCATCGACCGCGGCGACGGCTGATCCACAGGGCCGCGCCATGACATCCGCAGGGTCGGCCGTATGGCTGCCATGACGCCCCGCACCATTGTTTCCAGGCATAATATATCAGTAACCTGATGGTTAACCGGGCAGAGACCCGGGCCATCCTTCCGTTTGCCGCCCTCCTGCCTGGAAACGCCCCCCGGCCATGCCTGACTGCTCCCGCCCCCCGGAAGGGGTGTCCGCTGCCCAGACCGTGCCGTCCCACGGGAGCGAGCGCCGCGACGATCCCGTGCGCGGGATTCTGATGGTCGTCGCCGCGGTCTTCTTCTTCTCCTGCTCCGACGCGACGGCGAAGTATCTGTCCCAGACGCTGCCTTCCATCGAGATCGGCTGGATGCGCTACGTCGGCTTCACGACGCTGCTGCTGCCGCTGATGATCCGCGGCGGTCCGCCGGTGATGAAGACCACCAGCCCCGGCCTCCAGGTTCTGCGCGCTCTGGGGATGCTCGGGTCGGCACTGTTCTTCATCATGGGCATGCGTTATCTGCCCCTGGCGGAGGCGGCGGCGACCAGCTACGTCTCGCCGGTCTTCGTCACGGTGCTGTCGATCCTGGTGCTGGGCGAGAAGATCGGGCCGCGCCGTTGGGCGGCGGTGCTGGTCGGGCTGATCGGCGTGTTGATCGTCATCCGGCCCGGCGGGGCGGCTTTCCAGCCGGCGGCCATCTTCCCCATCCTGTCGGCGATGAGCTGGGCGACCGGCGTGGTCATCACCCGCAAGATGACCGGGCAGGAGCACCCCACCACCACCCTGATCTGGACCGCCCTGACCGGCCTAGCCGTGCTGACCGTGCTGTTGCCCTTCAACGTCGCCATGCCGACTTGGACGGAGGTGGCGCTGGGCGCCCTGATCGGTCTGGTCTCCACCATGGGGCAATGGCTGATGGTCCAGGCCTACCGCTTCGGCGAGGCGTCGGTGCTCGCTCCCTGCTCCTATGTGCAGATCGTCTGGTCCACCCTGCTGGGCTTCCTGATCTTCGGAGCGCTGCCCGACCACTGGACCTTCCTGGGCGCCGGAATCATCATCGCCAGCGGCCTCTACACCGCCCATCGCGAACGGCTGCGCAAGAAGCAGCAGCAAAACGTCGCAGCACCCGTGCCATGACCGGCGATTGGCACGGCCAGCGCCCGAAAAGCCTTGCCTCGCGCATTGATATATTAGTATACTTGCCCTTGGGAGGCACGGGACTAAAAACCCGTGTTGTTCGAACTCTTTAGCAGGAACCGGCGGGTCGGCCCGTCGGACGGGGGATGGCGATGGGTGAGTCCGCGCGCCGGGTTGCGGCCCTTGGCGAATGCATGATCGAACTGGTGCGCCGTCCCGACGGGACCTTCACCATGGGCTTCGGCGGCGACACCCTCAACACCGCCGTCTATATGGCGCGGCTGGGCGTAGCAACCGATTACGTGACGGCGCTGGGCGACGACGGCAACAGCGACGCCATGGTCGCCACCTGGGAGGCCGAAGGGGTCGGCACCGGTCATGTGCTGCGCGTGCCCAACCGCGTCCCGGGCCTCTACATGATCGAGACGGACGACAGCGGCGAGCGGCGCTTCCTCTACTGGCGCGATTCCGCGCCGGCCCGCGACCTGTTCGTGCTGCCCGACAGCCCGGCGCTGGTCGCCGATCTGGAAGGCTACGACCTCCTCTACATGTCCGGCATCAGCCTGGCCATCTGGGGCGAGCGCGGGCGCGAGGTGCTGTTCCCCATGCTCGACCGCCTGCGCGAGCGCGGCGGCCGCGTCGCCTTCGACACCAACTGGCGCCCCCGCCTGTGGCCCGACCGCGAGACGGCGCAGCGCGCCTACGACGCGATGCTCGAACGCACCGACATCGCCCTGCCGGGCGTCGAGGACCTGCGCGGCCTCTACGGCGACGCCGATGCCGACACCGCCATGGCCCGCGTGCGCGGCGCCGGGGTGACGGAGATCGTTCTCAAGCTGGAAAAGCCGGGCTGCATCGTCTCCGCCCCCGGCGTCGAGGAGACCGTGCCGTCGGAGAAGGTCGCCAAGGTCGTGGACACCACGGCGGCGGGCGACAGCTTCAGCGCCGGCTATCTCAGCGCCCGCCTGAAGGGCCTCGGCCCCGTGGAGGCGGCGCGCTCCGCCCACCGCATCGCCGCCGTGGTCATCCAGCACCGCGGCGCCGTCATCCCGCGCGACGCCATGGCGTCCGTGCTGGACGGCTGACCCTTTGACGGAGGGACCCTCCATGCCCCCAGGCCAAGCTTCTACGGGCCTAGCCACGACCGTTCCAGCCATCGTCAAGCCGCCCCGCGCGTCGCAGCGCGGGACCACGGCGGCGGCGGCGATCTACCGCGACCTGCGGGCCGACATCGTGTCTCTGGCCCGCAAGCCGGGCGACCCGATCGTGGAGAAGCTGGTGGCCGAAGCCTTCGGCGTCAGCCGCACCCCGGTGCGCGAGGCCGTTCTGCGGCTGGCCGACGAGGGGCTGGTGGAGGTCTTTCCGCAATCGGGCACCTTCGTGGCGCGCATTCCCATCGCCGACCTGCCCGAAGCCAACCTGATCCGCAAGACGCTGGAGCAGGCGACCGTCCGCTTCGCGGCGGAATGCGCCACCCGCAGCCAAGTCGCCGCCCTCCAGGCCAATCTGGAGCGCCAGCGCGAGGTGGACGCCTCGGGCTGCGCCGACGGCTTCCATCAGGCGGACGAGGCGTTCCACGCTCTGATCGCCGACATCGCCGGCTATCCCGGTTTCTGGCCGATCACCCAGCAGGTGAAGGTGCAGATCGACCGCTGCCGCCACCTGACCCTTCCCTTTCCCGGCCGCATGGCGACCGTCATCGCCGAGCACGAGGCCATCGTCGCCGCCATCGCGGACCATGACCCCGACCGCGCGGTGAAGGCGCTCGGCGACCACATCGACGGCCTGCTGCTGACCATCGACGACATGCGGCTCGCCACCCCACTCTATTTCTCTCCTGCCGAGGCCCTGACATGACCCACCCGCGTCTTGAACCCTCCCTGTCCGGCCCGCGCATCGTCCCGGTCCTCGTCCTCGACGAGCCGGACACCGCGGTCGCCCTGGCCGAGGCACTGGTCGCCGGCGGCCTGACCACGCTGGAGGTGACGCTGCGCACCCCCGCCGCGCTGGCCTGCGCGGAGGCCATCGCCGCCCGCGTTCCGGGCGCCCTGGTCGGCCTCGGCACGCTGATCCGGCCGGAGCAGTTCGCCCAGGCCCGCGACGCCGGCGCCCGCTTCGTCGTCAGCCCCGGCCTGACCGACCGTCTGGCCGAGGCCGCCAAGACCGCCGGCCTGCCCTATCTGCCGGGCATCGCCACGGTGGCCGAGGCGCTGATCGCCATGGAGCACGGCTTCCGCGAGCTGAAGTTCTTCCCGGCGATGCTGAACGGCGGCGCCCCGGCGCTGCGCGGCATGGCGCCGCTGATGCCGGAGATCCGCTTCTGCCCGACCGGCGGCCTCAAGGCGGAGCATGTGAAGGAGATCCTGTCGCTCCCCAACGTCTTCGCGCTCGGCGGCACCTGGCTGACTCCGGCCGACGCCGTGAAGGAGCGCCGCTGGTCCGAGATCGAGCGGCTGGCCCGCGAGGCCTCCGCCCTGGCCCAGGGCTAAGGGGCATGCGGCGTCGCGTCGGCGTGATCGGGCTGGGCATGGCGGCGACGCCGCACGCCCAGAGCCTGCTGGATCTGGCGGACCGGGTGGAGGTGGCGGGCTGTTTCAGCCCGTCCGCCGAGCGGCGGGCCGCCTTCGCGGCGCGCTTCGGCCTGCCGGCGGTGGACCGGGCGGAGGCGATCCTCGACGATCCCACCGTCTCCGCCGTTCTGCTGCTGACCCCGCCGGACACCCACGCCGACCTCGTCGCCCGCTGCGCCGCCGCCGGCAAGCACGTCCTTCTGGAAAAGCCGCTGGACGCCACGCCGGCCGGCTGCCGCGCCGTGGTGGAGAGCATGGAGCGCGCCGGGCTGACGCTCGGCGTCATGCTCCAGCACCGCTTCCGCGCCGCCGCGGAACGGCTGGCGGAGCTGCTGCGCACCGGCACGCTGGGCCGCCCGCTGTCGGCCTCCGTCGTGGTGCGCTGGTGGCGCGACGACGCCTATTACGCCCAGCCGGGGCGCGGCATGAAGGCGCGCGACGGCGGCGGCGTGCTGCTGACCCAGGCCATCCACACGCTGGACCTCTATGTCAGCCTGCTCGGCCTGCCGCGGGAGGTCGCCGCCTTCGCCAACACCAGCGGCCTGCGCCCCATCGACACCGAGGACGTGGTGTGCGCCGCCCTGCGCTACGACGGCGGGCTGCTCGCCACGGTGGACGCCACCACCGCCGCCTATCCCGGCTATCCGGAGCGCATCGAGATCGCCGGGACCGCCGGCTCCGCCCTGCTGACCGGCGACCGGCTGGAGGTGCAGCTGCGCTCCGGCGGGACGGTCCAGGCCGGGGAAACGGCGGGCACGCTGGGCGGCGGGGCCGACCCCATGGCCTTCTCCAACGCCCACCACCGCGCCGTGCTGGCCGACTTCCTCGACGCGCTCGACGACGGCACCCAGCCGCGTGTGTCCGGGCGGGAGGCGCTGAAGGTCCACCGGCTGATCGAGACGATCCTCAAATCCTCGGAAAGCGGCGCCGTCACGGCGGTTCCGAAAGACTGAGACGGATACGTCAACCCCCTCTCCCGCCCCGGGAGAGGGTGCCCGCGCAAGCGGGCGGGTGAGGGTCGTGCGGGAAACGATGCGCTGATGCTTGGCGTCACCCTCACCCTCCCACCGCTTCGCGGCGGGCCCCTCCCTCTCCCGGGGCGGGAGAGGGGCTCGAAGACTCCTCACCTTTCGCTCACGAACTCGTGTCCCGCGCTTGATTTGCCGGGAGCGGCGACCAAGGCTAGATGAGGGACGGGGGGCGCTGTCGCCTCCCGGCGGCTTTCCTGTGGAGAGTGTTCATGCTCATCAAAGTCCGGAGCGCGTCGCAAGCCAGCGAGAACGAGGTGACGCCCCGCGGCCTGTTCCTGTCCCGGCGCTCCATCATCGCCGGAGGCGCTGCCGCCCTGGCGCTCGGCGGCACGGGGGTCCTGCCGGGTCCGGCGCTGGCCGCGCCTTTCCAGGCCCCGCTGACGGTCAGCCCGAAGGACCCCAAGATGGACGCCCAGACTCCCATGAAGTCGGCGACCAGCTACAACAATTTCTACGAGTTCGGGACGGACAAGACCGACCCGTCGGAGAACGCCGGCACGCTGCGCACCCGCCCGTGGGAGATCGCGGTGGACGGCGAGGCCGGCAAGCCCACCACCTTCGGCATCGAAGACCTGCTGGCCTTTCCGCTGGAGGAGCGCGTCTACCGCCTGCGCTGCGTCGAGGGCTGGTCGATGGTCATCCCCTGGATCGGCTTCCCGCTGGCCGAGCTGCTGAAGCGCGTCGACCCGACCGGCAACGCCAAATACGTCGCCTTCCAGACGCTGGCCGACCGCTCGCAGATGCCCGGCCTGAAGTATCCCGTGCTGCAATGGCCCTATGTCGAGGGGCTGCGCATGGACGAGGCCATGCACCCGCTGACCCTCCTGGCGGTCGGCATGTACGGCGAGACGCTGCCCAACCAGAACGGCGCGCCGGTGCGGCTGGTCGTGCCCTGGAAGTACGGCTTCAAGTCGATCAAGTCGGTCGTCCGCATCACCCTGACGAAGGACCAGCCGCCGACCTCCTGGAACCGCTCGCAGCCGCGCGAGTACGGCTTCTATTCGAACGTGAATCCGGAGGTCGACCACCCGCGCTGGAGCCAGGCGACGGAGCGCCGCGTCGGCGAGTTCTCCCGCCGCAAGACGCTGCCCTTCAACGGCTATGGGGAAGAGGTGGCGTCGCTCTACGCCGGCATGGATCTGCGGAAGAACTACTGAGATGGCCGCAACGTCGAAAGGCCCGGTCGCCCAGGCGTTGTCCTCGCGCTGGGCGAAGCCGGCGGTGTTCGCCCTGGGCCTCCTCCCGCTCGGCTGGATGGTCTGGCTGGGGCTGAGCGGCGGGCTGGGAGCGGAGCCGGTGGCCGAGGCGGTGCGGCAGAGCGGGCTGTGGGCGCTGCGCCTGCTGCTGGTCGCGCTCGCCGTCACGCCGCTGCGCATCCTGACGGGTCAGGCGGGGTTGGCGCGCTTCCGCCGGATGATCGGGCTGTTCGCCTTCTTCTACGCGCTGCTGCACGTCTCCGTCTATGTGGGGGTGGACCAGTTCTTCGACTGGGCGGCGGTGTGGAAGGACATCGTGAAGCGGCCCTACATCACCGTGGGCATGGGCGCCTTCGTGATCCTGACGGCGCTGGCCACGACCTCGACCAACGGCATGGTGCGGCGGCTCGGCGGGCGGCGCTGGAAGGCGCTGCACAAGGCGGTGTTCGTCGCCGGAGCGGCGGGCTGCATCCATTACGTCATGCTGGTCAAGGGCTGGCAGTACCCACCCTTCGTCTACGCGGCGATCCTCCTGGGGCTGGTCGCGCTGCGCTATACGAAGTCACCGGCGGCGGGGCGGCTCTCCCCGTCCTACCGGACCTGAGCCCGCCTCAGCCCAACCGGCAAGCACACCCGCATGCCGTCCGCCCCCACCGCCACCACCTCGACCTCCGTCCCGTAGACATCGCGCATCATGGCGGCGGTGATGACCGCCTCAGGCGTGCCGAAGCGGGCCAGCCGCCCGCCGTGCAGCAGCGCCACCCGGTCGGCGATGGCGAAGGCCTGCTCCGGATGGTGGGTGGAGAAGACCACCGTCAGCCCCTCGCCGCCCTCGCCGTCCGCCAGCCGTCGCACCTGCTCCAGCACGCGGACCTGGTTGCCGAAGTCCAGGCTGGCGGTCGGCTCGTCGAGCACCAGCACGCGCGGCGCCTGGGCAAGCGCGCGGGCGATCAGGGCCATCTGCCGCTCGCCGCCGCTGATGCGCAGCCAGTCGCGCTCGGCCAGATGCCCGATGCCCAGCCGTTCCAGCGCGGCCTCGGCGGCGGCATGGTCGGACGTGGCGGGGGCGCTGAAGGCGCCGCGGTGAGCGGTGCGGCCCATCAGCACCATCTCGCGCACGGTGAAGGGAAACTGCCCCGACCCCGCCTGCGGGACATAGCCGAAGGCCAGCGCCCGGCGGCGCGGCGACCAGCCGGCGGTGTCCTCGCCATCGACGCGCACCCGCCCGCCGCGCGGCGGCAGCAGGCCGAGCAGCGTCTTGAACAGCGTCGTCTTGCCGCCGCCGTTGGGACCGAGCAGGCACAGCACCTCCCCCGCCGCCACGGCGAAGCCGACCCCGGCACCGACCACCCGCTCGCCATAACCGAAGGCGAGATCCTCCACCGACAGCCGCGCGCTCATGACCAGCCGCGCTTTCCGAAGGCGAGCAGCCAGAGGAAGACCGGCGTGCCGATCACCGCGGTCAGCACGCCCAGCGGCAGCTCCACCGGCCCCAGGCTGCGCGCCAGCGTGTCCACCGCCAGCAGATAGGCCGCCCCCAGCAGCACCGCCGTGGGCAGCAGCCGGACGAAGGCCGGGCCGACCATCAGCCGGGCGAGGTGCGGCACCAGCAGCCCGACCCAGCCGACGATGCCGCTGACCGACACCGCGGCGGCGGTCATCAGCGTCGCCGCCACGATCACCACGATCCGCACCACCCGCACCGGCACGCCGAGCGCCGTCGCCTCCTCGTCGCCCAGCGTCATGACGTCGAGCCGCCAGCGCAGCAGCACCAGCGGCAGCAGCGCCACCGCCACCGGCGGGACCAGCGCCGCGAGGTCGCCGCGGTTGACCGCCGACAGGCTGCCGAGCAGCCAGAAGGTGATCGCCGGCAACTGGTTGTAGGGGTCGGCCAGATACTTCAGCAGAGCCACGCCGGAGCCCAGCAGCGCCCCGATCACCACGCCGCCCAGCACCAGGACCAGCACCGGGTCCCGCCCGCGGATGGCCGAGGCGACGGCCAGCACCACCCCCACCGCCAGCAGCCCGCCCGCAAAGGCCATGCCCTGGATGGCGAGGACCGGCAGCGAGGCGAAGATGCCCAGCACAGCCCCCAGCGCCGCCCCCGACGACACGCCGAGGATGTCCGGCGAGACCAGCGGGTTGCGGAACAGCCCCTGATACGCGGCTCCCGAAGCGGCCAGCCCCGCCCCGACCAGCATGGCGGTCAGCACGCGCGGGCCGCGGATGTCCCAGATCACTGTCTCCACCGCCGGAGTGACGGCGGCGCTGCCGAGCCCCAGCTTTGCCGCGAGCAGCCCGGCCAGTTCCCCCGGCGTGACGGGATAGGCGCCGGTGCTGAAGGCGACGCAAACCGCGGCGACCAGCAGCGCGGCCACCCCGCCCAGCGTCAGTGCGAAGGGGACCTCACCCCGGCGGGCGGCTGCCAGCGAGGAGGGCGTCGATCTGCTCCGCGGTGGGCTCCCGGTGGTAGAAGAGGGCATAGAAACGTCGCGTCTCCTCGCGCAGATCCTCCGGAAACAGCTCCGGATAGAGGACGGCGCCCAGCCAGCGCAGGCCGAGCAGGCGGTTGGCGGCGGGCGGGGAATCGATCCAGGTGAAGGGCAAGCCCGGCGAGAGGTAGACGCGGCGGTCGCGCACCGCCTTCACCCCCTGCCACAGCGGGTCGGTCCACACGCTCTCATAGAAGCCGCGGTCGATGGTGACGATGGCGTCCGGCTGCCAGGCCAGCACCTGCTCCATCGACACGTTGACCAGCCCGCCGTTGCCGAGATTCTCCGCCGCGACGTTGCGCACCCCGGCGACGTCCAGCGCCTCGACGTTGATGGAGCCGCGGATGCCGGTCTGGAGCCCACGCGGTCCGCGCGCCATGTAGACCTTCAGCCGCCGGTCCTCCGGCACGCCGTCGAAGCGCCGGCGCACCTCGGCCAGCGTCGTTTCGGCGTAGCGGGCCAGTTCCTCCCCCGCTCCGCCACGCCCATCAGCGCGCCGAGCGTGCGGAAGGTGCGCGCGGAATCGGCGAGATGCCCGTCGATCAGCAGGGTCGGCACCCGCGTCTGCTCCTGCACGCGGTCGGCCAGCGACACGAAGGTCGGGGCGGTGCTGCCGACATCGACGACGACGTCCGGCCTCGCGGCCACCACGGTTTCCAGGTTGACGGTGTTGCCGCGCCCGGTCAGCCGCCCCAGCTCCGGCAGATCGGCGTAGCGGTCGGGCAGGAGGGGCCGCTCCGGCGGGCTGATCGCCCGCGTCCAGCCCAGCAGTTTCTCGGGCGCCAGCATGTAGACGACGACGGAGGCCGGTGGTCCGGCGGGGAACACGCGCTCCACCCGGTCCGGCACGGTGACGCGGCGCCCGGAGGAGTCCGTGACGATCCGCTCCGCCGCCGCCGGCCCGGCCAGCAGAGCGAGCAGCAGCCCGGCGCTCACGCCCGCCATCCATCTATGCCTGCCCACGCCACCCTTCATTCGCCACCACCCCATGCGCCCGCGTTCGACGTTCCCTCTCCCCTCCGGGGAGAGGGTCAGGGTGAGGGGGTTGCGCTTGTGCCGAACATACCACACACGCGCATCCCCCTCACCGGCCCGCGGGCCACCCTCTCCCCGGAGGGGAGAGGGTTAAACGACCTTCCCTCCAAAGCATGGGGTCTGCACCCGCCACCGTCCATAGGACAAGCACGCCAAGCCGCCCGCGAAGGTCACGCTTTGACCACGGGCGGCCTCCCCATCCGAACGGATAAGGTGCCGCGGTCCGCTCACCACCCCCCGTGCCGCTCCATGACCGCATCCCCGCTCCACCGCGCCGCCCTCGCCACCGCCGCCCTGCTCGCGCTGTCCGGCTGCGCGGGGTTCGGCTCGGCGGTCACGGGGGTGACCACGGCGGGCGTGGCGGCGACGGTCGGCTCGGCCACCGGCAACCCGGTGCTGGGCATCATCGCCGGCGCCGGGGCCAGCTACGGCATCGACCAGGGCGTGAAATACGCGGAACGGCGGATCACCGACAACGTCCACAACGCCGTTGCCCGTGCCGCCGGTCCGCTCGCCGTCGGGCAGGCGGCGACCTGGACGGTGGAGGAAAAGCTGCCGCTGAGCGGCAAGACCGGCACGGTGCAGGTGGCCCGCGGCTTCGGCGAGGCGATCCCCTGCAAGGACGTGGTCTTCACACTCGACGACGATCCGGACTTCAACGTCACCACCATCTGCCGGGCCAAGGACGGCCAGTGGCGCTGGGCGCTGGCCGAACCCGCCACCCGGCGCTGGGGCAGCCTGCAATAGCGCCCGGTCCATGCGGCGTACGCATGCGTTCGGCGATGTACGCACGGCCCGTGTTGGGGTAAAGCTCCGCGGGCGTCTGCGTCACGGGAGTCCGCGCATGTTCACGGCCAAAATCCTTCTTCTCGGCTCGGGCGAACTCGGGAAGGAGTTCGTCATCGCCGCCAAGCGCCTCGGCTGCGAGGTCATCGCCTGCGACAGCTACGCCAACGCCCCGGCGATGCAGGTCGCCGACGCGGCGGAGGTGTTCTCCATGCTCGACCCGGACGCCCTGCGCGCGGCCATCGCCAAGCACACGCCCGACTTCATCGTGCCGGAGGTCGAGGCCATCCGCACCGAGGTGCTGCACGAGTTCGAGGACGCCGGCCTGACCGTCGTCCCCTCCGCCCGCGCCGCCACCATGACGATGAACCGCGACCGCATCCGCGAGGTCGCCGCGGTGGAATTGGGCCTGCGCACCTCCAAGTACCGCTACGCCGAAAGCCTGGAGGAGGTGATCGCCGGGACGGAGCACACCGGCCTGCCCTGCGTCATCAAGCCGGTCATGTCCTCTTCCGGCAAGGGGCAGAGCACCGTCCGCACCGCCGAGGAACTGGAGGCCGCCTGGACCTACGCCGTCGCCAACATGCGCGGCGACCGCCGGAAGGTCATCGTCGAGGAGTTCGTGCCCTTCGAGTACGAGATCACCCTGCTGACCGTCCGCACCCGCGAAGGCATCCTGTTCTGCGAGCCGATCGGCCACCGGCAGGAGCGCGGCGACTACCAGGAATCCTGGCAGCCGGTGCCGATGCCCACGGCGCTGCTCGACGACGCCAAGGACATGGCGGCGAAGGTCGTGGACAATCTCGGCGGCTACGGCATCTTCGGCGTCGAGTTCTTCGTCACCAAGGACGAGGTCGTCTTCTCCGAGCTTTCGCCGCGCCCGCACGACACCGGCATGGTGACCCTGCTGTCGCAGAACCTGTCGGAGTTCGACCTGCACGCCCGCGCCATCCTCGGCCTGCCGATCCCGGCGATCCACGTCCGCGGCCCGGCCGCCTCCGCCGTCATCCTGGCCGACCGTGAGGCCGAGCGATTTGCCATCGAGGGTTTGGCCGACGCCATGCGCGTGGGAAGCGCGGAGCATGACGTGGACGTCCGCCTGTTCGGCAAGCCGACGACCCGCAAGAACCGCCGCATGGGCGTGGCGCTCGCCGCCGGCACCGACACCGATGACGCGCGCGAACGGGCGCTGAAGGCGGCCTCGGCGATCAGCATCCGCTACGAGTGAGGTTGGGGAGCCGGGCGCGACCGTCGATTTCCGACGGCGCGGCCCGGCTGCGAACCACCTCTCAGCTCAGCGCAGAGCCGCGCCGATCATCGGACAGAGAACGTAGATCCCGAAGAGCGCCACCCCCAGCAGGGTGAGCAGGACCCGGAACCCCGCCCGCCAGCCGCCGTCGGCGCGGTGAAGGTCCAGGTAGCGGGTGAGAATCCGGTCGGCCTTGACGGTGGCCGCGGCGAGGACGAGTCCGACCCCGAGCGGGCCGAGACCGCCGGTGCCGTGCCCCGCCCACATCGAAACGGCGGTGAGCAGCATCAGCACCACCCAGGTGCGCGTCAGGATGGCCATCGCCTCACCTCAGCAGATAGACGATGGGGTAGAGCAGCACCCAGATCAGGTCCACCATGTGCCAGAAGGCGGCACCGGTCTCCAGGTTCTCCAGACTGTCCCACCAAGTGACGATGCCCAGGATGACGATCCCCGCGGCGACGTGCATCGCGTGGAAACCGGTCAGCAAGTAATAGAGCTGGAAGAAGCTGTTGGTCTCCAGCGTCAGGCCCCGGCCGATCTTGTCGCCGTACTCGACCGCCTTGATGGCGAGGAACCCCCCGCCGAGGGCCATCGCGCCGAGCATCGCCACCCGGTGGGAGCGGCCCGAGGCCCGGCGCCGCACGGCGACCGCGACCAGCCAGCCACTCGTCACCAGGACCATGGTGTTCACGCCGCCGAGCAGACGGTCCAGCTGAGCCTGCGAGGCGTCGAAGGTCGCCGGGTCCAGCGCGCGCGCCACCGCGAAGCCGATGAACATCGCCCCGAAGACCGCCAGCTCCCCCAGGATGAGAATCCACATCATGGGGTTGCCGGGCAGGCTGGAGAGAGGCCCCCAATCGGCGGCCTCGCCGTCCGCAGCGACCACCGTCGTCGGCGCGGCAGTTTCCGTCATATCCGCTGTCCTTCCGGAAGTGATGACCGGAAGGGACCATGACGCGGGAGACGGACGCCGTCTTTGCCCGGGGGCAAACTCGCGGCGGGTTGCCGATCAGCTGGCGCTGATCATTTGGCGCCGGTCACTGATAGCCGCCCTTGTCCGCACGCTCCCGCGCGGCGTCCTCCTGGGCCTTGGTCATCTCGTCCTTGGTCGCCGCCGGCTGGTCGTCGGGCTTGCCGGTCGCGCGGTCGTTCTCGGCTTGCGGTTGGGAGTCGGTGTTGCGGTTGTCGCCCATCGCGTCATCCTCCGGCATGAGGCGGGTCGATGCGGCCCGCCGTAAGCCTCACCAACACGCCCGCGCGCCGGTCGTCTCGCCCCGCTCACATGGTCAGGCGACGATGCCGGCGTCGTGCAGGCGGCCGATCTCGGCGGACGGCAGGCCGAGCAGGTCGGCCAGCACCGCGTCGGTGTCCTGCCCCAGGACGGGCGCCGGCCGGTGGTCGGTGCGCTCGCCCAGGCCGGGAAAGCCGAGGGGCGAGCCGGGAACCAGCAGCGGCCCGACCTCCGGCTGCTCGATCTCGCGGAACAGCGGGTTGGCGGTGGAGCAGCGCGCGTCCTCGGCCACAAGCTGGCCGAAATCCCGGTACGGCCCCCACAGCACGCCCGCCCCGGCGAAGGCGCTTTCCACCTCGGACAGGGTGCGGGCGGCGAACCAGGGGGCGAGCACGGCGGAGATGGCGTCACGCGCCACGAAACGCCCGCCCTCGTCGTTCATGTCCACGTCCATCAGCGGACCGATCATCGCCAGCCGCTCGGTCAGCCCGGTCGCCTTGCCCAGCGCCTTCCACTGGCGGTTGGAGATGGCGACGACCATCGCCCGCCGCCCGTCGGCGGTGGCGAAGTCGCGCCCATAGGCGCCGTAGAGGTCGTTGCCCATCGGCGGCCGCACGGCGCCGTTGACCCGGACGTCGGCGAGGTAGCCGAGATTGCCGACGGTCGCCAGCATCACGTCGGCCAGCGCCACCGTCACCTCCTGCCCGCGCCCGGTGCGGCGGCGGTGTCGCTCCGCCGCCAGCAGGCCGGTGGCGAGATAGAGGCCGGCGGCGACGTCCCAGGCCGGCAGCACATGGTTCACCGGCTCACCGCCGCGGCCGGTCGCCATCGGGAAGCCGCTGGCGCAGTTGACGGTGTAGTCCACCGCCGCCGACCCGTCCGGGTTGCCGGTCAGCCGCAGCATGATCAGGTCGTCGCGCTTGGCCGACAGCGCCTCGTAGCCCATCCAGCCGCTGGCCGGCAGGTTGGTCAGCAGGAATCCCGCGTTCTCGCCCGAGGCGGTGATGATCGCCTGGGCGATCTCCCGCCCCTCCGGCCGGTCGAGCGCCAGCGTCACCGACCGCTTCGCCTTGTTCAGCGCGGTCCAGTAGAGGCTGGTGCCGTTCGGCGCCACCGGCCAGCGCCGGTAGTCGATGTTGCCGCCGATGGGGTCGATGCGGATCACCTCGGCGCCCAGCTGGGCCAGCGTCATGCCGCCCAGCGGCGCGGCGATGAAGGCCGACACCTCGACGACGCGCAGATCGGAGAGAAGCGAGGACATGGGAGTCTCGATCCAGATGGAAACAACGTGGTGAACGGATGCCCCCACCCTAACCCTCCCCCGCTTCGCAGGGGAGGGGACCATTCTCCCTCCCCTGCGAGAGCGGGGAGGGTCGGGGTGGGGGCTAACGGCCGACGCGCTTTACACGCAGCGCCCGCCGTCGATCTCCAGCACCACGCCGGTCAGGAAGGCCGCCTCGTCCGACGCGAGATAGAGGGCGGCGTTGGCGACGTCGGTCGGCTGGCCCAGGCGGCCGAGCGGCACGATGCCCATCATGCGCGCGCGCTTCTCCGGGGTGTCGCCGCCCATGAAGGTGGCGAGCAGCGGCGTCTCGGTGGCGACCGGGGCGAGTGCGCAGACGCGGATGTTGTCGGGCGCCAGCTCCAGCGCCAGCGACTTGGTGATGTTGTGCACGGCGCCCTTGGTCGCGTTGTACCAGACCAGGCCCGGACGCGGCCGCAGGCCGGCGGTGGAGCCGAGATTCAGGATCACGCCGGACTTCTGCGCCCGCATGGTCGCGACGACCGCCTTGGAATAGAGGTAGATCGACTTGACGTTCAGCGCGAAGACGCGGTCGAACTCCTCCTCGGTCACGTTCTCGAACGGGCCGTTGGCGTGGGTGGAGCCGGCGTTGTTGACCAGGATGTCCAGCCGCCCGAACTTTTCGACGGTGGCGGCGATGGTCATCTCGACATCCGCCATCCTGGTGACGTTGGCGGCGATGCCGATGGCGGACTCGCCCAGACGCTCCGCGACCGCCTTGGCGGCGTCGCCGTTGATGTCCACGACCGCGACGCGGCCACCCTCGCGCACGAAGGTCTCGGCCATCGCGAGGCCCAGCCCCTGCGCCGCACCGGTGATCAGGGCGACCTTGCCGTCCAGACGCTTCGTCATTCTTGTTTCCTCCCCAAGGGATTATGTGGTGATGGGGAGGCTATCCGCGCCGCACCGGCCGTGCTATGGACCATCCGTCATAGCTGCTATCAGCCCGCACAGCCGGTCATGACCATCGCGTCAGGGCGCGCTGTTCTCCCCGGCGCTGCCCGGGGCGACGACCTTGCCCTTGAGCACGCCGTTGGCGACGCATTTCGCCACCTCGGCGTGGATCAGCCGCAGCAGGGCGCGCGTCGCCTTCGACACCGGCTGGTGTAGGGGCGTCGCGGTGACGAGCATGGCGTGCATGTCCTTGGAGCTGATTTCGCGGGCGATCAATCGGCCCTGGCGCACCTCGCGATGGACGGCGCCGAAAGGCAGGATGGTCGAACCCATGCCCTCCTCCACCAGCTGCTTGATGGCGGTGACGGAATCGATCTCCATGTCGACCTGGAGGTCGATGTCGGCCCTCCGCACCGCGGCGTCGACCACCCGGCGCAGGCCGTTCTCCAACCCCGGCAGCACGAAGCGCAGGCCGCCCAGAGTCTCCACCTCGACCGGCCCGTCGTCACCGGCCACCGCGTCCTTGGCGGGCTGGACGAGCAGAAGATTCTCCACGAGCAGCGGCGAGGACAGCATGCTGCGCCCGCGCCGGGCGTCGTAGAGCACGGCGAGGTCGAGCCGCCCGCCCTCGACCCATTCCAGCAGCGTGCCGCTGAACACCTCGTGGATGCGCAGCGTGGCGTCGGGGTAGTTCTCGTGGAAGCGGCGGGCCAGCGGCGCCCCCAGCGTGGCGCAGATCGACGGAGGGAGACCCAGAGTGACCGACCCGGTGAGCCGTTCCGACTGGTCCTGGATCTCCTCCTTGATCTCCGACAGCGCGCCCAGCAGATGGCGCACCACGTCGTAGAGCTTGCGCCCCTGTTGGGTCAGCGAGACGCCGCGGCCATGGCGGTAGAACAGGCTGGTGCGCAGCTCGTGCTCCAGCTTCTGGACCTGCCGGCTGAGCGCCGGCTGGGTGATGCCAAGCTTGACCGACGCCTTGGAAAAGCTGCCAAGGTCGGCCACCTGAACAAAGTAGCGCAGTTCCAGAAGTTCCATCGCGGGACAGGTCTCGTCGTTCGGTCTCCGGGTCGGATAGCGAATACGCCGGTATGACACAAGCGGAGTCCTGGCAGGTCAGTCCTGCCCGGCCCTCCGCCGTGTCTCGCGATCAATTGCGCCGGGTGAGCAGGCCGCGCGCCACAACCTGGGCCTGGATTTCCGCTGCCCCTTCGAAAATATTCAGAATACGGGCGTCGCACAGCACACGGCTGATCGGATACTCGACCGCGTAGCCGTTGCCGCCGTGAATCTGCACCGCGTTGTCGGCGTTCGACCAGGCGACGCGCGCGGCCAGCAGCTTGGCCATGCCGGCCTCGATGTCGCAGCGGCGATCGCTGTCCTTCTCGCGCGCGGCGAAATAGGTGAGCTGGCGGGCGATCATCGTCTCCACGGCCATCCAGGCGATCTTGCCGGCGACGCGCGGGAAGGCGGCGAGCGGGCGTCCGAACTGGACGCGCTCCTGGGCGTAGCGCAGGCCAAGCTCCATCGCGTTCTGCGCCACGCCGACGGCGCGGGCGGCGGTCTGCACGCGGGCCGATTCGAAGGTCGCCATCAGCTGCTTGAAGCCTTGGCCCTCGACCCCGCCCAGCAGGTTTTCGCGCGGCACCGCGAAGCCGTCGAAGCCGATCTCGTACTCTTTCATGCCGCGATAGCCGAGAACCGGAATCTCGCCGCCGCTCATGCCCTCGGCCGGGAAGGGGGCCGCCTCGGTGCCGCGCGGCTTCTCGGCCAGCAGCATCGACAGGCCGCGGTAGCCGGGGGCGTCCGGATCGGTGCGCACCAGCAGGGTCATCAGGTCCGACCGGCTGCCGTGGGTGATCCAGGTCTTCGCCCCGGTGACACGGTAGGTATCGCCGTCCAGCACCGCGCGGGTGCGCAGGCTGCCCAGGTCGGAGCCGGTGTTGGGCTCGGTGAAGACGGCGGTCGGCAGGATCTCGCCGGACGCGAGGCGCGGCAGCCAGCGCGCCCGCTGCTCGGCGGTGCCGCCCAGCCGGATCAGCTCGGCGGCGATCTCCGCGCGGGTGCCCAGCGAGCCGACGCCGATGTAGCCGCGCGACAGCTCCTCCGTCACCACGCACATGGCGAGCTTGCCCATGCCGAGCCCGCCGTCCTCCTCCGGCACGGTCAGGCCGAAGACACCCATCTCGGCCATCTGCTCGACGACCGGCATCGGGATCAGCTCGTCCTTCAGATGCCACTCGTGGGCGTGCGGCTCCACCACGTCGGCGACGAAGCGGCGGAACTGCTCGCGCACCATGTCGAGCGCCTCGTCCTCCAGAGCCGCCTCGCCGAAGCCGCCGCCGTGCAGCGCGTCGGCCAGCAGCTCGGCGATGCGCAGCCGCAGGGCGGAGGCGTTGCCGACGGCGATCAGCCGGCGCACCGCCTCGGTGCGGAAGGCGGCCCGCTCCGCGTCGTCCAGCCCGAAATCGGCGGGACGGACGATCTCGCCCTGGCTCATCGCCAGACCGCCGTCGAGCTGGGCCAGATACTCGCCGAAGGCGGCCTGGAGCATGCACGCCTCCAACTCGCCCAGCCGGCCGGCGCAGTCCAGCCGCTCCGCCCAGCCCTGCATCTGGCGCAGCGCCTCGGCGTAGGTCGCCACCCAGGCGAAGCCGTGCGCCGCCACCTGATGGCGGTCGAGCGCCGCCGCGTCGACGCGCCCGCCCGGCGCCACCAGCGCGGCGACACCGCGCTCGGCGGCCTCGGCCAGCCGCGCCACCGCGTCGAGCGCCGCCGCCGTGGTGGACAGCAGGTCGGGCAGCGGAAGCGGGCCGTTGGAGGTTGGTGTGGACGACATGGCGCGGTTCCTCGGTGCGTGTTGTTTTGGTGTTGTTCTTGCTCAGTCCGCCGCGATCGTCTCGCGGGGCGGGAGGGACGCGGCGATCCCGGCGAAGGCCTGCTCCACCAGCCGGCGCTGGTCGGCCTCGTGGTCGCCGTGGAAGCTGCCGGCGGGCGACGCCGCCTCGTCGCGGGCCACGCAGGCGACACGCGGCTCGACACAGCCGGCGGCCGCGCGCAACGCCTCCAGACGGCGGTCCAGATAGGTCCAGGCACCCAGGTTGCACGGCTCCTCCTGCACCCAGGCGCAGGACGCGCCCGGCCAGCGACGGAACAGCGCCGACAGGACGGCGTCGGGCAGAGGGTACAGCATTTCCAGCCGGACCACCGCCACACCGTCCGCCCCACGCTCGGCCCGTTCGCGCTCCAGCTCATAGGCCAGCTTGCCGCTGCACAGCAGGATGCGCTCGACCCGCGCCCCGGCGGTGGCGATCACCGGGTGGAAGGCGGTGCCCGGCGCGCAGTCGGCCAGCGTCGACACGGCGGCGGGCAGGCGCAGCAGCGTCTTCGGGCTCAGCACCACCAGGGGCTTGCGGTCGCGGCGCAGCATCTGCCGGCGCAGCAGATGGAAGTAGTTGGCCGGGGTGGAGGGGTGGGCGACGCGGATGTTGTCGCGCGCCGCCATCTGGAGGAAGCGCTCCGGCCGGGCGGAGGAGTGTTCCGGCCCCTGCCCCTCCAGCCCGTGCGGCAGCAGGATAACGAGGCCGGAGGGCTGGCGCCATTTGTCCTCGGCGCTGACGATGAACTGGTCGATCATGATCTGCGCGCCGTTGGCGAAATCGCCGAACTGCGCCTCCCAGATCACCAGCGCGTCGGGCCGCTCCAGGCTGTAGCCGTACTCGAAGCCGAGGACGGCGTATTCCGACAGCGGGCTGTTGACCACGTCGAACCGCGCCTGCTCCACACCCAGGTGATTCAGGCTGACGTGGCGGCGCCCGGTGACGGTGTCGGTCAGCGCGAAATGGCGGTGCGAGAAGGCGCCGCGCACCACGTCCTGGCCGGTCAGCCGCACCGGCGTCCCTTCGGCGAGCAGCGTGGCGAAGGCCAGCGCCTCGCCGGTCGCCCAGTCCAGCGGCTCCTCGGCGCGGCGGCGGATGACGCGCTCCACCTTGCGGTCCACGGCCAGCCCGTCGGGAATGACCGCCAGCGCCGCCAGCAGCCCACGCAGCCGGTCGTCGGCGATGCCAGTGTCCGGTTCGGCGGGAGACACGCCGGCCGGGGCGAAGGGCGCCCAGCGCCCGCCGGGGAAGCCGTCGTGGTTCGGCCGGTGGTCGGAGGCCGCAGCCAGCGCCTCCTGGAAGCGGGCCTTGTGTCCGGCGGCCAGCGCCTCGGCCTCTTCGGGGCCAACCAGCCCGTCAGCGGCCAGCCGCTGCGCGTAGAGCGCGCGGGCCGGCGGGTGGGCGTCGATCGCCTTGTAGTCGAGCGGCTGGGTGAAGCGCGGCTCGTCGATCTCGTTGTGGCCGTTGCGGCGATAGCCGACGAGGTCGATCACCGCGTCGCGCCCGTGCGCCTGCCGGAAGGCCACGGCGAGGTCGGCGGCGCGCAGGGCGGCGTCGGGATCGTCGGCGTTGACGTGCAGGATGGGGCTGTCCACCGCCTTCCATAGGCCGGTGCAGTGGAGCGAGGTCCGCGCCTCCTCGCGCTCGGTGGTGAAGCCGATCTGGTTGTTGACGATGACGTGGATGGTGCCGGCGACGGTGAAGCCGGGGACGCCGGACAGTTGCAGCGCCTCCGTCACGCTGCCCTGGCCGATCACGCTGGCGTCGGTGTGCAGCAGCACGCAGAGCACCCGCTTGGCCTCACCGCCCTGGTCACGCTCCAGGTCCTGGCGCGCCCGCGCGCGGCCCAGCGTGACCGGGTTGATCGCCTCCAGATGCGACGGGTTGGGCGACAGGGTCAGGGCCAGCGACCGTTCGCCGAAGGAGAGGTTGCTCTCCACGCCCATGTGGTAGGGCACGTCGGCGGGAACCGGCGGATCGGCCAGGAAGGGGTGCATGCCCTTGATCCCGGCGAACAACTCGACCAGCGGCTTGCCCAGCGCGTTCGCCATCAGGCTGAGCCGGCCGCGGTGCATGGTCCCGACCTGCACCTCGGTGACGCCCGCCGCCGCCGCCGCCGCGAGGATGCGGTCGAGCAACGGGATCAGCGTCTCCATGCCCTCCGCCCCGAACCGCTTCTTGGTCGGGTAGCGGACGCCGAGCAGCCGTTCGAACTCCTCCGCCGCGGTCAGCAGCGCCAGGGCGCGGCGGCGCGCCTCGGCCGGCGGAACGGTCTCCGCCCCCTCATAGGCGTCGCGCAGCCAGGAGCGTAGCGCCGGATCGTCGATGTGCGCGGTCTCCAGCGTCAGCGTGCCCTGATAGAGCCGGCGCAGGCGCGCGGTCTGGGCGTCCTCGGACTCGGAGGATGCGGGAGGCGCGGCGCGGCCCAGCGGGTCGAGGGCGGCGGCGGCGTGGCCGCGCTGGCGGATCGCCTCCTGCCGCAGCGGAACCGTCGGATCGCCGGCCGGACCACCCACCGGTGCCCCGGCGGGAACGGCGCCCAGCTCGTCCAGGATCTGGAAGACGGCGCGCCAGCTCACGTCCACCGACGCGGGGTCCTCGCGGAAACGTTCCTGCAACGCTTCGAGATAGGCGGCTCCGGCGGCGTTGAGCGGAGAGGACGGCCTAGACATGGCGCACACCGTTCATGCGATTGAACATCCGTCGGTTTGATGGCGGTCGGAGACCAGTGGCCCCCAGCTTATCGACCCATCGCGCGGTGCGGAGCGCATGGCGTGCCTGTAACAGATATTCATTGCGGGCATAGCAAACCGTCCGCGCCCGCACCGTTTGCGGTGGGACCGCGCGGGTTTCGAGCGAAACCGTCCGTACTACTGATGGCTTGCCGCGCTTATGGCTGATATGCCGGCGAAACGCATTCCGCTGTGCGGCCGCCTGATCCACTGTCAGGGTCACCACACCCTCCCCGGCCACCCACCGGGGACCAAGCGCCTCGGACCGGCATCGCCTCGTCCGGGCAACAAAAATCTCGGCCATAAAAATCTCGGGAGGAAGATCCACATGAAGCGCCGTCAATTCTTCAAGGGTGCCGCCGTCGTTGCCGGCGCCTCCACCCTCGCCGCCCCGGCCATCGCCCAGTCGGAGCCGACGATCCGCTGGCGCTGCGTGTCCAGCTTCCCGAAGAACATTGAGGTGCTCTACGGCAGCGCCGAGGTGCTGGCGAAGAACATCGCCGAGGCCACGGACGGCAAGTTCCAGATCCAGGTCTTCGCCGCCGGCGAACTGGTCCCGGCGCTGCAGGCGCTCGACGCCGCCAGCAACGACACGGTGGAGATGGCCCACACCGCGTCCTACTATTACGTCGGCAAGGACCCGAGCTTCGCCTTCGGCTGCTGCCTGCCCTTCGGCCTGAACACCCGCCAGCAGAACGCTTGGTTCTACCATGGCGAGGGCGGCAAGCTGCTGGAGGAGTTCTACGCCGGCCACAACCTGAAGGCGCTCGCCGGCGGCAACACCGGCTCCCAGATGGGCGGCTGGTTCCGCAAGGAAATCAAGAATGCGGAAGACCTCAAGGGGCTGAAGTTCCGCATCTCCGGCCTCGGCGGCCAAATCCTGTCCAAGCTGGGCGTCGTGCCGCAGCAGGTCAGCGGCGGCGACATCTACCCGGCGCTGGAGCGCGGCACCATCGACGCCGCCGAGTTCAACGGCCCCTACGACGACGAGAAGCTCGGCCTCTACAAGATTGCGCCGAACTACTATTACCCGGGCTGGTGGGACGGCACCTCGCTCCAGCATTTCTTCATCAACACGAACCGCTGGAACAGCCTGCCCAAGCATTACCAAGCGGCGCTGACCTCGGCGGCGGCGCTCGCCAACGTCGACAGCGTGGCGCGCTACGACGTGCTGAACCCGGCGGCGCTGAAGCGCGTGGTGGAGAAGGGCGCCAAGCTGCGCGCCTTCCCCCAGGACGTGCTGCAGGCCAGCCACAAGGCGGCCATGGAGCTTTACGACGAGCTGTCGGACAAGAACCCGACCTTCAAGAAGTTCTACGAGAGCTACCGCCGCTTCCAGACGGACTCGAACCTGTGGAACCAGGCGTCGGAATACGCCTACGACAGCGCCGTCCTCCGCCTCGCCCGGCGCTGAGCCGGCACGTCCTCAACCATGACCGGGGAGCGGGGCCGCCGCTCCCCGGCCGTGGCATCGTCGCGTTCCGCGCGACCGGCTTTTTCGGGAGGGCCTGCCCACCATGCCGAGCCCCAACGCTTCCTCTTTCATGACGGCCCTGGTCGGGGCCTGCCGGCTGGTCGACGCGGTCACCGCGCGGCTGGGCAAGGCGATATCCTGGCTGATCGTGCTGGCGATCCTGGTGTCGGCCGTCAACGCGGTCGTCCGCAAGATGTTCGACATCAGCTCGAATTCGTGGCTCGAACTGCAATGGGTGCTGTTCGCCGCGGTGTTCCTGCTCTGCTCCCCCTGGACGCTGAAGGAGGACGAGCACATCCGCATCGACATCGTGAACGCGCAGCTCGGCAAGCGCGCCCGCGACACCATCGACCTGTTCGGCCATCTGACCTTCCTGCTGCCCTTCAGCTTCGTGATGCTGGTCACCTCCTGGCCCTTCGCCATCGCCTCCTACGCCATCGAGGAGCAGTCGATGAACGCCGGCGGCCTGCCGCAATGGCCGGCGAAAATGCTGATTCCGCTGGGCTTCACCGTGCTGTTCATCCAGGGCCTGTCCGAGCTGGCCAAGCGCGCCGCGATCATGTCCGGCCATCTGGAGGACGACAACCACCGGGCCGGCGGCCATCAGGCGGCGGCCGAGGCCGAGGCGGAACGGCTGCTGGCGGCCGAACGCGAGCGCACCACCCACCCCGACACCCTTCCCAGCCGGTGACCGCGCGATGAGCACGACCTCTACCTCCCCTTCGCCGCGCGCCGTCCGGCTGTCCGTCATCTCCCTGGTGCTGCTGGCGGTGGTCGCCGTGGCGCTCTACGTGCTGCCGGTGCCCGGTGCCGCGGCGCTCGCCGAACAGGACGGCTGGCGCGGCTGGTTCGGCCACAACATGGCGCCGATCATGTTCGCCACGCTGGTCGGCATGCTGCTGCTCGGCTATCCGGTGGCCTTCGCGCTGGCCGCCAACGGGCTGCTGTTCGGCCTGATCGGCATCGAGATCGGGCTGTTCCGCCCCGACCTGTTCCAGGCGCTGCCCGAGCGCGTCTACGGCACGATGAACAACGACGTGCTGCTGGCCGTGCCCTTCTTCACCTTCATGGGTCTGGTGCTGGAGCGGTCCGGCATGGCCGAGGACCTGCTCGACACCATCGGTCAGCTGTTCGGCTCGATCCGCGGCGGTCTGGCCTACGCGGTGATCTTCGTCGGCGCGCTGCTCGCCGCGACGACCGGCGTGGTGGCCGCCTCGGTGATCTCGATGGGCCTGATCTCGCTGCCGATCATGCTGCGCTACGGCTACGACCGCCGTCTGGCGTCGGGCGTCATCGCGGCGTCGGGCACGCTGGCCCAGATCATCCCGCCGTCGCTGGTGCTGATCGTCATGGCCGACCAGCTCGGCCGCTCGGTCGGCGACATGTACGAGGCCGCCTTCATCCCCGGCCTGCTGCTGGCCGGCCTCTACGCCCTCTACGTCTTCGTCGTCTCGATGATCTGGCCCAAGGCCGCCCCCGGCCTGCCGCCGGAGGCCATCGCCCACCGCGAGCCGAACGGCGCGCGCGGCGTCTGGCAGCTCGGCCTGCTGGCCCTGTTCTCGGGCGCGGTCGCCACCTGGGTGATGGGCCGCACCGACGTCAAGTCCGGCGCCGACTACGTCGTGCTGCTGCTCTCGGTGGCGGTGCTGGTCGCCTTCCTGGCGGCCGCCTTCAACCGCGGCTTCGGCGCGCAGCGCCTCGTTCTGCAGACCGTCGCCACGGCGGCGCTGACCGCGGCGGCGGCGTGGCTGACGGTCAACGAATGGACCACCCTGGCCCTGATCGGCGATTCCATCGCGGCGGGCGCGCTCTACGCCTTGGCGGTGGCGGTGGTGGAGCGGGCGACCGGCCGGCGCCTGATCTCCCGCATGGCCGAGCAGGCGACCTTCGTCATGGTGCCGCCGCTGGCGCTGATCTTCCTGGTGCTGGGCACCATCTTCATCGGCCTCGCCACCCCGACCGAGGGCGGCGCCATGGGCGCCGTCGGCGCGCTGGCGCTGGCGGCCATGAAGAAGCGCCTGAACTTCGACATGGTGCGGCAGGCCACTTACTCGACGGCCAAGCTGGCGGCTTTCGTGCTGTTCATCCTGATCGGCGCGCGGGTGTTCTCGCTGACCTTCTACGGCGTCAACGGCCACATCTGGGTCGAAGAGCTGATGGTCTCCCTGCCCGGCGGGCAGATGGGTTTCCTGATCGCGGTCAGCGTGATGGTCTTCCTGCTGGCCTTCTTCCTCGACTTCTTCGAGCTGGCCTTCATCGTCATCCCGCTGCTGGCCCCGGCGGCGGATCGTCTGGGCATCGATCTGGTATGGTTCGGCGTCATCCTGGCGGTGAACATGCAGACCAGCTTCATGCACCCGCCCTTCGGCTTCTCTCTGTTCTTCCTGCGCTCGGTGGCGCCCAAGCTGCCCTACATCGACCGCATCACCAAGAAGGAGACGGCCCCCGTCCTGACCAGCCAGATCTACTGGGGCGCGGTGCCCTTCGTGGTCATCCAGCTCGTCATGGTCGCCCTGGTGATCGCCTTCCCGCAGATGGTCATGCACTACAAGTCGACCGCCACCAAGCTCGACGACAAGCAGATCGAAGAGCAGTTCAAGGGCCTCGGCGGCGACCTGAACGACGACCTGCCGCCGCTGGAATTCAAGTGATCGAGACCGAGAGAGGGAGAGCGACATGCGCATCGCCGTCGTAGGAGCCGGGGCCGTGGGCGGCGCGCTGGCCGGGTACCTCGCCGCCACGGGCCGGCACGAGCTGTCGCTGCTGGCCCGCGGCGCCCATCTCGCGGCGATCCGCGAGGGCGGGCTGACCGTGCAGACGCCGAAGGGGACGCTGACCAGCCGGCCGCGGGCCAGCGACTCCGCCGCCGACCTCGGCCCGCAGGACGTGGTGATCGTCACGGTGAAGGGACACGGGCTGCCGGCCCTGGCCGCGTCCTTCCCGGCGCTGTGCGGGCCGGACACGCTGGTTGTGGCGGCGCAGAACGGCATTCCCTGGTGGTACCTGTACGGCGCCGGCGACGGCGTGGCGCCGGAGCCGCTGGAGGTGGTCGATCCCGGCGGCGCCATCTGGTCGGCCATCGGGCCGGAGCGGGTCGCCGCCTGCGTGATGGAGGTGCTGCCCGCCCGCATCGTCGAGCCGGGCGTCGTCGCCCACACCGCCCTGCCCGTGCTGGCCTTCGGCGCTCCCCGGCCCGGCGACCACGCGGAGAAGCTGGCGGCCCTGGCCGACTCCTTCAACGCGGCGGGCGCCACCGCCCGCCTTCCCGCTGACATCCGCGTGCCGCTGTGGAGCAAGCTGATGCTCAACATGGCGGTCGGCCCGACCAGCGTGCTGACCGGCGCCACCATGGGCGCCATGGAGCAGGCCCCCGGCATGGCCGCCGTCCAGGGCCGGCTGATGCGCGAATGCCTGAACGTCGCCCATGCCTGGGGCGTCGCCCTGCCCGACGACATCGACGAGCGGCTGAGCCGGGGCAGCGGCGTGCCCGGCCACAAGCCGTCGATGCTCCAGGATTTCGAGGCGGGGCGCAGCATGGAGATCGACCCCATCGTGACCACCGTCCTGGAGCTGGCCCGCCGCCGCCGCGTGCCGGTGCCGACCATCGAAACATTGTGGGCGCTGACCGCCCTGAAGGAGCGGGTGGCGCGCGCCGACTGAGCGCACTTGCCCCCACCCTGACCCTCCCCCGCTCACGCAGGGGAGGGAACTGCCGCCGCCTCGCGATAATCCCCCTCCCCTGCGCAGCGGGGGAGGGCCGGGGTGGGGGCAAGGACCAGCGCCACCAAAAAAACGTCCCCGGAGAAAAAACGACATGTCCCCCGCTTCCGATCGCATCACCAATTTCATCGCCGGCTCCTGGCGTCCGGGCCGTGAGCGGCTCGACATCGTCAACCCGTCGAACCTCGACGAACTGGCCGGCTCCTACTCGCTCGCCGGCGCCGACGACGTGGCGGAGGCCGTCGCCGCGGCGCGCGCCGCCCAGCCGCAATGGCGCGCCGCCACGGTGGAGCAGCGCTCGCTGGTGCTCGATGCCATCTCCCGCGCGCTGTTCGACCGCAAGGACGAGCTGGCCCGCATCGCCGCGACCGAGGGCGGCAAGACCATCCCCGACGCACTGGGCGAGATCACCCGCGCCGCCCACCTCGCCCGCTTCTTCGCCGCCGAGGCGCTGCGCGCGCCCGGCGAGACGCTGGGCTCGGTGCGGCCGGGGGTCGAGGTCGACGTGACGCGCGAGCCCGTCGGCGTCATCGGCCTCGTCACGCCATGGAATTTCCCGGTCGCCACGCCGATGTGGAAGATCGCCCCGGCGCTGGCCTTCGGCAACGCGGTGATCTGGAAGCCGTCGGAGAAGACCCCGGGCATCTCCATCGCCGTCACCCGCCTCATCGCGGAGGCGCTGGAGGCCCACGGCATGCCCGCCGCGCTGTTCAATCTGGTGATCGGCGCCGGCCCGAACATCGGCGCCGCCGTGGTCGACGCGGTGGACGCCGTATCCTTCACCGGCTCGGTCAACACCGGGCGGCGCATCGCCGTGCGTTGCGCGGAGCGGATGATCCGCGTCCAGCTCGAACTGGGCGGCCAGAACCCGCTGGTCGTGCTGGGCGACGCCGACCCGGAGCGCGCCGCCGAGATCGGCGTCAACAGCGCCTATTTCCACGCCGGCCAGCGCTGCACGGCCACCGGCCGCTTCATCGTCGAGGACTCGATCCACGACGCCTTCGTCGCCGCGATGACGGAGCGGATGGCGGCGCTGCGCGTCGGCCACGCCCTGCTGCCGGAGACGCAGATCGGCCCGGTCATCGACGAGTTCCAGCTCACCAAGAACCTGCACTACATCGACACCGGCCTGAAGGAAGGCGCGCAGCTGGCCTCCGGCGGCGGGCGGCTGGACCGGCCGACGCGCGGCTGGTTCCTCGCCCCGACGCTGTTCACCGAGACCAGCAACGCCATGACCATCAACCGGGAAGAGGTCTTCGGCCCGGTCGCCAGCGTCATCCGCGTCAAGGATTACGAAGAGGCCCTGCATGTGGCCAACGACACCGACTACGGCCTGTCGTCGGGCATCATCACCAACTCGATGAAGCACGCCCGCCACTTCCAGGCCAACATCCAGGCCGGCATGACCATGCTGAACCTGCCGACGGCCGGCGTCGACTACCACGTCCCCTTCGGCGGCAGGAAGATGTCGAGCTACGGCCCGCGCGAGCAGGGACGCTCCGCCATCGAGTTCTACACCATCATCAAGACGGCCTATCGCGCGCTGTGACGCCGAACCGAAGCCCAGGGAGAGTCTCCTTGTCCAAAGACATTTCGGGGTCCAACCACACCCCGACCGCCGGGCGGCCGGACTTCGCGACGGCCGTGCTTGCCCCTATCCGCGCCATCGTCGGCGACCGCGGGCTGATCACCGATCCCGACACCATGCAGCCCTTCATGGAATCCTGGCGCGACGGCTGGGTCGGCCGCTCGCCCGCCGTGGTTCTGCCCGACAGCACCGAGGCGCTGGCCGCGGTGGTGCGCATCTGCGCCGAGACGCGCACCCCCATCGTGCCCCAGGGCGGAAACACCGGCCTGACCGGGGCCAGCCAGCCGCACGCCGACGGGACGGAGATCGTCCTCTCGACCAACCGGCTGAACCGCATCCGCGAGATCGACATCGACAACGACACGATGACGGTGGAGGCGGGCTGCATCCTCGCCAACATCCAGAACGCGGCGCGCGACATCGGCCGGCTGTTCCCGATGAGCCTCGCCGCCGAAGGCTCGTGCCAGATCGGCGGCAACATTGCCACCAACGCCGGCGGCGTCCAGGTCGTGCGCTACGGCAACATGCGCAACCTCGTCGCCGGGCTGGAGGTGGTGCTGCCCGACGGGCGGATCTGGGACGGGCTGCGCGGGCTGCGCAAGGACAACGCCGGCTACGACATGAAGCAGATCTTCATCGGGTCGGAAGGCACGCTCGGCATCGTCACCGCCGCGGTGCTGAAGCTGTCGCCGCTGCCGCGTGCCACCGCCACGGCGCTGGTCGCGGTGTCGGCGCCCAGCGACGCCGTCGATCTGCTGACCCGCGCCAAGGGCGTGGCCGGCGACCGCATCATCACCTTCGAGCTGATCCAGCGCGACTGCATCGACGTCGCCCGCCGTCACGTGCCGGACGTGCCCGACCCGCTGCGGGACCGCTATCCGTGGTACGTGCTGGTCGAGCTGGCCGACCAGGACGGCGGCAACCGCCTGATGGAGATGCTGGAAGGCATTCTGGAGGCCGGAATGGAGGCCGGGGAGGTGCTGGACGGCGTCGTCGCCGCCTCCAAGGCCCAGGCCGATTCGCTGTGGCGCATCCGCGAAGGCATTCCGGAGGGCCAGAAGCGCGAGGGCGTGTCCTTCAAGCACGACGTGTCGGTGCCGATCTCCCGGGTGGCGCGCTTCCTCGACCGCGCCAACGCGGCGCTGGAGCGGGAATGCCCGGGAATCCGCCCCTTCGCCTTCGGCCATCTCGGCGACGGCAACATCCATTTCAACCCGATCCAGGCGGAGGGCGGCGACCCGGCCGAATGGAAGGCGAAGCTGGCGACGGTCAACGCCATCGTCCACGACATCGTCGTCGAGCTGGGCGGTTCCATTTCCGCCGAGCACGGCATCGGGCGGCTGCGCATCGACGAGATGCCGCGCTACAAGTCGGCGGTCGAGCTGGACATGATGGCGACGCTGAAGCGCGCCTTCGATCCGCACAACATCATGAATCCCGGCAAGATCCTGCGCGCCTGAGCGCCGCCCGGCCATATAAGGACCGTTTCCGATGAAGATCCTCGTCCCGGTCAAGCGGGTGGTCGATTACAACGTCAAGATCCGCGTCAAGGCGGACGGTTCCGGCGTTGAGACCGCCAACGTGAAGATGAGCATGAACCCCTTCGACGAGATCGCCGTCGAAGAGGCCGTCCGCCTCAAGGAAGCCGGCAAGGCGACCGAGGTCATCGTGGTCACCGTCGGCCCGACGGCCGCGCAGGAGACGCTGCGCACCGGCCTCGCCATGGGCGCCGACCGCGGCATCCTGGTCCAGACCGACGCCGAGACGCAGCCGCTGGCCGTCGCCAAGGTGCTCAAGGCGCTGGTCGACAAGGAAGGCCCGACTCTGGTCATCCTGGGCAAGCAGGCGATCGACGACGACTGCAACCAGACCGGCCAGATGCTCGCCGCCCTCCTGGGCTGGCCGCAGGGCACCTTCGCCTCCAAGGTCGCGCCGGGCGAGGGCTCGGTCACCGTGACCCGCGAGATCGACGGCGGCCTGGAGACGGTGCAGCTGACCCTGCCGGCGGTCGTCACCGCCGACCTGCGCCTCAACGAGCCGCGCTACGCCTCGCTGCCCAACATCATGAAGGCCAAGAAGAAGCCCATCGAGACGCTGGCCCCCGACGCGCTGGGTGTCGACGTGGCGCCGCGCCTGACCACGCTCAAGGTCGCCGAGCCGGCCAAGCGCAAGGCCGGCGTCAAGGTCGCCGACGTCGCCGCCCTGGTCGACAAGCTGAAGAACGAAGCCCGCGCGATCTGAGGGGCCAGTGCGCCTTGAAGGGAAAGTGATCTGACATGTCCATTCTCGTCATTGCCGAACACGACAACGCCGCGCTGAAGGCGGCCACGCTGAACGCGGTCAGCGCCGCCGCCAAGATTGGTGGCGACATCCACGTGCTGGTCGCCGGCCAGGGGGCCCAGGCCGTCGCCGAGGCCGCCGCCACGGTGGCCGGTGTGGCCAAGGTGCTGCTGGCCGACGACGCGGCCTACGCCCACCCGCTGCCGGAGAACGTCGCGCCGCTGGTCGTCAACCTCGCCAAGGGCTACGGCCATGTGCTGGCCGCCGCCTCGTCGGAGGGCAAGAACCTGCTGCCGCGCGTCGCCGCCCTGCTCGACGTCGCGGCGATCTCCGACATCACCGGGGTGGTCTCCGCCGACACCTTCGAGCGGCCGATCTACGCCGGCAACGCCATCGCCACGGTGAAGTCCGCCGACCCGATCAAGGTCGTCACGGTGCGCACCACCGCCTTCGAGGCGGCCGCCGCCACGGGCGGCTCGGCGACGGTCGAGAGCATCGCCGGGACGGGCGACGCCGGTTCGGCCAGGTTCGTCGGCCAGGAGCTGACCAAGTCGGAGCGTCCGGAGCTGACCCAGGCCAAGATCGTGGTGTCGGGCGGCCGCGGCATGCAGTCGGGCGAGAACTTCAAGCTTCTGGAGGCGCTGGCCGACAAGCTGGGCGCCGCGGTCGGCGCCAGCCGGGCTGCGGTCGACGCCGGCTTCGTGCCGAACGACTATCAGGTCGGCCAGACCGGCAAGATCGTGGCGCCCGAGCTGTACATCGCCGTCGGCATCTCCGGTGCCATCCAGCACCTCGCCGGCATGAAGGACAGCAAGGTCATCGTCGCGATCAACAAGGACGAGGAGGCGCCGATCTTCCAGGTCGCCGACTACGGCCTCGTCGCCGACCTCTTCAAGGCGGTGCCGGAGCTGGAGCAGGCGCTGTGACGCCATAGGCGTCGCCGGCTCCCCGGACGTCAGGCGCGACGGTCGGGGGCGTCCGGGAAACCAGCGCGGCTCCGCGCATCCACCGCGGCCACCGCCTCGGCGTGGCAGGAGGGCGGATGCCAGGCGAGACCGCGCCCGACGATCCCGTCCTCCCCCGCCGCGTGCAGGGCGGCCAGACAGACCGGGGGCACCGGGCCGCCCAGCAGCACGGCGCGGGCGTCCAGCCCGACGCGCCGCCCGTGGGCAGGATGGTCGGCGCAGAGCAGCCGGTCCGCCGCCGCGATGGCCGTCTCGGCCGCCGCCCCCAGTTCCGCCCGCAGCAGCGGCGCAGCGTCGAGGGCCAGCGCGCCGAAGCCCAGCGCGTCGATGACGGCGCTGTCCCCGATCGCCGGCAGGCGCGGGCGGGGGGCTCCGATGTCCGGCCCCTGCGGGGCGGCCACCGGCGCGCTCGCCCAGCCCTCGCCCATCATGCCCGACAGGCGCAACCCGAAGCGCACCCCGTTGCCGCCCGCCGCCGTCACCAGCGCCGCCCCCGGCACGCCATCGCCGGCCAGCATCACCGCCTTGCAGGCGGCCATCCACGGGTTGAGGAAGAACTGCCCGGCCTCCTTCAGGAAGGCGCAGACTGCGCCGGTCCCGCCCAAACGCGACACCAGCGTCTCGGTCAGCAGCGCCGAGGCCACCCCGACGCGCCCGTGCAGCTCGTCCCCCTGCTCCATCGCCTCGCATGCGATGCCACGCAGCTCCACCGGCCCGATCCCGGCCAGCGCCGGACCGACCGCGCCGTGCAGCAGGCGCAGCCGCTCCACCACCGCCCCGCTGACGATGCCGAAGCGCAGAGCGGGACCGCCGCCCTCGTTGAGCGGGCTGTAGGCGCGGGCGCCGGAGCCGCCGGCATCCACCACCACATGCAGCCACATCGACCGCGACACGACGGCGGCGAGCGGGGTGACCACGCCGAAATCCTGCGCCGGACGCAGGGTCACGGCGCCGCTGCGCACCATGGCGCGGGCCTCCTCCACGCTGTCGGCCATGCCTTCGAACAGCAGCGTCGCGGCGGCGGCGTTGAGGATCGGCGGACAGATCTCCGCCGGATCGGCAAAGGGCGGCCCGGCGTGCAGCAGCGTGTGGCGGTCCAGCCCGATCCGCTCCCCGGCGGTTCCGGTCTCCGTCCACATCGGATCGGCGGCCAGCATCCGCTCCACGGCCCGCGCGGTGGCGTCGTTCATCGCGTGTGTCCTTTGCGTGCGACCCCTCTCCCGTCCCGGGAGAGGGTGCCCGCGAGAGCGGGCGGGTGAGGGTCGTGCGAGGATCAAGGCACCGGCCCTTGGCGGCACCCTCACCCTCCCACGCTGACGCGTGGGTCCCTCCCTCTCCCGGGGCGGGAGAGGGGATGGTTCACCTCATGGCAGATGCAGGGGGGCGCGGCCGTAGCCGTTGCTGGCGTCCACCAGATGCAGCAGGTAGCGCAGGAAAACCGCCCGGTCCTCCTTCGGCAGTGGCGCGATGGTGCGGTCGTGGGCGCGCTGGGCCTTCTTGTCCATGCGACGCAGCAGCTTCCGCCCCTCCGCGGTGATGGCGGCCAGCTTCATGCGCTTGTCCACCGGGCTGGCCCGGCGCTGGATCAGCCCGCGCTCGGCCAGCCGCGCCAGCACCCCGGCGGTGGTCGTGCGGTCGATGCCGATCTGGGCGCCCAGCGTCACCTGATCCAGGTCGGGCCGGTCCACCAGAGCGGTCAGCACGCTGTACTGGACGGGGGTGATGCTGAACTCCGCGCACTCCTCCATGAACATGGCGACGTGGATCTGGTGCAGGCGGCGGATGAGGAATCCGGGACGCTCCGCCAGGACGCGGTACGCCTCTTCGATCAGGGGGTCGTCTAAGGTCATCGCGGGCGGTCCGTCGGAGCGGGTTTGGGAAAGCGGCGAACAGAGAGAGGATGGCGGCGGGCCGGAGAATCGGCAACCGGGCGGTACGTCCGTGACCTCTAGCCCATCAGCGACACATGCGCGGCAACGATCCGCCAGCCCTCCGGCATGCGGACCCAGGTGTGGCTCTGCCGCCCGACGCGCTCGGTGGAGGGGCGCGTGAACTCGGTGTTGGCGGTCGCCATGTCGCGGCCGTAGGTGGTGATGACGGTGTTGCGCAGGCTCCTGTCCAGCCCCGCCGCCGGGCGGCCCTGGCGGAAGGCGGCGATGGCGTCATAGCCGTACAGATTTTCGCCCACGCCGTAGCGCAGGGTCGCCGGGTGGTTCCAGAACAGCTCGTCCAGGACCGTCACGTCGTTGCCGGTCAGCGCGCGCTCGTAGCGCTCGAACGCGGCGGTGACCTCGGCCACCACCTCGGGGATGTTGATCTCAAGCGTCATGCGAACAGATCCTCGGCAATGGCCAGAAGCGCGGAATCGCTGCCGCGTGGGCCGATCAGCGACAGGCCGAGCGGGCAGCCCTGGAGCCGCGCCGCGGGAATGGAGAGTTGCGGCAGACCGGCCAGACCGGCGGGGCAGAGGATCGCCAGCGCCCGCCCGCGCTCCGCGTCCACCGCCGCCCCCGACGAGCCGCGCAGCGGCGCGATGCCCGGCGCGCTGGGCAGGACGATCAGCCCGTCCATGCCCAGGAGGTCGTCCATCCGCCGCCGGATGCCCTCCCGCGTCTGCGCCGCGGCGCGGGCGAGGGCGGGGTCGAGTGTGGCCGCCGCGGCGAAGCGGTCGCGCACCCCCGGCCCGAAGGTCGGTTTCGTCGCCATGATCCAGGCGCCGTGCGCCGCCCAGGCTTCGGCGGCCTGAAGCGTCTGGAAGACCGGACGCCATTGCTCCAGCCCCTCCGGGGCCAGCGTCACGCCGTCCGCCGACCCGAACCGCTCGCGCAGCCGCTCCACGGCCGTGGCGAGGGCGGCGCGGACCGCCTCCCCCGCGATGGCGAAGGCGTCCTCGGCGACCAGCAGGCGGCGGAAGGCCAGATCGGGCCCCAGGGTGGACGACGGAGGCAGCAGCACCGCCCCGACGCGGCGGAGCAGCGCCGCCTCCCACGCGAACCAGCCCACCGTGTCGAAGCTCGGCGCCAAGGGAACGGAGCCGTCCAACGGAACCGCCCCGTGGGTGGGTCGCATGCCGTAGAGGCCGCAGTAGCTCGCCGGCAGGCGGACCGACCCGCCGGTGTCCGTCCCGATGGCGAAGTCCACCGCCCCGCCCGCCACCGCGGAGGCCGACCCGCTGGAGGAACCGCCGGGAATGCGGCCGGGCGCCTTCGGGTTCTCCGGGGTGCCGTAATGGGCGTTCTCGCCGGCCAGGCTCCAGGCCAGCTCGTCGGTCAGCGTCTTGCCGGCGACGCGCCCCCCGGCGTCGAGCAGCCGCCGCACGGCGGGCGCGGTCTCCCGTGGAACCTCGTGGGTGCGCAGCCAGTCCGGGTTGCCGGCGCCGGTGGGCAGGCCGGCGATGTGGAACAGGTCCTTCACCGCGAAGCGCAGCCCGGCCAGCAGGCCGCTTACGGCTCCGGCGACCTCGGTCCGGCCGTAGGGGACGAAGGCGTTCAGGGGGTCGTTCGGCATGATGGGATGGTCAATCTTAACGTAGGTTCGAATCCCCTCTCCCCTCTGGGGAGAGGGTCAGGGTGAGGGGGTTGCGCTTTTGCCGGACGCACCGCCACGCGCATCCCCCTCACCGGCCCTTCGGGCCACCCTCTCCCCAGAGGGGAGAGGGTTGGAGAAGAGCTTGCGCAGCCAATCCTTCACCATGCTCCACAGCAGATTGCCAGCGTTCAATTCCTTGGCGGGCTCGGGGGCGGGCTTGGAGGCAGGCTCCGGGGCCGGAGCGGCCACCGCATCCGAGGACGCAGCCACCTCCGCCACCGGTGCCGTCGCGGCGAGCTTGGCTTCCAGGTTGCGGGCGAACTCGGCGGTCAGGCGGTTGGCGATCTCCTGCACGATGGCGCCGCGGCTGAACTGGGCCAGAACGCCGGTCAGCGTGAAATCGACGGTCAGGTCGATGCGCGTCCCCGACCCCTCCTCCACCACGGCGAAGGTCACGTCGGCCTTGGCTCGGGAGTTGTTCTTGGGATCCGTGCCCTGGCCGTGGATGACGCCGGTGTGGGTCGCCTCGTCCATCGTCAGCGTGCCCTCCCCCGCGAAAGCGGCGGCGATGGGGCCGAGCTTCACGCGCATCTGCCCGAAGATCCGGTCGCCCTCGCGCGGCTTGGTCAGAGAGGCGCCGGGCATGCAGGACATCACCTGCTCCACGTCGCCGAGCAGCGGCCAGACGCGGGCGCGCGGGAAGTTGACGGCAAGGGTCTGGGTCATGGTCGGCATGGGCTTACCCCGCGTTCGTGTTGCGCGCGTCGATGACGCGGCGGATGGCGTTGACGATCCCGACATAGCCGGTGCAGCGGCACAGGTTGCCGCTCATCGCCGTGCGGATCGCCGGGTTGTCGGCGTCCGGGCGGCGCAGCACCACGTCGCGCGCCGCCACCAGCATCCCCGGCGTGCAGAAGCCGCACTGGAGCCCGTGCTCGGCGGAGAAGGCCTCGCGCAGCTCCGTGGCGACGGGGTCGTCGTCCAGCCCCTCCACCGTGGTGACGGACCGCCCGTCGCAGGCCACCGCGAAGGTGATGCAGGAGCGCGCCGGCTCGCCGTCGATCAGGATGGTGCAGGCGCCGCAAACGCCGTGCTCGCAGCCCAGATGGGTGCCGGTCAGCAGCTCCCGCTCGCGCAGGAAGTCGCCCAGATGCTGGCGCGGCGGCACGCTGGCCTCGACGCGCGTGCCGTTGACGGTCAGGGAAATGGTTTTGGCGTGGGCGCTCATGACATCACCTGCGCGATGGCGCGCTTCAGCGCGACGGTGTGGGTCCGAAGGGCGATGGGGTCGTCCGCGGCGGGGCTGCCGGCGAGGTGCGCGGCCAGCGCCGCTTCCGTGCAGCCATCCGTGAACAGGGCCGGGCCGTCGATCACCACCGGCTTGCCGGAGGTCGCCCCGGCGACGCAGCGCTGGACGCCGCGGGCCGGGTCGATCAGCACCGCGCCGGTGGCGTGGGAGAACTCGCCGGTCTTGCGGCAGACCTTGTAGTAGCCCCAGCGCGCCCGCTCGGAGAGGGCGGGCACATGGATCTCCGCGACGATCTCGCCCGGCTGCAGGGCCGTCTCGAACACGCCCAGGATGAAGTCGGTCATCGGCACGCTGCGCCGCCCGCCCTGGCCAACGATCACCACGTCGGCGCCGAGCGCGGTCAGGACATTCACCCAGTCCGCCGCCGGGTCGGCGTGGGCGAGGCTGCCGCCGATGGTGCCGCGGTTGCGCACCGCGCGGTAGGCGATCACCGCCGCCACGCTGGGAAGCACACCGCGAGTCACGTCCGGGTAGTCGCCGTCCTCCAGCCGCGCGTGGGTGACGCAGGCCCCGATGACCAGCCGGTCGCCCTCCCGGCGGATCGTCCGAAGCTCGGCGATGCGGGTGATGTCCACCAGCAGCTCCGGCTGGGCCAGCCGCAGGTTCAGCATGGGGCCGAGCGACTGGGAGCCGGCCACCGGCCGCACCATCACGTCCTCGCGGGACAGAAGCTCCAGCGCCGCGTCGAGCGTCGCCGGCTGCGCGTAGTCGAAATCGACCGCCTTCATGCCGCACCCCGCTCACCCGCGATGGCCGTGAGGATCACCTCCGGCGTCATCGGCGCGTTCGTCACGATGACTCCCAGCGGCTTCAGCGCGTCGTTGATGGCGTTGCAAATCGCCGCCGGCGGGGCGATGGCGCCGCCCTCGCCGATGCCCTTCACGCCGAACTCGGTGTAGGGCGAGGGCGTCAGCATGTGGATGATCCTCACGTGGGGGACCTCGGTGAATCCGGGAATCAGGTAATCCGCGAAGGTGGAGGCGAGCGGCTGGCCCTCCGCGTCGTAGGGCATCCGCTCGTAGAGCGCGGTGCCGACGCCCTGGGCGACGCCCCCGTAGATCTGGCCGTCGACGACCATCGGGTTGACCATGGTCCCGGCGTCCTCGACCACCACGTAGTCGAGGATTTCGACCTGTCCGATCTCCGGGTCCACCGCCACCGCCACGGCGTGGGTGGCGTAGGAGAAGGTGCCGTGGTCGCTGCCCGGCTTATAGCCGGCGGTGACCTCCAGCCCGCCGCGGTCCACGTCGGCGGGAAGAAGCTGCGGCGCGCGGTACCAGGTGTGGGCGATCTCGCGGATGGTCACCGCGGCGGGTCCGGCCGTTACGGCTCCGTCCTTCAGAACCACGCCGTCCGGACCAGCCTGCATCAGGTGCGCGCCGATCTTGCGCAGCCGCTCGGCCAGCGTGCGGCAGGCGGTGGCGACGGCGCCGCCGGCCATGACCATGCTGCGCGATCCCCAGGTGCCCGTCGAATAGGGCGTCAGGCCGGTGTCGCCGTGCACCAGCTTAATCTTCTCCAGCGGGATGCCCAGCACCTCGTGGGCGACCTGGGCGAAGGTGGTCTCCATGCTCTGGCCGTGCGACTGCACGCCGACGCGCAGCTCCAGCCCGCCGTCCGGGGTGATGCGGGCCTGCGCCTGCTCGTGCCCCGGCACCATGGGGATGCCCCAGCCGTGATAGACGGCGGTGCCGTGGGCCGACTGCTCGCAATAGGTGGCGAAGCCGACGCCGATCAGACGCCCATCCGCCTCCCCGGCCTTCTGGCGGGCGCGCCAGCCCTCAAGCTCGATGGCGGCGACCGCGCGGCGGACGGATTCCGGATAGTCGCCGCTGTCGAAATGCTTCTTCGTCACGTTGTCGAAGGGCATCTTCTCCGGCGGGACGAGGTTTTCCAGCCGCACCTGCCACGGCTCCCGCCCCACGGCGTCGGCCACGGCGTCGATCATCTGCTCCATGGCGAAGCACACGCCGGTGCGCGCCACGCCGCGGTAGGGGACGATCGGCGGCTTGTTGGTGCAGACGGAGAAGGTGCGGCAGCGGTAATGCGCGAAGTCGTAGGGGCCGGGCAGGATGCTGCCGACCTGCGCGGCCTCCAGGCAGGCGGAGAAGGGATAGACGGAATAGGCGCCGGCATCGACCCAGGCGTCGGCCTCGATCCCCAGCAGCCGTCCGCGCGCGTCGGCGTAGGCGGTGATCTCGTAATGGTGCTCGCGGGCGTTCGCGGCGGCGACCAGATGCTCCCGCCGGTCCTCGGTCCAGCGGACGGGGCGGTCGAGCCGCATGGCGATCCAGGCGGCCACGATCTCCTCGGGCTGGAGCAGGCCCTTCCAGCCGAAGCCGCCGCCGACGTCCGGCGCCACCACGCGGATCAGCCCCTGGTCGAGGTCTAGGCATTCCGACAGGCCGGCGCGCACGATGTGCGGCATCTGGGTCGAGGTGGTCAGGACAAGCTGTTCGACGTGGCGGTCCCAATGGGCGACCACGCCCTTGCCTTCCAGCGGCACCATGCACTGCCGCGCCGTCCGGATGGTCCGCGACACCTTCACCGGGGCGGTGGCGGCGATCTCCGCGATGTTCCCGCCGACGTTGGTCTCTAGAAAGACGTTGTCCGGCCAGTGGTCGTGCACCTTCGGCGCTCCGGGCGCCACCGCCTCCAGCATGTCGGAGTTCACCGGCAGCTCGGCGTAATCGACGAAGACGGAGGCGGCGATGTCCTCGGCCTCGGCGCGGGTGGCGGCGACGCAGACGGCCACCGGCTCGCCGACGAAGCGCACCTTGCCGTCGGCCAGCGCCGGCTGCTCCGACACCTTGAAGCCGGGCAGGCCCGAGACGGCGCGGATCGGCTTGACGCCGCCCGCCGCCAGGTCCGCCCAGGTGAAGACGGCGCCGCGGTGCTCCTCCGGAATCTCGATGCCGGTGATGGTGGCGTGGGCGACCGGGCTGCGCACGAAGGCCAATTCCTTCATGCCGACCAGGGCGATGTCGCCGACGAAGCGGCCCCGCCCGCGCAGCAGCCGGTCGTCCTCCTTGCGGCGGACCCTGGCGCCGACGCCCGAGCCGGCGCCCGATCCAGCGGTGCTAACCTCTCCCATTCCCTGACCCTCTCTTTTTTCTTAACCGCCCAGATAGGCGCGCTGGATGTGGTCGTTGGCGAGCATGGCCTGCCCGGTGCCCTGCTCCATCACCTGCCCGCTCTCCAGCAAGTAGGCGCGGTCGCACATGTCGAGCGCGGCGTAGGCGTTCTGCTCGACCATCAGCACGGTGGTCCCTTCCCGGCGGATGTCCGACACGATCTCGAAGGTGCGCTCCACGAGGTTGGGGGCGAGGCCAAGCGACGGCTCGTCGAACAGCACGATCTTCGGGCGCGACATCAGCGCCCTTGCGATGGCCAGCATCTGCTGCTCGCCGCCCGACATGGTGCCGGCGGGCTGGTTCAGACGCTCCTTCAGGCGGGGGAAGCGGTGGAACAGCCGCTCCATGTCCTGGGCCACCGCCTGATGGTCGCGGCGCAGATAGGCGCCCATCTCCAGATTCTCGCGCACGGTCAGGTGGGGGAAGACGCGCCGCCCCTCCGGGCAGTGCGCAACACCCAGCGCCAGCACCGTGCGGGGAGCGGCGTTGCCGATCTCCCGCCCCTCGAAGGTGATGCGGCCCGAGGCCAGCGGCAGCAGGCCGCTGATGGCGCGCAGCGTGGTGGTCTTGCCGGCGCCGTTGGCGCCGATCAGGGTGACCAGCTCCCCCTCCTCCACCGTCAGCGAGACGTTGCGGAGCGCCGGGATCTGGCCGTAGCAGACGGTGATCCCCTCAACCTTTAGCATGCTTCACCCCCTGGCCCAGGTAAGCCTGGATCACGTCCGGGTTGGCGCGGATGACCTCCGGCGGGCCTTCGGCGATGATGCGCCCGTGGTTCAACACCACCACGCGGTCGGAGATGGTCATGACCATGCGCATGTCATGCTCGACCAGCAGGATGGTCACGCCGCGGTCGCGGATGCGCTGGACGACGCCCATGAAGGCCTCCGTCTCCGACGGATTCAGACCGGCGGCTGGTTCGTCCAGCAGCAGCAGCTTCGGGTCGGCGGCCAGCGCGATGGCGATGCCGAGCAGCCGCTGCTCGCCGTAGGCGAGGTTGCCGGCCAGTTCGTCGGCGCGGTGCGACAGCCCGACAAAGGCCAGGATCTCCGCCACCGCCGCCCGCATCCGCTCCGTCTCCGCCCGCACCGAGGCGAGCCGCAGCAAGGCGCCCCAGGTCTCCGCCCGGCCCTGCCGGTGCATCCCGGTCAGCACGTTGTCGAAGACGGTGCAGCCGGCGAAGATGCTGGTGCGCTGAAAGGTGCGCACGACGCCCAGACCGGCGATGCGGTTGGAGGAGAGGCGCGTCAGGTCGGTGCCGCGGAACAGCACCTTGCCGCCGGTCGGCTTCAGGAAGCCGGTGATGACGTTGAAGGCCGTCGTCTTGCCCGCCCCGTTGGGGCCGATCAGGCTGACGATCTCCCCCTCCGGCACGGCGAAGCTCATCGAGGCGATGGCGATCAGGCCGCTGAAGTGAACCGCGACCTCGCGCACCTCAAGGACTGGCCCGGCCAGGATCGGCGCGGCGGATTCGTCGAGGGCGAGGCTCATGCCGAGGTCTCCTTGCGCAGGCCCAGCGCCGTCCCGGCGACGCGCTTGCGGCGGCCGGCGAACCAGTTCTTCACCGCCGGGACGATGCCCTGCGGCAGGAAGAAGACGACCACGATCATGGCGACGCCGTAGATGATCCACTGCACCTCGGGCCGCGCCACCTCGCGCAGCACCTCGGGCAGGATGCCGAAGGCGAGGCCGCCGACGATCGGCCCGGCCAGCGTGCCCTTGCCGCCCGTCACCACCATGATGACCATGGTCACCGTGTAGATGAACATGAAGACGTCCGGGTCGACGATGCGGATGTAGTGGGTGTAGAGCCCGCCCGCGGCCCCGGCCATGCCCGCCGCGATCACCGTGGCGACGACCAGATAGCGCGTCACGTCGATCCCGACCGAGCGCGCCAGCGACTCGTTCTCGCGCAGCGCCACCAGCGCCCGGCCCACTCGCGACTGCACCAGCCGCTGGATCACCAGGAAGCAGACCACCGCGACCGCCAGAACCAGAAGGTAGTTGTATTCCTTCTTGTAGAGCGGGAGCACGCCATCCCACGGCAGCCAGACCGACAGCGGCGGGATGTTGTTCAGCGCCATCGGCCCCTCGGTCAGGTCCACCCAGTTCAGCGCGACCATGCGCATGACCTGGGCGAAGCTGATGGTGACGATGACGAAGTAGGCCCCGCGCACCCGGAAGGCGAGCTTGCCGATCAGGAAGCCGAACAGCGCCGCCACCAGGATGCCGCCGAGGAAGGCCACCCACACCGGCTGCGGCCCCAGCACGAAGGGTTCCGCACCACCCAGATCGAGGTCGAAGCCCAGCGACAGCAGCGCGCTGGTGTAGGCCCCGATGCCGAAGAAGGCGATGTGGCCGAGGCTGAGCTGCCCAGTGTAGCCGAGCAGCAGGTTCAGGCTCATCGCCCCGATGATGAAGATGCCGGTCGAGGTCAGGACGTAGAGGATGTACTGATCGCCCAGCCACAGCGGCCCGACCGCCATGAACAGGACGAACAGCCAGGGGAGGAGACGCGTCGTCATCCGATCCGCTCCTTCATGGCGAAGAGACCCTGGGGCCGTACGATCAGCACGGCGATGATCAGCAGGAAGCCCATGGCGTCGCGGTAGCCCGACGACAGGTACCCGGCGCCGAACTCCTCGGCGAGCGCCAGGACGAAGCCGCCGATGGTGGCGCCGGGGATGTTGCCCAGCCCGCCCAGGATGACGATGGCGAAGGCCTTCAGCGCCACCAGATCGCCCATGGTCGGCGTGACCACGAAGATCGGGCCGAGCAGCGCCCCCGCCGTGGCGGCGAGGCCGGAGCCGAGCGCGAAGGTCAGCGTGTACATCAGCCCGCGGTTGACGCCCATCAGCGCCGCCGTGTCCGGGTCCTGGAAGGTGGCGCGCATGGCGACACCCAGCTTGGTCCGGTTGATGAGCAGGTAGAAGCCGCCCAGCAGCAGCAGCGCCACGCCCAGGACGAACAGCCGGTTCATGCCCACCGACACCGACCCCAGCACCACCGGCTCGGTCGGGAAGGGGCTGGGCACGGACTTCGCGACACCGCCCCAGACCAGTTGCTCGCCGGCCTGCATGGCGATGCCGGCGCCGATCATCACCAGCATGGTGGTGTCGATGTCGGCGCCCTTCAGCGGGCGCAGCAGCGTGAATTCGATCAGCGCGCCCAGCGCCATGCCCAGCACAGCGGCCATCGCCAGGGACATGAAGAAGTTCAGCCCCATCATCCCGGCCAACATGTAGGCCATGTAGGCGCCGAAGGTGTAAAGCTCGCCATGGGTGAAGTTGACCACGCGCATGATGCCGAAGATCAGCGTCAGGCCGATTCCCAGCAGCGCGTAGGTCCCCCCCAGGACCACGGCGTTCAAAAGATGCTGCAGATGCGCTTCCACCGCGTGTCTCCATCCCTCGGTTTCCCCTCTCCCCTCTGGGGAGAGGGTCAGGGTGAGGGGGTTGCGCTTGTGCCGGACGCGCCGCCACGGACATCCCCCTCACCCTCCCCGCGCCAGCGGCGCGGGTCCCCTCCCTCTCCCCAGAGGGGAGAGGGCGGTGAAGCCGGTTACGGCATCGTCACCTTGCCGTCCTTCACCTGGACGACGTAGACGTTGGCCTCGTTCTGGCCGCTCTCCTTGCCCTCCGGGCCGTCCTTCTTGAAGGCGATGTCGCCGTTCACGCCGTCCAGCTTGACGGTCCACAGCGCGTCGCGGATGGCCTGCGGCTCGGCCTTGCCGGCTTTCTTGATGGCTTCCACGATGGTCATGATGCCGTCATAGCCGCGGTAGCCCTCGGTCAGGCCGGCGAAGTCGTAGCCCTTCTTGTTCCAGCCATCGACGAAGGTCTTGGCGACCGTCGGGTGGACGGCCTTCTCCGGGAACCAGGGGGCGAAGAACAGCGTGAAATAGCCGCCGTCCGCCGCGGCACCCGCCTGCGCGATGAGCTGGTCGGGGGAGGAGGAACCGCCGTTGGTGATGACCCGGTGCGGCAGGCGCAACTCGGCCGCCTGCTTCAGGATCAGGGTGATCTGCTCGACGCCGGTGGTGACGAACAGCGTGTCGCCGCCCGACTGCTTGATGCTGGAGAGCTGGGCCGACAGGTCGGTGGCCTCCGGCGCCATCGTCTCGGTGACGCCGATCTTGACGCCCTTGGCCTGGAGCATCTTGCGGAACTCGTCGGCCGAGCCGCGGCCGAAGTCGTTGTTCACTGCCAGGAAATCAGCCTTCTGGATGGCCGGCTGGAAGTGGTCCAGCTTCTCCGCGAAGGACTTGGCCTCCATGGCGGAGGTCGGGGCGATGCGGAAGACCCACGGGTTGCCCGAGGTGGTGATCTTGGTCGAGGAGGAGGTCTCCACCACCATCGGCACGCCGTACTCCACCAGCTTCGGCATCACCGCCAGGGTGAAGGTGGAGCTCCAGGCGCCCATCAGCACCGGGACCTTGTCGCGCACGATCAGCTTCTCGGCGGAGGCGACGGCCTCCTTCGGGTTGCTCTTGTTGTCCTCGATGATCAGCTGGATCTTCTTGCCGAGAACGCCGCCGTTGGCGTTCACGACCTCCTCCGCCACCCGCGCGCCGTTGGCGACGTAGTTGCCTGACGCGGCGACCGCGCCGGTCAGCGGCTGGGTCACGCCGATCTTGATCGTCTCCTGCGCAAAGGCCACGCCCGGCGCCAGCAGCGCGGCGCTCAGCAGCAACGCCGTGGTCTTCATCGTCCGCATGTCGTCTAGCCCCCTCTTTTTGATTTGAACCGTCAGTTGGCGGTGGTCACCCGGTGGCACTCACCAGGCGGCGACCGCGCCGTCGCTGCGGGGATCGGTCGCCCCCTCCAGCGTTCCGTCGGCATGGCGGACGATGGCGCCCGCATGCCCCATGGTGCTCGTGTACGGATCGAGCAGCTCGACCTCGTGCCCGGCGTCGCGCAGGGCGGCGACCAGGGCGGGGTCGAAGCGGCTTTCCAGCTTCAGCGTCACGCTGTCCTCGCCCCAGGTGCGGCCGAGCAGCCAACGCGGCGCCGTGACGGCGGCCTGCAGGCCCTGCCCGAACATCGCGTAGCGGGAGAAGACGGCGGCCTGCGTCTGCGGCTGCCCCTCCCCGCCCATGGTGCCGTAGACCATGCTGCGCCCGTCGTCGAAGCGGGCCATCGCCGGGTTCAGCGTGTGGAAGGGCTTGCGCCCCGGCGCCAGCGCGTTCCAGCCATCCTCCGCCAGACGGAAGGAGGCGCCGCGGTTCTGCCAGGTGATGCCGGTCTCCGGCAGGACGAGGCCGGAGCCGAATTCGAAATAGACGCTCTGGATCATGCTGACGGCGCGGCCCTGCCCGTCGATCACGCCCAGCCACACCGTGTCGCCGGGCTTGGCGACATGCGGCCAGGGCAGCGCGCGGGCGCGGTCGATGTTCGCCGCCAGCCCGTCCAGCACCGCGTCGTCGAGGAAGCTCTGCGCCTCACGTCCCATGTAGGCCGGGTCGCCGACCTCGCGGTCGCGGACCAGGAAGGCCTGCTTGGTCGCCTCGATCAGACCGTGGATGTGGTCGAACCCTTCGCCCTCCGTCACCCCCAGCCGGTCGAACAAAGCGAGGATCATCAGCGAGGCCAGACCCTGCGTCGGCGGCGGGTGGTTGAACAGCCGCGCCCCGCGCACGCCGACCGACAGGGCCGGGCGGCAGTGCGCCGCGTGGGCCGCGAGATCCGCCGCGTCCACCGGCGCGCCGGCGCGCTGCAGATCCGCCGCGATGGAGGCGGCGAGCGGCCCGCGGTAGAAGCTGTCCAGCCCCTCCGCCGCCAGCCGGCGCAGCGTGGCGGCGAGCGCCGGCTGCTTCAGCGTCGAGCCTTCGAGCGGCACGGCGCCGCCCGGCAGGAAGGTGTCCTTGAAGCCAGGGACATCCTTCAGCTCGTGCAGCTTCTGGCGGGTCAGCCCTTCCTGGCTGACGGTGACCGGGATGCCCTGCTCGGCATGGGCGATCGCCTCCTCCAGGATGCGGGCGAGCGGCAGCGGCTCGGCCCAGCCGGCGCTGACCGCCAGCGCCTCGCGCCAGCCGTCGATGGTGCCGGCGACCGTGTTGGCCGCCAGCGGCCCACGCCAGGGCACGGTGGCGTGGCCGTGGCGCCGGTAGAGGTCGAGCGAGACGGCCTTGCCCGCCCCGCCACAGGCGTCGATGGCGACGGGGTCGCGCCCCGGCTCGGCGATCAGCCAGAAGCCGTCGCCGCCGATGCCGGTCATGTGCGGGTAGACGACGGCCAGCGCCGCGGCGACCGCAACCGCCGCCTCGACGGCGGTGCCGCCGTCGCGCAGGATCTGGAGGCCGGCCTGGCTGGCGAGATGATGCGGGGAGGTGACCATTCCCCGGCGGCTGCGCGGCGTGTTCAGCATGGGAACCTCAGGGAAGAAGGCCGTGGATCATCCGCACCGCGGTCAGCCCGAGGAACAGGGCGAAGACGCGGCGCAGGACGCGGGTGTCGAGGCTGTGGGCGAGCCGCGCGCCGAGCGGCGCCATCGCCATGGAGGCCGGCAGGATCAGCGCAAGCCCCAGCAGGTTGACGTAGCCCAGGCTGAAATCCGGGCGGCCCGGCACGTTCCAGCCGGTCAGCACGAAGCCCACCGTTCCCGGCACACCAATGATGAAGCCCAGCGCCGCCGCCGTGCCGACCGCGCGGTGGATCGGGTAGCCGAACAGGGTCAGGATGGGGACGCTGAGCGTGCCGCCGCCGATGCCCATCATCGCCGACATCATGCCGATGCCGCCGGCCAGCCCCTGGCGCGGCGCGCCGCTCGGCAGCCCGTCGGCGATGCGCCACTCGGGCTTGCCGAACAGCATGTGCAGCGTGACCAGGACCGCCATCCCGGCGAACACCGCCGTCAGCACCGGGCCGCGCACCACGCCGGCCACCGCCGTTCCCGCCAGCACGCCGAGGAAGATCGCCGGCCCCCAGGCGCGCAGCAGGTCGCCGTCCACGGCGCCGCGCCGCCGATGGGCGCGCAGGGAGGTGAGCGAGGTGGCGATGATGGTGGCCAGCGAGGTGCCGACCGCGACGTGCATGCGCACGGCCTCGTCCACGCCCAGCACGGTGAACAGGTGATAGAGCACCGGCACGATCACGATGCCGCCGCCCACCCCCATCATGCCGGCCGCCAGCCCGGCGAAACCGCCGGCCAGCAGCAGCCCGCCGCCGAGGATGGGAAGCTGCGGCACCGACGCGATCCCCAGCCCGGTCACGGGATGCCCCGCCACATCTGCAGAAACCCTCTCATTTTTATGGATATCCGACTTTTTCCGTTGGTTTCCCATCCCTTTGCGAACGCCGTGCCAACCGGCAGAACACTGCGCATTTCGGTTTGGCGGGAGGACGGGCGCGGCGTGGCGCCAGGGCTGAAAACCGCCCTAATGTTGGGCAAGCGGATGGATGGAGGGGCCACGCGGCTGCCGGAAAACGGTCGCCATCCTCTTGAGAAACAACAAACAATCGTGACTTCCAAGCGGGCCGGCCTTCCGCTTCATTCCTGCGCAACCTCTGCCTGCTGCGCGGGCATTCATCAGTATACTGACGATATGAGAATGCTCGTGAAGAGCCCGTGCATGCCCCGGCGCGGCGACGGAGGACCGACCCCGGAGCCCCTGGAAACCCCTGATTTCCGCCTCGGCTTCTGTGTTCGTGCACAAATTGGTGGCAGGGTGCCACGCCGTGCCGCCGCGCCGTGAATCATCAGCATACTGCGGAAAATCGGGCACCGACGGGCGGCGGGCGCATGCCGTGGTATGCCGTATTGTGCGTATTTTGACCACCAAATGCCCAACGGACGGTCATTCGTCAGTATGCTGAAGTTTTGTGCGCCCCGGCGACTCCGACCCGCCCTGGCATGATGCTTGCTGAAAGGACGGGCAGATAAAAATCAGCGCAAGAAGGTGGGTTATGTCAGAGACGCACACGTTCGACCTCGTGCTCCGCGGCGGACGGATTCTCGATCCGGCCAACGGGCTGGATCTGGTCGGCGATCTGGCGGTCGCGAAGGGCCGCATCGCGGCGGTGGCGGAACGGCTGCCCGACGATGCCGCCGACACCATCCTTGATGTCTCCGGAAAGCTCGTGACGCCGGGCCTGATCGACACCCACGCGCACGTCTTCGAAAAGGTCACCGGGCGCTTCGGGCTGAACCCGGACATGGTGGGTGTGCGGTCCGGCGTGTCGACGCTGGTCGATCAAGGCGGGCCGAGCCTGATGACCTTGCCGGCCTTCCGCCGCTTCATCGCCGAGCCGGCGCGCTCGCGCACGCTGTGCTTCCTGTCGGCCTATCTGGTCGGCGGGCTGGAGGGCCACTATTACCCGCAGCTCTACCGCCCGGATTGCGTCGATGTGGACGCCACCATCCGCGTCGGGCGCGAGAACCGCGACATCGTGAAGGGCATCAAGGCCCACGCGGAGGTCGGCGGCGCCTCGCGCTGGGGCCTCGACGTCATCAAGCAGGCCAAGCGCATCGCCGACGGCATCGGCGTGCCGCTCTACGTCCATCTCGGCCAGCTCTGGCCGGAGGTCGAGGGCGGCGAAGCCGTCGATCCCGACATGCTGGTGGAGGAGCTGGTCCCGCTGCTGGATTCGCGCGACATCCTGGCCCATCCCTTCACCCGCCACCCCGGCGGCTTCATCTCCACCCGCACCGGCGAGGTGCACCCGGTCATTTACAAGGCGCTGGAGCGCGGCCTGACCGTGGACGTCGGCCACGGCTCTCACTTCAGCTTCGAGATGGCGCGGCGGACGCTGGCGGCGGGCATCCTGCCTTACACGCTGGGCGCCGACCTGCACGGCTACAACGTGAAGGCTCCGACGGCGGGCGCCGGCGGCGACCGCGAGGCCAACCCCTTCTACGGCGTCGCCCCCTTCAGCCTGACCCACGCGATGACCGAGCTGCTGACTCTCGGCATGGCGCTGGGCGACGTCCTGAAGACGGTGACCAGCAACCCCGCCGCCATGCTGGGCATGGCCGACGAGATCGGTGCGCTGACACCGGGCATGGCCGCCGACGTGGCGGTGCTGGAGGTCAAGGCGGGCCGCTGGCAGCTCAGCGACAACAGCGGCGAGCGGGTGACCGCGCCGGAGATGATCGTCCCGGCCTTCTCGCTGCGCGACGGCGTGGTGCAGGAGGTGGACAGCCCGCTGCTGCCGAAGCCGATTCCGGTGGCGGCGTAAAGGAAACGGTGCCCCCACCCTAACCCTCCCCCGCTCTCGCAGGGGAGGGGACTGCCGCCGCTTCGCAGAAATCTCCCTCCCCTGCGAAGCGGGGGAGGGCCGGGGTGGGGGCACCGTCGGCACCCGAACACCTCTCCACCCCACGAGGACTCCGCCCATGTCCGAAGCCGCGCTCGCCTTCTGGATGTTCGAGGTTCCGGCCCGCTGCCGCGACGCCGAGGGGCGGCGGCTGGGCAAGGCCCGCGCCCTGCTGCTGTCGCACCCGCGGCGCCAGCAGCAAATGATGCTGGAACTGGCGCACGACACCCCGCTCGCCACGGGAAGCCGCGTCGTCACACGGCGCGCGGCCTTCGTGGTCGAGCGGTGCGAGGGCGAGTCCGGCTTCGGCTTCCGGCGCTACGCCGTGCGCTGCGTCGGAACGCGGCCGTCCCCGTGACAAAAGCTGGGCGCGGCTGATCCACATCAAGGCGCCGGGCACTCCGATGGCGAATATTAATCGAACGATTAATAACCCGCTTCGGAGACTCCCATGACCACCCCCGCCCCCGCGCCGCATGAGGGCCTGTGCGCGAAACTCCTGCGCGGCTGGCGCGGCGCGCGGTCCCTGGACGCGCTCCAGGCACTGGCGCCGCACGACCGCGACCGCGTGCTGGCCGACGCCGGCCTGACCGACCTGACCGCCCCGGCCGTGCTGCGCGCCGGCCATGTCACCGCACTTCTCCCCGCCGCGATGGCTCTGCACGGCGTCAACGGCGCGGTGGTGGAACAGGACCGCCCCGACCTGTTGAACGACCTGCAGCGCGTCTGCGCGCTCTGCCGCAGCGCCCGCACCTGCCGCCATCTGTTGGCCGAGGGCTGCACGCAGCCGGAGCACGCGCTGCTCTGCCCCAACGCCGACACGCTCGACGCGCTCCGCTGAGGAGCGCGCCGAACACGGCGCCAAAGCACAGCCGGAAAAATCCCCAACCGTCTTCGTCGGAAAAGCGATTGACAGCGCCGCGACGCGACCGTTAGCATCCCTGGATAATTAATTGGCCGTATAATAAAACACGGGAACGGTTGCCGCATCGGACGGCACGCGTTCCCGCAACGGGCCGACGCGCCCACGCCGAGAGCGGCGGGGCGCCGACAGGGAATCGTCATTCGCCGTCATCGCGACATCACCGTCGAACGCGGAGGGAGAGATGAGAAACGTGGTACTGGGCGGCCTGCTGTTGACCGGCATCGCCGCGTCGGTTCCGGCGCAGGCGCAGGACACGGTCAGGATCGGGCTGGTCCAGCCGCTGACCGGATCGGTCGCCTACAACGGCAAGTCCGTGGTGGAAGGCGCCCGGCTCGCCGTCGAGGAGATGAACGCCGCGGGGGGCGTCCTCGGCAAGAAGATCGAACTGATCGTCGAGGACGGCCAGTGCACCCCGGCCAACTCGGTCAACGCCGTCGAAAAGCTGGTGCAGAAGGACAAGGTCGTCACGCTGGTCGGCGCCTTCTGCAGCTCCGCCACCGCGGCGATCATGCCAGTGGCCCAGAAGTACAAGCTGCCGCTGATCACCGGCGTGTCGTCGAAGGCCAGCCTGACGGAACAGGGCAACCCCTATTTCTTCCGCGCCGCCGAGACGGACGCGCTGATGGCGGAAGCCTTCGCCAAGATCCTCGCCAACGACCTGAAGCTGACCAAGGTCGCCTACATCGGCGTCAACGACGACTGGGGCCGCGGCGGGGTTGAGGAATTCTCCCGCGACCTGACGGCGCTGGGCGTCAAGACGGTGCTGACCGAGTATTTCGACCACGGCGCCACCGACTTCTTCACGCTGCTGACCAAGCTGCGCGCCGCCAAGCCGGACGGCGTGTTCGTCGCCGCGGAGACGCAGGACGGTTCCATCCTGGTCAAGCAGATCCGCGAGATGGGGCTGGACACCAAGGTGTTCGGCGTCGGCTCCTGGGCCACCGCCGACTTCATCAACCTGACCGGCGAGGCCGCGGAAGGCATCCACGCCGCCGTCCCCTACGCCTCCAGCATGGACACCCCGCGCAACCAGACCTTCGTCCAGAAATATCAGGCGAAGTACGGCATCAAGCCCGGCAAGTACGGCGCCGCCGGCTACAACGCGCTGAACATCGCCGGGCAGGCCATCGCGCGAGCCGGCGGCACCGACGCCGAGGCCATCCGGGCAGCGCTCGCCAAGACCAGCTACGAGGCGCCGAACGGCGTCTACAAGTTCACCGACAAGGGCCAGGCCTACGGCTTCGACGCGGTGCTGGTGCGGATCGAGAAGGGCGAACCGAAGGTGATCGCCTCCACCCCGGTGGACGCGCCGCACTGACCGGCGGACGCGCCGCGGGGCTGCCGTGACGGCACCGTCCCCGCGGCGCGCACCGATCCAACGCACCGTTTGTGCGGGCCTGCTTTTGTGAGAACGTCATGGATCTCTTTCCGCAGTTCCTGGCCAACGGGCTGGTGATGGGCGTGTTCTACGCGCTCTCCGCCCTCGGTCTGACGCTGATCTTCGGCCTGATGCGCGTGGTCAACTTCGCCCATGGCGAGTTCTACATGCTGGGCGGGGTCAGCGGCTGGTTCGTCACCAATTACCTGGGTCTCGATTTCTTCAGCGGCCTGATCGTGGTCGCCGCCTTCATGGCCGCCGTCGGCTGGCTGGTCGACCGTTTCCTGATCGAGCGGGTGCGCGGCCAGGGTGAGGAGCCGGGCATCCTGCTGACCATCGGCCTGTCGATCTTCCTGGTCAACGGCACGCTCCTGCTGGTCGGCCCGGCGCCCATGAAGGTGGCCGGCGCGGTGGCCGAAGGGCCGCTGTTCTTCGGCCCGATCGCGGTGACCAAGCTGCGCCTGCTGGCCGTGGCGGTGGGCATCGCGCTGATCGTCGGCGCCCATCTGCTGATCCGCCGGACCCGGCTGGGGGCGGCGATGCGCGCCACCTTCCAGGACCCGATGGCGGCCAGCCTGGCCGGCATCCGCACCGGCCACGTCTATGCCGCCACCTTCGCGCTGGGCTGCACGCTGGCCGCCCTGTCGGGGATGCTGCTGGCCTCCATCTACTCCGCCCAGGCGTCGGTCGGCGGGCTCATCAGCCTGAAGAGCTTCGTCGTGGTGATCCTCGGCGGGATGGGCAGCTTCGCGGGTGCCATCGCCGGGGGCCTGCTGCTGGGCGTCGCCGAGGCGATGTGGGGCGGCTACGTCTCCATGGGCATGGTGGACGTGATCGGCTTCGTCCTGGTCATCCTGATCCTGCTGTTCCGGCCCCAGGGCCTGTTCTCGATCCGCACGGAAAGGGCCTGACATGACCCTGGAACGCAACATCCTGCTGGCCCTTCTGGCCGGGGCGGCGCTTCTGCCCTTCGCGGTGACGGACCAGTACATCCTGCACCTCGCTATCATGGCGCTGTTCTACGCGGTGCTGGCGAGCAGCCTCAATCTGGTGGTCGGCTATGTCGGCGAATTCTCGCTGGGCCACACCGCCTTCCTCGGCACCGGCGCCTACACGGCGGCGCTGCTGTCCACCCAGGCGGGGATGCCGATGTGGATGACGATCCCGCTGGCCGGCCTGGTGTCCGCCGTCTTCGGCTTCGCCATCGGGGCGATCACGCTGCGGCTGCAAGGCCCTTACTTCGTCATCGTCACCCTGTCCTTCGCCGAGGTGCTGCGCATCGTCGCCAACAACTGGATCGCGGTGACCAACGGCCCGATGGGTTTGGCGGGCGTCGGCCAGACTCTCTTCGGAAACGTGGCCGTCACCGACAAGGCCGGCTTTTTCCTGATCGTGCTGGGCATCGCGGCGGTGGCGCTCTACCTCTCCTACCGCTTCGTCTATTCCAACGCCGGGCGGGCGGCGGTGGCGGTGCGCGAGAACCGCTACGTCGCGCAGTCCATCGGCGTCGATCCCTTCGGCACGGCCATGCAGGCCTTCGTCCTGGGCGCCTTCCTGGCCGGCTTGGCCGGGGGCTTCTACGCCCACTACATCTCCTTCGTCGGGCCGGAGGTGTTCCGCTTCGCCTTCATGGCGACGATGATCATCATGGTGCTGCTGGGCGGCAAGGGCACGCTGATCGGCCCGCTGGCCGGTGCTGTGATCGTGACGGTGCTGGAGGAATACCTGCGCGAGGTGCAGGAACTCCGCCTCACCCTGTTCGGGCTGATCGTCATGGCCATCGTCCTGTTCCTGCCCAACGGCCTGATGGGCTTCATCGCCCTGCGCCGCGAGCAGCAGGCCGCCAAGCCGACCCTCAACGCCGCGAAGGAGCGCACCGTATGACGGCGACCACCGAGCCGACCGCCGAACCGGCCATTGACCGGCAGCCGCTGCTGCGCGCCGACGACCTGACCATGACCTTCGGCGGCATCACCGCGGTGAAGGACTTCAGCTTCCACATCGAGCCCGGCGAGATCGTCGGCCTGATCGGCCCCAACGGCGCCGGCAAGACGACCTGCTTCAACATGCTGACCGGCTTCTACGCGCCGAGCAACGGGCGGGTGCGCTTCAAGGGGCAGGACATCACCAACCGCAAGCCCCACGCCATCGCCCGGCTCGGCCTCGTCCGCAGCTTCCAGAAGACCAACGTCATGAAGCGGCTGACGGTCTTCGAGAACGTGCTGACCGGCCATTACATGGCGAGCCGGCAATCCCTTCTCGCCACCTTCTTTCCCGGCGAGGCGGTGCGCCGCGCCGAGCGCGAGGCGCGGGAGAGCGCCGCGGCCATCGTCGAGACGATGGGTTTGGCCCAGCGCATGAACGCCCCGGCGCATCTGCTGTCCTGCGGCGAGCTGCGCCTGCTGGAGGTCGCGGTGGCGCTGGCCGCCAAGCCCAGCCTGCTGATGCTCGACGAGCCCGCCGCCGGGCTGAACAGCCACGAGGCCGGGACCTTCGGCGCCGTGCTGAAGACGCTGATCGGGCGCAGCATCGACGCGCTGCTGATCGTGGAGCACAACATGGATCTGGTCATGTCGGTGTCCGACCGGATCGTCGTCCTCAACTTCGGCCGCAAGCTGGCCGAGGGCCGGCCGGCCGAGATCATTGAAAACCGGCAGGTCGCCGAAGCCTATCTCGGAAAGGCCGCCGCATGACGCTGCTCTCCGAATCCCCCTCCCCCTCCGCCATCGCGCAGGCCGCCGACGCGCCGGTCCTCGCCGTGGAAGGCTTGCACGTCGCCTACGGCTCCACCGCCGCGCTGCACGGCGTGTCACTGGACGTGCGGGCCGGCGAGACGGTGGCCCTGATCGGCGCCAACGGTGCGGGCAAGAGCACCATCCTGCGGGCCATTTCCGGCCTGCTGAAGGCGCGCTCCGGCACCATCGTCTGGAACGGCAAGTCGATCGCGAACCTGCCCGCCGACCGCATCGTCGCCGCCGGCATCGCCCACTGCCCGGAGGAACGGCACGTCTGGCCGAACATGACGGTGCAGGAGAACATCGCGCTCGGCGCCTATCTCTGCCGCTCGCGCGAGGAGGTGCAGCGGCGCATCGGCATGGCCTTCCACCGCTTCCCCCGCCTGCGCGAGCGGTCGCGCCAGATGGCCGGCACGCTCAGCGGCGGCGAGCAGCAGATGCTCGCCATCGCCCGCGCGCTGATGTCGGAGCCGCGGCTGCTGATGCTGGACGAGCCCAGCCTCGGCCTCAGCCCGAAGATGGCCGACGAGGTGTTCGACGTGGTGCGCTCCGTCAACGCCCACGGCGTCACCGTGCTGCTGGTCGAGCAGAACATCCACAACGCGCTGGGCGCCGCCAGCCGGGCCTATGTGGTCAAGACCGGCCGCATCACCGCCAGCCGCCCCTCGGCGGAGCTGCGCGGCGACCCCGACCTGCTGCGCGCCTATCTGGGCGGCTGACGGCCGCAAGCGACGGCGAAAGGCCGTGTCACAAATAATTAAACGAACGACCGAACAATTCTCGGTCGCCGTCCTTCAGGAGGCAAGAGTGCGAACCAACATGCGAATTGGCATCGTCGGCGGCGGCATCGGCGGCGTCGCGCTGGCCGGCAGCCTGCTCCAGCGCGGCTTCGAGGTCCGCCTGTTCGAGCGGGCGCCGGGCTTCGGCGAGATCGGCGCCGGCATCCAGATGACGCCGAACGCGGTGAAGGTCATCAAGTCGCTGGGGCTTCTGGACAAGATGCTGGCCGCCGGCTTCCTGCCGCAGTCGCTGGTCGGGCGCAACTGGCGCAGCGGGCGGGAGAGCTTCCGCACGCCGCTGATCGAGACCTGCCCGGTGCTCTACGACGCGCCCTTCATCCACATCCACCGGGCCGACCTGCACGCCATCCTGGCCTCGCTGGTCCCGGAGAGCGTCGCCAATTTCGGGGTTGGCTGCACCGGCGTGCGCCAGGACAAGACCACGGCGGTCGCCAGCTTCAGCGACGGCAGCGAGTTCGAGGCCGACCTGATCGTCGGCGCCGACGGCGTGCGCTCCGTCGTGCGCTCCGCCCTGTTCGGGCCGGAGGCGCCGCGCTTCACCGGCCACATGTGCTACCGCGCCGTGGTGCCGACCGGCGGGGTGGTGGACTACGTCAGCCCCGACGCTTCCTTCTGGTTCGGGCCGCACAGCCACGTCGTGACCTACTACGTGCGCGGCGGCAAGGCCGTGAACATCGTGGCGGTCGCCGAAACCAAGGAGTGGGTGGAGGAGTCCTGGAACGCTCCCAGCAGCAAGGAGGAGATGCTCGGCGCTTTCCGCGGCTGGCACCGCAACGTGGAGACACTCTTCAGCAAGGTGGATCAGGTCTACAAATGGGGCCTGTTCGACCGCGACCCGATGACGAGCTGGTCGAAGGGCCGCATTACGCTGATGGGCGACGCAGCACACCCCATGCTGCCCTTCCTCTCGCAGGGGGCGGCCATGGCGATCGAGGACGCCTATGTGCTGGCCGAATCCCTGAAGGGGCACGGCAGCGACGTGGCCTCGGCGCTGCGCGATTACGAGGCGGAGCGGCTTCCCCGCACCAGCCGCGTCCAGCTGGAGGCGCGGGAGCGTGGGCGGACCTACCACCTGCCCTCCCCGCTGGCCCAGGCGAAGCGCGACTTCATGTACTGGCTGCGCGGCCTGTTCAACCCGCAGGCCACCGGCATCCAGGCCAACTGGGTCTACCAGTACGACGCCCGCGCCTTCCGCCCGAACCTCTCCGACAAGCCGCGCCTCGTGGCGTGAGCGGACGTCGCTGGCCCCCACCCTAACCCTCCCCCGCTAACGCAGGGGAGGGGACAAAACTCCCTCCCCTGCGAAGCGGGGGAGGGCCGGGGTGGGGGCCAGCCGCCAGAAGACTTCCTCAAGGACCGACCATGACCAACAAGACCTATCGCATCGGCCAGATCGTCCCCAGCTCCAACACGACCATGGAGACGGAAATCCCGGCGATGCTGACCGCCCACGCGCTGGCGCACGGCACCCGCTTCACCTTCCATTCCAGCCGCATGCGCATGAAGACGGTCAAGAAGGAAGAACTCGCCGCCATGGACGCCGAGTCCGACCGCTGCGCGCTGGAGCTGTCGGACGCCCGCGTCGACGTGCTGGGCTACGCCTGCCTCGTCGCCATCATGAGCATGGGCAAGGGCTACCACCGCGTCTCGCAGGAGCGGCTGCACGGGCGGACCGCGGAGAATGGCGGGACGGCCCCGGTCATCACCAGCGCCGGCGCGCTCGTCGACGCGCTGCATGTGGTGGGCGCCAAGAAGATCGCGCTGGTCGCCCCCTACATGAAGCCGCTGGCCCAGCTCGTCGTCGATTACATCGAGCATGAGGGCGTGCAGGTCGCCGACTGGCGCGCGCTGGAGATCCCCGACAATCTGGAGGTCGGGCGCCACGACCCGTCCCGTCTGCCGGCGATCGTCGCAAGCATGGACACCGCCGGTGTGGACGCCGTGGTGCTGTCGGCCTGCGTCCAGATGCCGTCGCTGCCTGCCATCGCGCAAGTCGAGGCGATGACCGGCAAGCCGGTGCTGAGCGCCGCCGTCGCCACCACCTACGCCAAGCTGAAGGCGCTGGGCCTGCCGACGCGCGTTCCGGGGGCCGGCGCCCTGCTCTCCGGCGCCTACTGAGTGGGGGTTATGCCATGACCAGCAGCACCCACCGCTACGGCGCGAACGTCCGCGGCAACGGAATCCGCCAGCATTACCTGCGCTACGGCGGCGAGGGGCGTCCCGTCGTCATCGTTCCGGGCATCACCAGCCCCGCCGTCACCTGGGGCTTCGTGGCGGAGCGCTTCGGGCGCAACTTCGACACCTACGTGCTCGACGTGCGCGGGCGCGGCCTGTCGGAGGCGTCGGACGCGCTCGACTACGGGCTGGACGCCATGGCCGCCGACGTGACGGCCTTCGCCGAAGCACTGGGCCTGCGCGACTATGCGCTGGTCGGCCATTCCATGGGCGCGCGCATCGGCCTGCGCGCGGTCAGCCGCCATGGCGCCGCCCCGGCGCGGCTGGTCATGGTCGATCCGCCGGTCTCCGGGCCGGGCCGCCGCCCCTACCCGGCGCAGCTGCCCTGGTACGTGGACTCCATCCGCCTGATGCGCGAGGGCGCGGACCTGGAGGCGATGCGGCCCTTCTGCCCGACCTGGACCGACGCGCAGCTCCGCCTGCGCGCCGAATGGCTGCACACCTGCGACGAGCGGGCCATCGTCACCGCCTTCAACGACTTCCAGACCGACGACATCCACGCGGATTTCCCGCGCATCCCCTGCCCGGCCCTGCTGATCGCCGCCGGGCGCGGCGACGTGATCCGGCCGGAGGAGGAGGCGGAAATCCGCCGGCTCCAGCCCGAGCTGGCCGTCACCCGCGTCGAGGGGGCCGGCCACATGATCCCCTGGGACGACGAAGAGGGCTTCTACCGTGCCTTCGGCACCTTCCTCGGCACCGCCGTCTGACCGCCCATCCGGAAAGGGACACGCATCATGCCCGTCAGTGACGCCGATATGGTCCGCGCCTGGACCCATGTTCTGACCCTGTCGAAGCTGAAGCCGCAGGAGGTGGTCACCGTCCTGACCAGCGACGGCACCCACCCGCAGACCCTGCGCACCGCCCTGATCGCCGCCTCGAACCTGGGCGCGCGGGTCAACCGGCTGGACCTGCCGCCGGTGAACGCGGAGCACGCCCACAGCCGCGACAGCCTCGCCTATCTCGGCACCACCCCGCTGACCGGAAACCGCGCCGCCATGGCCGCGCTGAAGGAAAGCGATCTGGTGCTGGACCTGATGACCCTCCTCTTCTCGCCGGAACAGATGGAGATTCTGGAAAGCGGCACCAAGATCCTGCTTGCCGTCGAACCGCCGGAGGTGCTCGTCCGCCTGCTGCCCAGCTTGGAGGACAAGGCGACCGTCGGCGAGGCGACCGCGCTGCTGAAGGCGGCGAAGGAGATGCATGTCACCTCGCGGGCCGGCACCGACCTGCGCCTGCCCATCGGCGAGTTTCCCACGGTGCAGGAATACGGCTTCGTCGACGAGCCGGGGCGATGGGACCACTGGCCGAGCGGCTTCGGTTTCACCTTCCCCAACGAGGGGCAGGCGAGCGGGCGGATCGTGCTCGACAAGGGCGACATCCTCCTGCCGATGAAGTCCTACCTGACCTCGCCGATCGAGATGACGGTGGAGAAGGGCTACGTCACCGCCATCACCGGCGGTTTGGACGCCGACCTGCTGAACGACTACATGGACGCCTTCGCCGACCCGGAGGCCTACGCCATCTCCCACATCGGCTGGGGCACGCAGAAGCGGGCGCGCTGGTCGACGCTCGGCCTCTACGACCGCGAGCAGACGCTGGGCATGGACGCGCGGGCCTTCGCCGGGAACTTCCTCTTCTCGCTCGGCCCCAACAACGAGGCGGGCGGGTCGCGCACCACCGCCTGCCACATCGACATCCCCATGCGGAACTGCACCGTCAGCCTGGACGGGCGCGCGGTCGTCCGTGAGGGCAAGCTGCTGGCCGGAAAGGAACTGGCATGAGTGTTTCGGAACAGGCCGTCTACGAGCGGCAGGGCTTCGGCCAAGCGCTGGGCATCCAGGGCCGGATCGGTCTGCTGATCGTCGATTTTGTCAACGGCTTCGCCGACCCGGCGGTGTTCGGCGGCGGCAACATCGCGCCAGCCATCGCCCGCACGGCGCAGGTGCTGGAGAAGGCCCGGCAGCGCGGCTGGTTCGTCGCCCACAGCCGGATCGTCTACGCCGACGACGGATCGGACGGGAACGTCTTCTCCATCAAGGTGCCGGGCATGCAGACCCTGACCGAGCACGCCGCCATCAGCGCCATCGTGCCGGAGCTGACTCCGGTGCCGGGGGAGCTGGTGGTGCGCAAGACGGTTCCGTCGGCCTTTTTCGGGACCGGGCTGGCGCCGTGGTTGACACAGCGCGGCGTCGAGACTCTTTTGATCGCCGGAGCGACGACGAGCGGCTGCGTGCGGGCCAGCGTGGTGGACGCCATGTGCCACGGCTTCCGCCCGGTCGTCATGGCCGATTGCGTGGGCGACCGCGCCCTGGCGCCGCACGAGGCCAACCTGTTCGACATCGGCCAGAAATACGGCGACGTGGTTCCGGCGGAGCGCATTCTCGCCTTGTGAGACGCGGTCGGGGTTGAAAAGAGGATCAGGCGTTGCACCATGTTAGACTTTCCATCCGAAGAGTGCCGCCGGGAGTGAAATGAGCCGACCGATGAGCAAAGTCCAGGACAGCGCGCCCGTCGCCGACACCGCGCCGGAGAGCAGCACCGCGCGGGGCCGGCCCGCGCGCGGCCGCCGCGCCGGGCCGGGCCGTCCGGAGGGCACCAGCAACGTGCGCGACCAGATCCTGGACGCGGCGGAGCTGGAGTTCGCCAACCTCGGCTACGCCGGCACCAGCCTGCGCAACGTCGCCGACCGGGCCGAGGTGACCCAGGCCCTCATCAGCTACTATTTCGGGTCCAAGCACGGGCTGTTCGAGGAGGTCTTCCTGCGCCGCGGCCGGAAGATCGCCGACGAGCGTATGGAACGGCTGGAGGCGCTGCGCCGCGGCCCCGCGCCGCCGCCGGTGCGCGACATCGTCTACGCCTTCCTGATGCCGGCGCTCGCCATGCGCGAGACGGAGGGGGGCCGCACCTTCATGCGGCTTCAGGCCCGGCTGCACACCGAGCCGCCGGAGATTTCCTACAAGCTGCGCAACGAGGCCTACGACGCCTCGACCCGCATCTTCGCCGCCGCGCTGAAGGAGGCGCTGCCGCATCTGTCGGAGCGGGACGTCTACTGGCGGATGACGCTGATGATCGGCGCCTATCTCTACGCCTTCTCCGACACCCACCGGCTGGAAGAGCTGGCGCCGGGCATCTGCAACCCCGGTGACCCGGACGAGATCATCACGGAGATCAGCAGCTTCGTCAGCGCCGGGATGCTGGCCCCGGTGCCGGAACCGGCGCGGGCGCCGGGGCGGAGGAAGCGGGGGTAAAAGCGGTCGGGGTAAGTGGTTTCATCGAACCCCCACCCAACCCTCCCCCGCTTTGCAGGGGAGGGCTTTTTCTCCTCCCCCTGCGGAGCGGGGGGAGGTCGGGAGGGGGGGCACCGCCGCAACCACTCCCACCTCACCCCACCTCACCCGTCGACCCCCGCGCCACGCAGGTCCCCGACAGCACCACCTTGCGCGTCGCCCGCTCCGGGTCGTCGAGCCGCTCGAACAGCAGAGTCATCGCCGCGCGCCCGATCTCATGGACCGGCTGTTCGATCACCGTCAGGCCGGGGCCGACCAGCTCCGTCCAGGCCTCGTTGTCGAAGCCGGCCACCGCCAGATCGCCGGGGATCGCCAGCCCCAGCGTCCGCGTCGCCTTGACCACCCCCATCAGCAGCAGGCTGTTGCTGACCATCACCGCGTCCGGCATGGCGCCGGAGCGCCAGGCCTCCGCCAGCCAGCGGGCGATCTCCGTCTCCGCCGCCTCGGCGGTCGGCGGGACGAAGCGGGCCTCCGCGTGCAGGCCGTGGGCGGCCAGCGCCGCCTGATAACCGGCGTGGCGCTCCACCGCCGTGGTGCTGGTGTTGCCGAACAGGCCGGCGATGCGGCGGTAGCCCTGTCCATGCAGATGATCGACCAGAAGGGCGGCGGCCTGCGGGTTGTCCAGCACCACCGAATCGAACCGCCCGGCGGGCGCGCTGCGGTCGATCAGCACCACCGGGAAATCGAGGTCGGCCCGGTCGAGCTGGGCCAGCGTCGCGCGGGTCGGCGCGAAGATCAGGCCGGTCACCCGCTCCTCCTGCATCAGCCGCAGGTACATGGCCTCCCGCTCCGGGTTCTCGTCGGTGTTGCACAGGATCACCCGCATGCCGGCCTGGAAGGCGGCGTCCTCCACCGCGCGGCTGACCGCGGTGAAGAAGGGGTTGCGGATGTCCGAGACGATCAGCCCGATGGTCTGTGAATGCTGCGAGCGCAGCCGCCGCGCCGACAGGTTCGGGCGGTAGCCGGTGGTCCGCACCGCGTCCTCCACCCGCGCGCGCAGCGCGTCGCTGACCGGGCCGTTGCTCAGCACCCGCGACACCGTGGCGACCGAGACGCCGGCCTCGCGCGCGACGTCCTTGATACCGATGGCCTTGATGCTGATGGCTTTGACGCTGTCGCTCATGATGATGCGGCCACCGATCCGGCTTGAAACTGTTTTTGAAATCGTTTCCATCCCTTAGGGCCGTTTAACCGCCCCATACGGCACAGTGTGCCCGAAGGAGTCCGCGGATTCAATGCAAACTCCGTTGACAGAGCCCGATGTAATCGTTTTCAATAACAGCGCTGCAAGGACGACACTCAAGAACGCCCGGCGCCACACCGAACGGAGGAGACGGACCCGCCATGGCCCCCGACGCCAACACCGCCATCATGCCCACCGATCTGCTGCGGCCCGAGCTGCTGCGGCTGAGCGCCAGTCCCGCCGGCAAGGAGGAGGCGATCCGCGAGGCCGCCCAGCTCCTGATCGCCGCCGGCTGCATCGATTCGGCCTACGCCGCCAGCATGCTGCGCCGGGAAGCCGTGGCGAACACCTTCCTCGGCCATGGCGTCGCCATCCCCCACGGCATGGTGGAGGATCGCGGCATGGTCCGCCGCAGCGGCATCGCCGTCCTCCAGGTGCCGGGCGGCATCGCATGGAATCCCGGCCAGACGGCCCATCTGGTGGTCGCCATCGCCGCCCAGTCCGACGCCCACATCGCCGTGCTGCGTCGGCTGACCCGGCTGATGCAGGACGAGGCGCGGCTGACCGCCCTGTTCACCGTCACCGACCCCGCCGCCCTCGCCGCCGCCCTCGGCGAGGATGCGCCCGTTGCCGCCCCGGCCACGCCGGGCGGCGATCTGGCGGAGCGGTTCGACTGGGTGGTCGACTACCCCACCGGCCTGCACGCCCGCCCGGCCACCGCCTGGGTGGAGACGGCGCGCGCGTCGGCCGCCCGCATCCAGGTCCGCCACGGCGATCTGGTGGCCGACGCCAAGGCGCTGGTGGCGCTGCTCCAGCTCGGCCTGCGCGCCGGCGACAGCGTGGTCGTCTCGGCGGAGGGCGACGACGCCGTGGCGGCGCTGGCCCGCATGAAGGCGACCATCACCCGCCTGACCGCGCGCGAGAAGGCGGACGCCGCCGCTGCGGCGCAGAAGGCCCGCGCCCCCGTGCGCGGCTGGACGCCGCCGAACCCGTTGCCCGCCGTGCCGGGAATCGCCGCCAGCCCCGGCCTCGCCATCGGGCCGGTGCATGTGCTGCCGCGCGCCGCGGTGTCGGTGCCCGACGAGCCGGTCCCGCTGATCGAGGGCGGCGACCGCCTGCACGAGGCGCTGAGCCTGACCCGCCAAAATCTGAAGGCGCTGGCCGACGACACCGCCCGGCGGCTCGGGCCATCGGAGGCGGCGATCTTCGCCGCCCAGGCGGAGATCCTGAACGACACCGACCTCGTGACGCTGGCCTGCCAGCTCATGGTCGAGGGGCACGGCGTCGCCTGGTCCTGGCATCAGGCGGTGGAGCGCACCGCCGCCGGGCTGGCCGCCCTCGACAACCCGGTGCTGGCGGCCCGCGCCGCCGACCTGCGCGACGTCGGCCAGCGCGTGCTGGCGCGGATCGACCCGGCGCTGCGCACCGGCGGCGCGCCGGACCTGCCGGACACCCCCTGCATCCTGATCGCCGAGGATCTGTCGCCCTCCGACACGGCGGCTCTGGACATGGCGCGGGTGATCGGGCTGGCGACGGCGCAGGGCGGCCCGACCTCCCACACCGCGATCCTGGCGCGCACTCTGGGCCTGCCGGCCATGGTGGCGGGCGGCGCGGCGCTGATGGAACTGGCGAACGGCACACCGGCCATCCTCGATGGGCAGAGCGGGCGCCTGCATCTGTCCCCCGCCGCGGCCGACATTGCCGACGCCCGCGCCTGGATCGCGCGGGAGGAGGCCCGCAAGGCCGAGGAGGAGGCCCGGCGCGGCCTGCCTGCCCGCACCCGCGACGGCCACGAGGTGGAGATCGGCGCCAACGTCAACCGCCCCGATCAGGTGGCGGTCGCTCTGTCGCAGGGGGCGGAGAGCGTCGGGCTGATGCGCACCGAGTTCCTGTTCCTGGAGCGCGGCGACGCCCCCGGCGAGGACGAGCAGTACGAGACCTACCGCGGCATGCTGACCGCCCTGGAGGGCCGCCCGCTGATCGTCCGCGCGTTGGACATCGGCGGCGACAAGCAGGTGCCGCACCTCCAGCTTCCCCATGAGGAGAATCCCTTCCTCGGCGTGCGCGGCGCCCGCCTGCTGCTGCGCAGGCCCGAGCTTCTGGAGACGCAGCTCCGCGCCCTCTACCGCGCCGCCAAGGACGGCGGGGCCAAGGACGGCGGGGCCCTGTCGATCATGTTCCCGATGATCACGGCGCTGGGCGAGGTGCAGGCCCTGCGCGCCGCCTGCGAGCGCATCCGGGCGGAGCTGGACGCCCCCGCCGTGCCGCTGGGCATCATGGTCGAGGTGCCGGCGGCGGCCATCCAGGCCGACGTCCTGGCCCGCCATGTCGATTTCTTCTCCATCGGCACCAACGACCTGACGCAGTACGCGCTGGCCATCGACCGCCAGCACCCCGAACTGGCGGCGGAGGCCGACAGCCTGCACCCCGCCGTCCTGCGGCTGATCCGCCTGACGGTGGAGGGGGCGGAGCGGCACGGCCGCTGGGTCGGCGTCTGCGGCGGCATCGCCGGCGATCCCTTCGGCGCCGCCCTGCTGACCGGGCTCGGCGTGCGCGAGCTGTCGATGACGCCGCGTGACATTCCCGCGGTGAAGGACCGGCTGCGCGGCAGCGACCTGTCCGCCCTGAAGGACGCCGCGCAACGGGCGCTGGACTGCGAGACCGCCGACGCGGTGCGCGCGCTCGACGGAGGTGCTGCATGAGCACGCGCGAAGAGGACATCCGGCCCGTGGTCACGGTCACGCTGAACCCGGCCATCGACCAGACCATCACGGTGGAGACGCTGCGCCCCGGCCATGTCCACCGGGCCAGCGCCGTGCGGCGCAACGCCGGGGGCAAGGGCGTGAACGTGGCGAGCTGCCTCGCCGACTGGGGCACGCCCGTCGTCGCCACCGGCCTGCTGGGCAGCGGCAACGCCGCCGCCTTCGAGGCGCTGTTCGCCGCCAAGGGCATCGCCGACCGCTTCGTCCGGCTGCCCGGCGAGACGCGCGTCAACGTCAAGATCGCCGACCTCGCCGCCGCCGACACCACCGACCTCAACCTGCCCGGCCTGACCGCCGACGCCGACGCGCTCGATCGCGTCCGCCGCACCCTGCGCGAGCTGGTCCTGCCCGGCACGCCGGTCCTGCTGGCCGGAAGCCTGCCGGACGGACTGCCGGCGGACAGCTACGCGACGCTGACGGCGGACCTGCGCGCCCAGGGCGCCCGCGTGGTGCTGGACAGCAGCGGCCCGCCGCTGGCGGCGGCGCTGGCCGCCCCGGACCTGCCCTTCTGCATCAAGCCGAACCGGCACGAGCTGGAAGCCTGGGCCGGCGCCCCCCTGCCCGCCACCGCCGACCTGCTGGAGGCGGCGCGCGGCCTTCACCGGAACGGCGTGGCGGTCGTGGTGGTCTCTCTGGGGGCGGACGGCGCGCTGTTCGTGGCCGACGGCCCGGCGCTGCACGCCCGGCTGCCGGCGGTCAACGCGCTGAGCACGGTGGGGGCCGGCGACGCCATGGTGGCGGGGCTGATCGCCGCCTTCGGCGCGGACGCGCCGCTGGAGGGCGTCGCCCGCCTGTCCGTGGCCTTCGCCACGGCGAAGCTCGGCTGCTTCGGACCCAACCTGCCCGGGGCGGACGCGGTCCGCGCGCTGGCCGGACAGGTCGAGATATCAACGCTTTAATGAACGGGGAGCGGGCGACCGCTCGGGAGGAAACCATGGCGAACATGCTGGCCGTGATCGCGGCGGGCGATCTCAGCACCCAGGCCGTCCTGGCCGCCGAAGCGCTGCGCAAGGCCGCGGCGGCGCTCGGCCACACCATCCAGGTGGAGGTGCGCTCCAGCCTCGGCGTCCGCAACACGCTGCCCACCGGGGCGGCGCAGGGCGCGCAGGGGGTCATTCTCGTCGGCTCCGGCGATCTGGGCGAGGAGCGCTTCGCCGGGCTGAAGCGCAGCGCCGCGGCGCTCGACGCCGTGCTGCGCGACGCGCGGGCCGTGCTGGAACAGGCGTTGGCGACCGCCCCGGCCCAAGCTCCGGCGCAAACGGGCACGAAGAAGATCGTCGCCATCACCTCCTGCCCCACCGGCATCGCCCATACCTTCATGGCGGCGGAGGGCATCCAGCAGGCCGCCCAGGCGCTGGGCCACGCCGTGCGGGTCGAGACCCAGGGCTCGGTCGGCGCCCGCGACACGCTGACCGAGCAGGAAATCCGCGAGGCCGACGTGGTGCTGATCGCCGCCGACACGCAGGTCGACCTCGCCCGCTTCGCCGGCAAGCGCGTCTTCAAGAGCGGCACCAAGCCCGCCATCAACGACGGCCGCGCCCTGGTCGAACGCGCCCTGGCAGAGGCGCAGCCCCACGGCACCGCCCCGGCGCTGGCCGACGGCGTGGCGGCGGGCAAGGCCGCCAAGGCGGAGCACGCGGCGGCGCAGCGCAGCGGCCCCTACAAGCATCTGATGACCGGCGTGTCCTTCATGTTGCCCTTCGTGGTGACCGGCGGCCTGCTGATCGCCATCGCCTTTGCGCTCGGCGGCATTTACGTGTTCGAAGACAGCCAGCAGGGCACGCTGGGCAACGCGCTGTTCCAGATCGGGGCCAAGGGCGCCTTCGCGCTGATGGTTCCGGCGCTGGCCGGCTACATCGCCTTCTCCATCGCCGACCGTCCGGGCATCACGCCGGGCATGGTCGGCGGCATCCTGGCCGCCAACCTCGGCGCCGGCTTCCTCGGCGGCATCGTCGCGGGCTTCATCGCCGGCTACGCCACCAGCTTCCTCAACCGCAACATCCGGCTGCACAAGAATCTGGAGGGGCTGAAGCCGGTGCTGATCCTGCCGCTGCTCGGCTCGCTGGTCACCGGCCTCGCCATGATCTACGTGGTCGGCGCCCCGGTGGCGGAGGCCCTGGCAACGCTGAGCGCCTGGCTCAAGGGCATGCAGGGCAGCAGCGCCATCCTGCTCGGCCTGCTGATCGGCGCGATGATGGCCTTCGACATGGGCGGTCCGGTCAACAAGGCCGCCTACGCCTTCTCCACTGGCCTGATCGCCTCCCAGGTCTACACCCCGATGGCCGCCGCCATGGCCGCCGGCATGGTGCCGCCGCTGGGCTTGGCGCTCGCCACCAAGCTGTTCGCGGACCGCTTCACCCGGGAGGAGCGGGAGGCCGGCAACGCCGCGGGCATCCTGGGCATCGCCTTCATCACCGAGGGCGCCATCCCCTTCGCCGCCCGCGACCCGCTGCGCGTCATCCCGGCGCTGGTGCTGGGCGCGGCGCTGACCGGCGCCATCTCCATGGGCATCGGGGCCGAGCTGAAGGTTCCGCACGGCGGCATCTTCGTCCTGCCCATCCCCAACGCCGTAACCCATCTGGCGGGCTACGTCGTGGCTCTGGTCGCCGGGACGGTCACCACCGCGGTCGCATTGCGGTTCCTGAAGCGTCCGGTCAGTAGCGTGGTGACCGCGTAACAGCGCTGCGAAAGCGTCGCTGAGATGAAAACGTTTACATAACCCCTGGACAGAACGCCTCGTCAGCCCTATCTTTCTTTTGCTGCCTCGGCAGCACGCTCTATAGGGCGTTTCCTCCCTAGACTCAGGCCACGTGCGGTTCCCGTGCGTGGCTTTTTTTTGTCCGGCGCGTTTCGTTTGTTCGGCGTGCGGAACTGGTCCCAAATCTCTCCCTTGCCCGGATCGGGCGAACCTGAGAAGCCGGAGGCGAAAAGCACGAGGACCCGAATGCCCCGCAACAGACCGATGATCCTTGCAGCGCTGGTGGCCACCGCGGCCCTGGCCGCCGGATGCACCGATGTGAAGGAAAGCCTTCCGTCCCGGACCGCCACCGAACAGCTCCTGATCTCCAGCGCCGCGGACAACGCCGCCAACCGGCTGCGGCTGGAACTGCCGGCGGACAAGCGCGCCTTCCTCGACACCGGCAATTTCGACGGCACCGACGCCAAATACGCCGCCAGCGCGATCAAGGAATCGCTGCTGCGCCAGGGCATCCGCCTCGTCCCCGACCGGGCCGCCGCCGACACGATCATCGAGATCCGGCTGGGCGCGCTGTCGGTGAACCAGAGCAAGACGGTGCTGGGCATTCCCCCGATCACCCTGCCCGGCACGATCACCCTGCCGGAGGCGTCGGTCTACAGCTCCACCGAGAACCAGGCGGTCGCGAAATTCTCCGCCTTCGCCTACGACAACCGGAGCGGCGCCCTGGTCGCCTCGACGGAGCCGGCGTATGGCCTGTCGGGGGAGCAGAGCTACCGGGCGATGACGCTGTTCTCCTGGCGCACCTCGCCTCCCTACCCCGAAGACACCAACTGACGACACCGACCGACGCGGACATTCCTGCACGAATTTTGCGTTCAACCAAAGCCATAGCCGCATTCTCTGGCGCGGCTGGGGGTGGACGCGTACCATGCCGTGGCCCCGCGGGGTGCGGCATCAAGCGCAAAGGCGACGGCACAGTGGACGATCATGGGGCGGAGCGGGACAGCGGCGGCGTCCGACGATCGGAACGGCTGCTGCTCGCCCAGAAGACCGCCCTGGAGCGGGCGATCGGCGGCGCCGGGCTGGACGAGGTGCTGGCCCTGCTGGTCCGGGCGGGCGCCGAACAGCTCGGCGCGCGGGCGGCCATCTTCCTGGTGAACGAGGACGGCCTCACCCTGCGCTTCGGCGTGGCCGCGGGCCTGTCGGACTCCTGCGCGCGGGCAATAGACGGATCGGCGATCGGCCCGCAAGCCCCCTCCTGCGGTCAGGCCGCCCACAGCGGAAAACGGGTGGTGGTCGAGAACGTCGCGCTGGACCCGCACTGGGCGCCCCACCACGCGCTGGCACGCGAGCATGGCATCGCCGCCTGCTGGTCCACCCCGATCCGCGCGGTCGGCGGCGCGATCCTGGGCACCTTCACCATCTTCCACGCCGTCCCCTGCGTCCCCGGCCCGCCGGACCTGGAAACGGTGGATCTGCTGACGCACACCGCCGCCCTGCTGATCGAGCGGGACCGGACGGAGCGCGAGCGCCAGTCCAGCGAAGCGCTGCTGTCCTCGGTTCTGGAGCATCTGCCGGTCGGCGTCGCCGTCTACGACACGCAGGGCCGCACCACCCGCAACAATCGGCTGATGCGCGACTACACCAACGGCTCCCTGCCCTCCGCCGACGACCGGGAGGCGCCGCGTTGGCGCGCCTTCCACCCCGACGGGCGGCCGGTCGAACGCAAGGATTTCTCGGGCGCGCGCGCCCTGCGGGGCGAGATCGTGGTGCCCGGCATGGATTTCCTGCACCGCGCCGCTGACGGGACGGAGCATTGGACGCGCGTGTCGGCGGCCCCGCTGCGCGACGGCGACGGCCGGATCAACGGCGTGGTCGCCGTGGTCAGCGACATCGACGCGGAAAAGCGGGCGGCGCAAGGCTTGGCCGCGGCGCTGGACGAGGCCCGGCGCAGCGAGCTGGTGGCCCATGAGATGAGCCACCGCATCATGAACAGCTTCCAGCTTCTGCACGGGCTGGTGTCGATGCAGACCGCCACGGTCACCGACCCGGCGGCGCGCAAGGCGGTGGAGCAGGCCTTCTCACGAATCCAGGCGATGGCCCTGGTGCAGCGCCGCCTGTTCGAGGCGACGCGCAACGACCTCGCCACGCTCGACGCGGCCGACTATCTGCAACGGCTGGGGGAAAGCCTGACCGGCGCCTTCATCGATTCGGGCCGCTGCACCCTGGTCATCGACGCCGCGCACGGAATCCCGATGCCCGCCGCGCAGGCCTCGTCCATGGGGCTGATCGTGACGGAGCTGGTGCTGAACGCCCTGAAGCACGCCTTCGGCGCGCAGCAACAGGGAACGGTGACCGTGCGGTTCGAAGCCTGCGGAGACGACCGCCGGCTGACGGTGACCGACGACGGGGCCGGTCTGCCGGACGGGGCGGGCACGGTGAAGCCCGCCGGATCGGGGCAGGGCATGGGCATGACGCTGGTGCACGGTCTGGTGCGCCAGCTCGGCGGAAAGCTGGAGATCGACCGCCCCAATCAGGGCGGCCGCCCCGGAACCCGCTTCGTTCTGACTTTTCCAGCCTGACCTTTCCAACGGTTGGGCGTCGAAGCCACGGGGTTCCGGGATGGCGCGGCGTCCTGATCCTTAGGCGACGGCTTCCATCGGCTTTTCGACCTTGCCGCCGAACCCGTTCTCCAGCGCCCAGATGGCCGCCTGGGTGCGGTTGGAGGCGTTGATCTTGCGCAGCAGGCTCTTCAGGTGAACCTTCACCGTCGCTTCGGTGATGTTCAGATGATTGGCGATCATCTTGTTGCTGTCACCCTGCAGCAGGCGCTCCAGGATCTGCGTCTCACGCTGCGACAGGCCCTTGGCCGCGGTCGGGCCGTTGGCGCTGGTGTTGGCGCCGGCCTTGCCGGTGATGAGGAGGGCGGCGAGATGGGTCGGGAAGACCTTTTCGCCAATCATCACCAGACGCAGCGACTGCGCCAGCGCGGCGGGGGAGATGTCCTTCATCAGGAAGGCGTCGGCGCCGGCCTGGATGGCGTTGGCCATTTCCTGGGCGTCGAGGTGGCTGGCCAGAAGGACGAGCCGCGCGGTCGGATACTGCTCCCGCAGGACGGTGACGGCCTGGACCGTGCCGTTGGCGGAAGCCGGGTCCATCATGATCAGCTCGGGCGTGTCGCCCTCCATCATGCCCGGCGGCGGTACGTCGCTGAAACTGGCGGCCTCTTTCGTGATGCGGAACTCCCCTTCCGAGAAGAGGGCCTTCATGCCTTCGCGGAAAAGTTTGTTGGCGTCGATCAGAAAGATGGAGACCGATTGCATCGTCCAGTCACTCTCGAAGGTGATTGAGATGAGCAACCCTACCCTATCGTTGGCGGGCCGGCTACCCGTCCGTTAGTAGAATATTAACCAATGAAGTCCGAGGCCCGTCCTCCCATCGGGCATATGCCCTCCCCGGAAAGCCGGTCCAGGACGCTCCCGGATGCCTGGAAACTCCGAAAAACCACGCCTGAACAGGCCACTACCCATTTTGCGCGGGAATCGGACGCCGTCTCGTTAATATCACGGCAACCATAATCGGCCATTGGTACAGTCATCGTAATTCATCGCTTGGATGGGTGCCCGACATGCCGATGGTGTCCATGTGGAAGAAGATCAGTCCCTGTCACTTCGTGATGCAGGACTGTCACCGCCGGATCGAAATCCGTTACCACGCCACCGGCTCGCAGAGCGGTTGGGGCGTCTACGCCGACGGAACTCTGGTGCAGCAGCGCGCCGCCTTCACCGAAGCGCGCGGCATTGCCATGGGGCTGGCGACCGGTTCCTGAAACGAGCCTTGCCCGCCTGATGTCACAGCGCGGACATTGGGCGGTTAACCGGCTCTTGAGACTGTTCCGCGCAGGATGGCCTTCGTCGCAGGAGGCCGTCATGACGTTCCGCCCACTTCCCCTTGTTTGGCGCCGACTCGCGCTCTGCGCCCTTCTCGGCCTCATGGGGATCGCCTTCTGGGCCGCGCTGCAACCGCAGTTGGCGCCCAGCGGCCTTTACGGCTTCGACAAGCTGGTGCACGCCGGGGCCTTCGGGCTCCTCACCCTGCTCGGCATCCTGGCCAGCGCCAGCCGGCGCGCCGCCGTCCTGGCGGTTCTGGCGGTCTTCGCGCTCGGCGCCGCCATCGAGGTGGCGCAATCCTTCGTTCCGGGACGCGAGGCCAGCCTGTCCGATCTGGCCGGGGACGCCGTGGGAATCGCCCTGGGAATCATGACCATCCGGCTGGGACATCGCGCCATCCAACGCGCGCGCCGCGCGCGCCATGGAATAGTCACGCAGCCCGCGGCGTTTGCGTCCTTACCGGAGTGAGGGGACGCAGCGTCCGGATCGACAATCCCGAGCAGCCTCCTCCGTTTTTGGTTTTGTTCGTCTACCGAACTATGCTATGCCGAAAGGCAGGACATCTGGAGTAACGCTTATGGACTGGCATAACGAAAAGGCTAAGACCGGCGCTCGCGCCCTGGAATCCGCGTTCGGCGTGATGCTGACGGTCTGCGAGGCCACCGACGGCTGGTGGAATTGGCACGCGGAGCATGAGGGGCTGAACTGGACCCCCGACGCCCGCTGGTTCGCCACCCGCCGCGAGGCGCAGGACGCGGCGGAGGAGTGGGCCTCCACCCTGGCGCCGCAGCATCTGGGCTTCCTGCACCGCGCGGCCTGACGCCGCAAGCTTAGGCGATCGGGGCCAACGCGATCGGGGCGGTGCCGTTGACCCGCCCCGCGTCCGCTTCCACAATGGCCATTGTGCCAAGGCGACGGGAAGCGGCTGCGATCATCCCTTGGGACTGTCAATCAGGCCAAGGACGGTGACGAGATGCAGCACGAGACGCTTCTCCTTTCCGGTCTTTCGCTTCAGAAAGCCTTCCTGCCACCCGAAGCCATTCTGGTGGCGGTCGGAACAGGTGCCGGGCGTTGGACCGACGCCGCCGCGTCCGGCCGGAGATGCTTTACCCTGCCGTCCTCCCCGCCGGGACTCGACGCGTGGTGTGGTCCGGTCGGGCCGCGCCAGATCGACTGGCTGATTCTGGACGGCTGCGGCGACGCCCTGGCGGTGCTGGACGGTGCCGCCGATCTGTTGCGCCTGCGCCGCATCGACTTCCTTCAGTTCGAGGAGGCCGAGGCCGGTGGGCAACTGGCCGCGCTGTACGCGCGCCTGCAGGCCAACGGCTATTCGCTGTTCCGCTTCGCCGACCGCAATCTGGAATTCCGCGGCACGCCGCCGGAGGACGGGCGCGGCGGCACGCACATGGCGGTCGCCCCGCGGCACTGGAACCGGCTGTTCGCGCGCAGCCAGGGCATGTTCCGCTACAAGGACCTGTTTCCCCACCACGGCGTCGCGCCGCGCGGCATCATCCATGTCGGCGCCCATGAGGGGGAGGAATACGCCAACTACCGGGAGGCCGGCGCCGACCGCGTCCTGTTCGTCGAGGCGGACCCGGCGACCTTCGCCACGCTCCAGGCCCGTTTCGCCGGCCACGGCGACGTCGTCTGCCTGAACGCCGCGGTGTCCGACCGGGCCGGGCGGGCGCGCTTTTCCCGCATGTCGAGCCGCCAGTCCAGTTCCCTGCTGGAGCCGACCGGCCATTTGGCCGTCTATCCCCACATCACCGTCGACGAGGTCATCGAGGTGGAAACCCGGACCCTGCCGGACCTGCTGGCGTCCCACGGCCTCGCGCCCGAGGGGTTCAACGTGCTGGCGATCGACGCGCAGGGGTCGGAGTGCCGGATTCTCACCGGCTGCGGCGATCTGCTGGCCGGTTTCGACGCGGTGGTGACGGAGGTGAGCTACGCGGAGCTGTATGAGGGCTCGGGCCTCGCCGCCGATGTGGACGACATTCTGTTCGCCCACGGCTTCGACCGCGTCGCCGAGACCAGCCCCTATCATCACAGCTGGGGTGACGCGCTCTACGTCCGCCGTCCCCGCTGACGCCGGTCAGGGAAGCAGGACCGGGCCGTTCCAGGGATCGAAGGGCACCAGCCGGGCCCGTTCGCGGTCGGGGCGCAGGGCGGCGCGCAGCGCCGGGTTCAGCATCGCCGCCGTCACCGAGAAAGAGCTGTTGGACACGGCGACGTGGTCGGCCCGCGACAGAATCCAATGGTCGGTGAAGAACTCCGCCCCCGGCAGCGGCGCCCCCAGATCGCCGGCGAGGACGGGGTGGTAGCGGGCGAAGCGGTCCGCCAGTTCCGGCGCGTCGGTGGCGAGATAGAGCACCGGCCGGTCCAACGTCGCCCACAGATCGGCCAGCCAGTCGAGATACCAGCCCTCCGGGGCGATCCAAAAGCGGTCGTTCCGGCCGAAATCGCCGCGGCGCAGATGGATCGCCACCAGGGTCCGCCCGCGCGCCCGCAACCCGTTCAGCGCCACCGCGGCCCGCTCCGCCACCGCGCCGACCGGCGTGAAAAGGGCGCGGAACCGCGCGCGGTGCGGCGCCAGCGGCGCGGTGTCGCCACAGAAATAGCCGACCACGTCGTGACCGTCCGCGCCCGCCAGCGCCCGCCCGTCCAGCAGCGCCGGAACGCCGCAATCCTCCTCGTGCAGGCTGGGCAGCGGCGGGCCGGGGAGCGGGTCGTCCAGGCCGTAGAGATGGCGGCCGATCCACTCCGGCGTTTCCAGTTCCATCCCGTTCCGTTCCGCGCAGACGCGCAAATACCCGTATTGAAGGAGTTGGTTGCCGAACCGCCCGGCATGGCCGAGCGTGGACACCGACAGGCGCCGCTTGCCCGACGCGCGGCGCGGCGGCGGAGCATCGCCCACGGCCCGGCGCAGCAGCAGCATCGCCCGGCGGGAGAAGCCCGTGCCAAGGCCCGGTGCGGCGGCGATCGCCCGGTCGTAGAGGGCCAGCGCCTCGCGGTCGGCCCCTTGCGTCTCGCGGACCGCGCCGGCCAGCAGCAGGCCAGTGGGCAGGCCGGGGACGAGCCGCAACGCCCAACACGCGCAGCGGCCGGCCCACGCCGCATCACCCCGCCGCAGCGCGGCACGGCCGAGCGCCACCCAGGAGTCCCCGTCGTCCGGGCGCGCGGCCAGCGCCCGTTGCAGGAGCGCCGCCGCCCGTTCCACCAAGCCGGCGCGCTCGCACAGCCGGCCATGTTCGGCCAGCGCCGCCGCGTCGCCGGGACGCAGCCGGCCGGCGCGCTCCAGCGCCCGCCCGGCCGCCTCCAGGGCGTGCACCGCGTCGAGCGCGGCGCCGAGGGCGAGCTGCAGTTCCGCCGAGGCAGGGTCGAGCGACAGGCCGCGCCGCGCCGCCGCCAGCGCCGGGCGCGGCTTCTCGGCGATCTGCTGGGCGGCGGCGAGCCGGACCAGCAACCCGGTATCGGCGGGTGCGGCCAGCGCCGCGCGCCGGCCCGCCGTGACCGCCGCGCCGCGCTGCCCCAGTTCGTTGCGCAGCAGGCAGAGGCTGGCCCAACAACCGCCCTGCGCGGGGTCCAGGGCCACCGCCGGACGAAGCGCCGCGATGGCCCGTTCCGTCTGGCCGAGCGCCTGCCGTGCCTCCGCCTCGGCCATGCGGGCGCGCACCAGCGCCGGGTCGAGCCGGGCCGCGAGCCCGGCCAGCCGGGCGGCCTCCTGCAACCGTCCAAGCCCCTTGGCGGCCATCGCCGCGTCGAAGGCAGCGGACAGATTTTGCGGATCGAGGGCCAGCACCCGTTCGTAAAGCGCCGCGGCGGAGGCCAGGGCGCCGGAATCGAACGCGGTCTCGGCCAACAGGCGGAGCGCCGGGGCCAGCCGCTCCGCCGCTTCCCCATGATCCGGCTGCAGACGCAGCGTGGCGAGCCAGCTCGCCGCCGCGTCCACGGTCCGTCCGAGCGCGTCCTGAACCTTGCCGCGGTTGAGATGGTGGGTCGGCGATGCCGGATCGCCGGCCACGGCGGCGTCGAGATGGGACAGCGCCGCCGCGACCCGCCCGGTTTGGGCGAGCAGCAGTCCCATCAGATGGCTGGCGTCGGGATGGCCGGGGACCGCCTCCAGGATCCGGCCATAGAGGGTTTCCGCCTCCGCCACCCGCCCGGCGATGTGATGGTCGAGCGCGATGGACAAAGCTTCGGAGACGGTGGCCATGGGCCGGGACAATCCGCGTGGGGCCGCTTCGGGATGGCGCCACAGTGGCCGGGCCACCCCGGACTGTCAACCGCCGGAGGTTTTGTCCAAGGCCATCGCCTGCTCTATCCCCTCTCCCCAGAGGGGAGAAGGATTTTCGCCCAACCCTCAGTCCATGCGGTCCAGCCGGCGCAGATGCAGCATGTAGAGCCGGGAGAAGCGCATCACCAGATCGTGGAACGGCAGCGGCTTCACCGGGGTGAAGGGCAAGGCCAGCTCCGGCGCGCCCGTCCCCGTGGCGTGGCGCGCCAGTTCGCGGCCCACGGCGGTGCCCAACGCCATGCCGCGCCCGTTGTAGCCGACCGCCCCGGTCACGCCGGGCGCCAGCTCGTGGAAGTGGGGGCGGAAATCGGCGGTCATCGCCAGATGGCCGCTCCAGCTCCGCGCGATGGCCGGGTTGCCGATCTGGGGGAAGACGCGGCGGATGCGCTCGCGCGTGCGCTCCCGCGCCCGCCGCTCGGCGTCCGCCGACCGCACCAGCGTGCAGCCGGAGACCAGCCGGTTGTCGGCGGTCCAGCGGAAGAAATGCAGGTCGCCGCGGGTGTCGCTGCACGCCATGTCGGAGGGCAGCACGCTGGCGCGCAGGGCGGCGGGCAGCGGCTCCGTCACCATCTGGAAGTTCAGCACCGGCACGACGGAGCGGCGCAGCCCCGGCCACAGATCGTCGGTGTAGGCGTTGGTCGCCAGGACGACGCGGTCGGCGGTCACGCTGCCCCGCGGCGTGGTCAGCGTCCAGCCGGTGCCGGCGCGTCCGATGGACACCACCGGCGTGTCACTGTGGATCGCGACGCCCAGCCCGAGGGCGGCCCGCGCCATCTCGCGGGCCAGCGACAGCGGATTCACATGCCCACCGGTCAGCGCGACCATGGCGCCGTGCCAGAAGCGCGTACCGAGCGCCCGTTCCGTCTGCGCCGCGTCGAGCAGCGCGACCTCGGCCCCCAGCGCCCGCCATTGCGCGACCCGCTGCTCGGCCGCCTTCATGCGGCCGGGCCGGTGGGCCGGCTGGATCCAGCCCTTCTGCACGCCGTCGCAGCGCATCTGGTAGCGCTCGATCAGGTCGAAGACCAGCGCCGCCGAGCCGCCGACCATGCGGGCCAGCGCCGCTCCCTTGGCCTCGCCGTAGGCCGCCGTCAGGTTGGCGGGGTCGAGACGCGACAACGTCGGGATGATCTGGCCGTTGTTGCGGCCCGAGCCGCCGAAGCCGGGCTCGCGCGCCTCCAGCACCACCACGCGCACGCCCTGCTCGGCCAGATGGATCGCCGTGGACAGGCCGGTGACGCCCGCCCCGACCACCGCCACATCGACCCGGACCGCCCCGTCCAGCGGACCGGTCTCCGGACCGGCGACGGCGCTCGCCGCCCAATGGGAGTCCGGCAGCGGCGCGTCCAGCAGCGGTTTGAGAAGCGCGCTCATCGCGTCCCCTCCTCCACCAGCAGCGTCTTGGCCAGCGCCACCCAGTAGCTGGCGCCGATGGCCAGGTTGGCGTCGTTGAAGTCGTAGCCGGGGTTGTGCAGCAGGCAGCCGCCGTCCGTGGGGCCGTTGCCCAGCCAGACATAGCAGCCCGGCCGCTCCTTCAGCATGAAGGCGAAATCCTCCGCGCCCATGGAGGGCATCGGGTCGTGGTCGATGTTCTCCTCCCCGACCAGCGTGGCGGCGACGCGGGCGCACAGCGCGGTCTCGGCGGCGCTGTTGACCGTTGCCGGGTAGCGCCGCTCGTAGCGCACGCTGGCGGTGCAGCCGAAGGCGGCGGCGGTGTGCTCGGCCAAGGCGCGCAGCCGCGCCTCGACCACGTCCTGCACCCCCTCCTTGAAGGCGCGGACGGTGCCGCGCAGCGTCACTTCCGCCGGGATGACGTTCCAGGTGTCGCCGCCGGTGATCCAGGTGGTGGAGACCACGGCGCTGTCCAGCGGGTGCAGGCTGCGGCCCGGAATGGTCTGCAGGGTGGTCAGCAGATGGCCGGCGGCGGTCATCGGGTCGTGGCCGAGATGCGGCATGGCGGCGTGGCTGCCCTTGCCGTGGACCGTCACCTCGAAGATGTCGTAGCTGCCCATCATCGGCCCCGGCCGCAGCGCGATCTGGCCCAGCGGCAGGCCCGGCCAGTTGTGCATGCCGTAGACGCCGTCCACCGGGAACCGCTCGAACAGCCCCTCGGCGACCATCTCGCGGGCGCCGCCCTCGTTCTCCTCGGCCGGCTGGAAGATGACGTGCAGCGTCCCGGCGAAGTCGGGATCGTCGGCCAGGACCTTGGTGGCCCCAAGCAGCATGGTGGTGTGGCCGTCGTGGCCGCAGGCGTGCATCCGGCCGGGATTGACCGAGCGGTGGGCGAAGTCGTTGGTCTCGTGGATGTGCAGCGCATCCATGTCGGCGCGCAGCGCGATGGCCCGGCCGCCGGGGCGGCGGCCCTTCAGCGTGCCGACCAAGCCGGTGCGCCCGAGCCCCGTCGCCACCTCCAGCCCGAAGGCGCGCAGCTTGTCCGCGACGAAGGCGGCGGTCTCATGCTCCTCGAAGGCGGTTTCGGGATGGGCGTGCAGATGGTGCCGCCATTGCCGCATCTCCGGGGCCAGGGCCTCGGCGGCGGGGTGCAGGCGGACGTTCGTGGGGATGGTCATTCCGGGGACTCCTGGGGTCCGCCCGCCGGCAGGCTGTAGCGGAAGTCGCAGTGGCTGGCGCCCTGCATGATGGTCTGGGTGCGGGTGAAGCGGACGTCGGGGCGGTAGCCGCACATGAACTCGCCGTCCCGGTTGCAGGACAGGATGTCGCCGATCTCCTCCACGCCCATGGCGCGGTAGCTTTCGGCGTAGCGGCAGCGCGTGACGTTGAAGCCCAGCCGGTCGGGCGCGCTCTCGATCACCTCCAGCCGCAGGGCGTCCCCGGCGGTCCACAGGGCCAGCCGCTCGTGGAAGGTGGCGAGGTCGGCGGTGCCGCGGGTGGCGCGGTCCTCCGCCGCCATGGCGGCGCCGGCCTCGCGGGCCATCACCTCGATGGCGCGGGCGAGCACGGCGCGCGCCCGCTCCCGCCCGATCTCGGGCAGGAGCTGGTCGTAGAGCGCCTTGGCGAAGGCCGCCTCGATGCGCCGCCGCTCCAGGATGGGCAGGGAGGCGGCGGGCGTGGCGGCGGGGGTGTCGTTTCCGGTGGTCATCGCTGCGGTCCTTTCTCCGTCAACCGCCGAGATAGGCCGCCCGCACGCGCGGGTCGGCGGCCAGATCGGCGGCGCTGCCCGAGAGTGTCACCCTTCCCGCCTCCATGACATAGGCGTGATCGGCGACGCGCAGCGCGGCGCGGGCGTTCTGCTCGACCAGCAGGATCGAGGTGCCCTCGCCGCGGATCTGGACCAGCAGGTCGAAGATCTGCTTCACCACCATCGGCGCGAGGCCGAGCGAGGGCTCGTCGAGCAGCAGCAGGCGGGGCTTCGACATCAGGGCGCGGGCGATGCACAGCATCTGCTGCTCGCCGCCCGACAGCGACCCCGCCTTCTGGATCAGCCGCTCGCGCAGGCGGGGGAACAGCTCCAGCATCCGCTCCATGCGGGCGGCGCGGTCGTGGCGCAGCGTCCGCCCGCCCAGCAGCAGGTTCTCCCGCACCGTCATGGTGCCGAAGATCTGCCGCCCCTCCGGCGCCTGGGCGAGGCCGCGGCGCACCACCTCGTGGCTGGGGCTGTCGGTCATGTCCTCGCCGTCGAAGACAGTGGCGCCGCCGCTGGTGCGGTAGATGCCCGACAGAGCGCGCATCAGCGTGGTCTTGCCGACGCCGTTGGCGCCCAGCACGGCGACGATGGCCCCCTCGGCCACGTCGAGCGAGACGCCGCGCAGGATCTCCTGCGGCCCCATGCGCACCGTCAGGTCGCGGACCTCCAGGATGCGACGGGTGGCGACGGCGTGTGCGGCGTCAAGCGGCATCGTCTTCCACTCCCAGATAGGCTTCGAGGACGGCGGGGTCGCGCTGCACCGCCTCCGGCGTGCCGTCGGCGATCTTGCGGCCGGACGCCAGGACGATGACGCGGCTGCAGCTTCCCATCACCAGCCCCATGTCGTGCTCCACCAGCAGAACGGTGACGCCGCCGGCGTGCAGGCGGCGGATGAAGTCGGCCAGCTCCGCCGTCTCGGTGTCGTTCAGGCCGGCCGCTGGCTCGTCGAGGATCAGCAGGCGGGGCGCCGTCGCCAGGGCGCGGGCGATCTCCAGATACTTGCGCTTGCCGTAGGACAGGTTGGCGGCGATGTCCCCGGCCTGGGCGGTCAGGCCGACGCGCTCCAGCGCCTCCCAGCTCCGCTCGCTGACCGCACGGCTGTGGGCGCCGCCGTTGATCAGCGCCCGCCAGGGCGACTGGCCGAAGGCACCGACCGCACCCACCGACACGTTGTCGAACACCGTCATGTTGGGGAAGACGCGCAGGTTCTGGAAGGTGCGGCCCATGCCCATGCGGGCGATCTGCCAGGGCTTGCGCCCCGTGACGTCCTGCCCGTCGAAGGTCACCGTGCCGTCCGACGGCGGGGTGAAGCCGGTGATCAGGTTGAACAGGGTGGTCTTGCCGGCGCCGTTGGGGCCGATCAGCCCGACCAACTCGCCCTTGGCGATGGTGGCGCTGACGTCGCTGACCGCCAGCAGGCCGCCGAAGCGCCGGGTCAGCCCCTGGATGGAGAGAAGCGTGTTGCTCATGATCCGCCTCACTTCCAGCCGACGGGCGTGCCGCCGGCGATGGTGGCCCAGCCGCGGGAGAAGGAGCGGCGGACGAAGCCCAGCGCGGTGCCTTCGGCCAGCATGCCCTTGGGCAGCAGCAGGATGGACAGGAACATGGTCGCCCCGACGGCGATCATGCGGTAATCGCCGATGTCGCGCAGCGCCTCCGGCAGGACGATCATGAACAGGGCGCCGACGACCGCGCCGGGAAGGCTGCCCAGCCCGCCGACCACTACCATCGCCAGGATCAGGATCGATTCCATGAAGCGGAAGTTGTCCGGCGCGATGTAGGCGGAGGTGTGGGCGAGCAGCGCCCCGGCGATGCCGGCGAAGAAGGTGGCGACGACGAAGGACTCGATCTTCAGCCGCTCCACGTTGATGCCCATGCTGTCGGCGCACTGGTCGTCCTCGCGGAGCGCCCGCAGCGCGTTGCCGTAGTAGGAGTGGGTCAGCCGGTGCAGCACCCAGACGCAGGCGACGGCGATGACCGCGACCGCCAGATAGCGGGTGAGTAGCGTGTCGGCCTGCCAGCCGAACAGCTCGATCGGCGGGATGCCGCGGATGCCCATCGGGCCGCGCGTCACGTCCACCCAGTTCAGCAGGACCACGTAGATCATCTCGCCGATGCCGAGCGTGGCGACGGCGAAGTAGATGCTGACCAGCCGCATGGTCGGCAGCGCCACCAGGAAGCCGAACAGCGCGGCGATCAGCCCCGCCGCCGGCAGCGTGACGATGAAGGGCAGGCCGAGCTTCGTGGACAGCAGAGCCGCGGCGTAGGCGCCGATGCCGTAGAAGGCGGCGTGGCCGATCGACAGCAGCCCGGCGGTGCCCGTCACATGGTTCAGGCTGGCCGACAGGATCACGAAGATCATCGTCGTGATGGCGATCTGGGCGAGGTAGCTGGACCCGGTGCCGACGATCGCGGCGGGCACGGCGCCGAAGGCGACCGCCAGCAGGAGAAGGGTCCAGGCGAACCGCCGGCCTCGCCCGGAAAACGCGGCGGGCGGCGCGAGGGTGGCCGGCATCAGCCGGGCGTCAGGCACGTTCACGTCCATGTCCGAACAATCCTTGCGGGAAGAAGACCAGCGTGATGACCAGAAGGCTGTAGGTGATCAGGTCCTTCCAGCCGCTCGACAGGAACTCGGTCGCGATGCTCTCCGACACGCCGAGCAGCAGGGCGCAGGCGACCGCCCCCGGGATGCTCGACAGGCCGCCCATCACCATGGCGACGAAGGCCTTGACGCCCGGCGCGAAGCCCATGTGCGGCGAGATGGCGCCGTCGTAGAGGCCGACCAGGATTCCCGCCGTGGCGCCCAGCATCGAGCCGACCGCGAAGGTGGTGACGATGGTGCGGTCGGTGTTGATGCCGACGTAGCGGGCGCCGAGCTGGTTGTTGGACACCGCACGGATGCCGAGGCCGGTCTGGGTGCGGTAGAGCAGGAACTGCAGCGCGCCCAGCATGACCGCGGAGGTGGCGAAAATGACCAGGCTGCCGCTGGCCACCATGATCGGCCCGATGGCAACCGGCTGCTGCAGCAGGTAACCGGACGGGATGCCCTGCATGTCGCCGCCGAAGATGTGCATCATGATCTCGCGCGTCATGATCGACACGGCGAGCGAGGAGAGCAGCGTCGCCTCGCGCATGGCGCGGGACTTCTGGCTGGCCTCGTCGGTGAAGCGGCGGAAGGGGCGGAAGGCGATGCGCTCCAGCCCGACGCCGGACACCGCGCCCACCGCCAGAACCAGCGGCACCACCGCCAGCAGCGGCGGGGCCATCGCGGTGATGACCATCAGCCCGACGAAGGCGCCGATGGTGTAGACCTCGCCGTGGGCGAAGTTGACGACGTTCAGGACGCCGAAGATCAGCGTGAAGCCGATCGCCATCAGGGCGTAGACGCACCCGATGGACAGGCCGTTGATGACCTGCTGAAGGAAGAAGACATCGAAGACCATGGCGTGCTCCAGGCTTCGGGGAACGCGCCCGCCGGTCCCGGCGGAGCGCGCACCACGGCGTGTGTCCCGAAAAGCGGATCGTGTGGAAAGCCCTGGGGCGTCCTTAGACGGTACCGGTCAGGGGCCGGTCACGACCTGGAAGCGGCCGTCCTTCACCATCATCTTCGCCAGCGCCTTCGCCGGCTCGCGGGTGACGGGGTCGAAGCTGGTGGCGCCGGTCACGCCGGGATAGTTGGTGGTGGCGGCCAGCGCGTCGCGCAGGCTCTCGCGCGTCACCGACGGTCCGGCCTTGGCGACGGCGTCCAGCATGATGCCGACCGCGTCGTAGGCTTGGGCGGCGAACATGCCGGGCTCCGACTTGAAGCGCGCGGCGTATTCCTTGACGAAGGTCTGCACCGCCGGGTCGGGGTTGTCGGGCGTGAAGGTGGTGGCGAGATGCAGCCCCTCCACCGATTCACGCCCCAGCTCGATCAGCTTGGGCGAGTAGAGGGAGCTGGTGCCGTAGAGCGGGATCTTGATGCCGAGCTGCTCGCGCTGCTGGGCGAAGGCGGCCCCCTCCTCGTAGAACATGGCGAGGTAGATCACGTCGGGCTTTTGCCGGGCGACCTTGGTCAGGATGGAGCGAAAATCACGGTTGCCGGGGTTGAACGCCTCGGTGGCGGTGATCTTGCCGCCCTTGGCCTTGAAGCCGCTGACGAAGCCGTCGAGCGCCGAGATGCCCCAGTCGTTCTGGATGTAGATCACCGCCGCCGTCTTCTTGCCGGCCGCGATGATCCAGTCGGCGTTGTACGGGCCTTCGAAGGCCTGGGTGGTGATGTTGCGGAATTGCCAGGGGCTGAGCTTGGTGAAATCCGGGTGCGAGGCGGTCTGGGAGAGCTGCGGCATCTTCTCCGCCGCGTAGATCTCGCCCGCCGCCATCGACACGGTGGAGGAGAAGTCGCCGATCACCCCGACGATCTTGGTATTGTCGAGGAACTTGTGCGCGATGTTGCGCGCCTCCTTGGGATCGTCCTTGCTGTCCTCGAAGGTGATGGCGACCTTGGCGCCGGCCAGCTTGCCCGAGGCGTTGAACTCCTCCAGCTTGATCTGGGCGGCGTTGCGGAACATCTCGCCATACTGGCTGCGGTCGCCGCTGAGCGGCGCCTGATAGCCGATGACGATCTCGCGGTCGGCGGCCTGGGCAACGGTGGCGCCGGCGGTGGTGGCCAGCATGGCGCCCAGAACGGCGCCGAGAATGGCGTTCTTCCTCATGGTTCGGTTCCCCTGTCGGCGAGGCTTGACGGTCAATTCGCGGCGGCCGGCGCGGCGGCGCCCGGCGTGATCGTCAGGTGGCAGCAGGTGCTGCGGCCCGGCTTCCAGGTGTCGACCTCGATCTCGAAGCCGGCGGTCTCGAAGGTGCCCTTGTCGACCGCGCCGGCGAGTTCGCAGAGCGTCTCCACCGTCTCCGCCGGCAGGTTGGCTTCGAGCCAAGCTTCCTTCAGCGGACAGGTGTGGAAGCGGATCTCCAGCACCTCGTCGGTGCAGCGCACGACCTCCGGACCGAACTGGACCTCGGCGTCGGGGATGAACTTCAGGAAGGAGTCGCGCAGGCCGGCCAGATCGGCCGGGGCGTGCGGCGCGAAATTGTGGGCGATGGCCGCACCCCGGCGATAGATGGTGCGCGCCATGATCTCCCGGGCCTTCTCCTCGCCGATCTCCTTGCGCATCTCGTCGAAGGCCGCCTCATAGACCATCGCGCGGCTCTTCATCGCGTTGCGCAGAAGTGTGCGAAACTCGTCCATCGGTGAATGCTCCTGTTTTTCTGCCAAGTGTCTTGCGGTGGCGATTTTTGTTTTTTGAAAGCGCTTGTTCTTGCGTCAGAGGGACGGGCCGCCCTGAAGGAAGGCCTCGATCCGCGCCTCGTCGGCGGCGGTGTCGAAACCGGCCCGCGCCATCCAGGCGTCGTCGTGGTAGGTGTTGCGGTAGCGCTCGCCGGAATCGCAGATCAGCGTCACCAGCGAGCCGGCCCGCCCGGCGTCGCGCATCCGTCCGGCGATCCAGCACAGCCCGAAGAAGTTGGTCCCGGTGGACCCGCCGACCATCCGGCCGAGCCGCCGCGACAGCACCCGCATCGCCGCCAGCGAGGCCACGTCGGGCACCTTGATCATCTGGTCGACGACCTCGGGGATGAAGGACGGTTCGACGCGGGGGCGCCCGATGCCCTCGATGCGCGACCCGCGCTCGCAGGTCAGCGCGGCGTCGCGGTTGACGAAGCTCTCGTAGAAGACCGAATGCTCGGCGTCGGGAACGCACAGCCGGGTCGGCAGATGGCGGTAGCGGATGTGGCGCCCGATGGTGGCGGCGGTGCCGCCGGTGCCGGCGCTCATCACGATCCAGTCGGGCACCGGATGACGCTCGCTGCGCATCTGGCCGAAGATCGACTGGGCGATGTTGTCGGTGCGCCAGTCGGTCGCCCGCTCGGCGTAGGTGAACTGGTCGAGATAGACGCCGCCCAGCCGCACCGCCAGCGCCGCCGCCTCGGCGTAGATCGCCTTGGAGGATTCGACGAAGTGGCAGCGCCCGCCGTGCAGTTCGATGGCGGCGACCTTCTCGTCCGACGTGCCGCGCGGCATCACCGCGTGGAAGGGCAGGCCGAGCAGCCGGGCGAAATAGGCTTCCGACACCGCGGTGGAGCCCGACGACGCCTCGATCACCGGCGTGCCCTCGCCGATCCGCCCGTTGCAGATGGCGAACAGCAGCAGCGACCGGGCGACGCGGTGCTTCAGGCTGCCGGTGGGGTGGGTCGATTCGTCCTTCAGGTAGACGTCGATCCCGGACAGCTCCGGAACGTCGAGCTTCAGCAGCGGCGTGTCGGGCGACCGCGCCGCCTCGGTCTCCAGCAGCTCGATCGCGCGCCGGGTCCAGTCGCGGCAGGCAACCTCGGGCAGCGGGGTGTAGTCGAGGCGGAACGGCTGACGGATCGAACCGGCACCGGGAGAAAACGGCACGGTCTGCGCGGAAGCGGTCATGTCACCCTCAAAGCGCGATGACGGCGTCGATCTCGACTGACGCGCCGAGCGGCAGCGCCGACACCTCGACAGTCGAGCGGGCGGGGAACGGCGCCTGGAAGAAGCCGGCATAGACCTCATTCACCGCCTTGAACTGGGTGAGGTCGGTCACGTAGACGGTCATCTTCACCGCCTTCGCCAGGCTGGTGCCGGCGGCCTCGGCGATCGCCGCGATGTTGGTCAGGCTGCGCGCCGCCTGGGTGGGCGCGTCCGGGCCGGCGAAGGCCCCGGTGGCCGGGTCGATCGGCAGCTGGCCGGAGACGAACAGCAGCCCCCCGGCGACGCGGGCCTGGGCGTAGGGGCCGATGGCGGCCGGGGCTTTGTCCGTGGCGATGGTGTCGGTCATCATCCTGATCTTTCCTGTTCTGGCCCTGTGGTGGCGGCCGCCTGCTCAAAGGCTGGCCTGCTCAAAGGCCGGGCGGTCTGCCCGCGATGGCGGCATGCGGGTGCATGCAAAATCCTCAAAACGAAAAAGCTTTTCTCCTGACGGGCCAAACGAGCAAAATCATCCGTCCCAACCGCGAAGGCTCCGAGCAACCCCGATGACCATCGACGCCACCGACCGGAAGATCCTGGCCGCCCTTCAGGCCGACGCGACCCTGTCGCTCGCCGACCTCGGCAAGCAGGTCGGCCTGTCCGCCACCCCCTGCTGGCGCCGCGTGCAACGCCTTGAACAGGAAGGTTATGTCCGCCGCCGCGTGGCGTTGCTGGACCGGGCCAAGCTGAACGTCGACGTGACCGTCTTCGTGGCCGTCCGAACCAGCAAACACTCGGCGGAATGGCTCGAGGAGTTCCGCCGCGTGGTGGCCGACATACCGGAGGTTGTCGATCTCTACCGTCTGAGCGGCGAAATCGACTATCTTCTGCGGGTGGTCATTCCGGACATCAAGGCCTACGACGCCTTCTACCGAAAGCTCATCGAGCGCATCGAGCTTCAGGATGTCTCGTCAATGTTCGCCATGGAGGAAATGAAGTCGACAACGGAAGTCCCTCTTTCTTACGTAAAAACCCAGAACAGCTAGGATTTTACTTGTTGGTTTTCTTTTTAGACTCTCGCTTCGGCAATTTTCGCGAAGCCCCTGTAGTGATTCTCAATATCGCATGGTTCGTATGAGAATTTTTTACTTTTTTGGCTGTACCTACGCCATAGCGTAGAAAATTTTTCTATGTATGATATTTTCTAGACAAAATTCTTTCTGAGATTGGCGACGATCCGGTTGGGTCGGGTGTTTGTAAGCTCCGTCACGGCCTGCCCTTCCACACAGTGATCGCGCTTGGCATCAACTCCCTCTCCCCCCCCGGGAGAGGGTGCCCGCGCAGCGGGCGGGTGAGGGTGGAACCGAGGATCAAGGCGCTGATTCTCGGCAGTACCCTCGCCCTTCCCACGCTTCGCGCGGGCCCCTTCCCTCTCCCGGGACGGGAGAGGGGATATCACATGCGATTGTCTCGCCCCCCTCCGAGCCAGCGCTCAGCCCCCGTTGCTTATTGCCTGCGCAAAGCGGCCGGTCTATATGCGTCACGTCTCACTCAATGAGACGATGAAACCGCCAGGGCAGGCGAACCTTGAAAACACGCAGCACGCCGACTCCCGACGCCGCCACCGCCACCGCCACCGCCAACGTCCCCGACGACGCGGCCAAGCCGAAGGCCGCCGCCACCGACCGGACCTTCGCGATCCTGGAACTGGTCGCGTCGGCCTCCGGCCCGCTGGCCGTCAAGACCATCGGGACGACGCTTGGCCTGCCCAAACCGACCGCCCACCGCCTCGTCAACAGCCTGATCGAAAAGGGGCTTCTGGCGCGGGATCTGGAAACGCGCGACGTCATCATCGGCGTCGAGGCGGCTCGGCTGGCGGTCGGCATCCTGCGGGCCTCGCTGTCCCGCGCACCGGTCCGATCCGTTCTGCGCGCGGTCAGCGCCGAGTTGGGGGAAACCTGCAACGTCGGCGTCCTCGATGGCGGTGACGTCGTCTATCTCGACCGCGTGGAGGTCGAGCACTGGCCCCTGCGGCTCCAGTTCGGCGTCGGATCGCGGGTACCGATGCACTGCACGGCCATGGGCAAGCTGTTCCTCGCCACCCTGCCGGACGGCATGCGGAGCCGCCTGCTGGCTTCCGGCCCCTTCTCCGCGCAGACCGCCCACACCCTCACCGATCCGGACGCGCTGGCCGCCGAGCTGGAGCGCATCGCCGCGCGCGGCTACTCGCTCGACGACGAAGAGTATGTGGTGGGCGTGTTCTGCGTGGCGGTGCCGATCCTGTCCTCCACGGGCCGAACGGTGGCGGCCATCGCCGTGCAGGCCCCCAAGGTCCGGCTGTCGCACGACCGCGTCGAACAGGTCCTGCCCATCCTCCGCCGCGGCGCCGAGGCCCTGTCCGCGCAGTTCGGATAGCCTCCCTACCCCCATCGTTCTTCAAAACCTGACGTTTCATTGCCCAAGCCGCGGAATGCCGGCGGGGCATGCCCCCGTATGCATGGATAATTGGGTACACGAACTTTTGGGGCTTGCGCGACCCAGGGTCCTGTGAGTTAATGATACAAATCGTATCGCTGAATGAGACCAAGAGGCCGCGCGATACGCTTCCAGTCACGGGGAGGAACGATGACGCGGAAGATCGCCGTGGGCTCCGGTCCGTTGCGGGAGCCCCCCGAACCAACCATTGACGATGCCGCCGACACCGGCGCGGCCGACAACAACTCTGCCGACCGCCGTCCCCTCACCGACCGCGTCCTGGCGTTGCTGGACGCAGTGGCCGGGGCGGGGCAGCCGATGGCCGTCAAGGACATCGCCGAGAAGCTGGCCCTGCCGAAGCCAACCGCGCACCGGCTGATCGCCATGCTGGAGGAACGCGGCTTCCTCGCCCGCCCGATCGACGGCCGGCTGGTGACCGTCGGCCCGAAGCTGCGCACCCTGGCGCTCAACACGCTGCGCAGCTCCCTGGCCCAGGCGCCGTCGCACGCCCGGCTGCGGGCGCTCAGCCTGGAGCTGGGGGAGACCTGCAACATCGGCGTGCTGGAGGGCGGCGACGTCGTCTATCTCGACCGCGTCGAGGTGGAAAACTGGCCCCTGCGGCTGGAATTCGGCGTCGGCTCACGGGTGCCGCTTCACTGCACGGCGATGGGCAAGCTGTTCCTCGCCTTCCTGCCGGACCTGCCGCGGCGGCGCCTGCTGGAGTGCCTGCCGCTGCCCCGGATGGCGGCGGCGACGCTGTGCGACCCGGCGCTGTTCCGCGCGGAATTGGACAGCATCGCCGCCTGCGGCCATTCCTTCGACGACGAGGAATACATGCCGGGCGTCTTCTGCGCGGCGGTGCCGATCCGCGACGGCGCGGGACGGATGGTCGCCGCCCTGGCGGTGCAGGCGCCGAAGGTCCGGCTGTCGCGGGAATCGGTGGCCGACCGGCTGCCGGTCCTGCACCGCGCCGCAAGCGACATGGCCCACGCGCTGGGCATCGACGCCGCCCCGGCCGAGCCGGCCCTCTCACCCTAAGGACGACGGACGCCATGGCAAGGACGCTTGAAACGACCGCCGCCGGATGCCCGGCCCGGCTGATGGCGCGCAGCGCCGCCCTGGAGCCGGTTCCCACCGCGGTGGTCGCCGCGGGATCGCCGGTCGCGCTGGAAAGCGCGCGGCGCGCCACCGCCCTCGGCCTTATCGAGCCGGTCCTCGTCGGCGATCCCACGGCCATCGCCGACAGCGCCCGCCGGATCGGCTGGACGCTCCACGGAGCCTGCGTGGTTCCGGCCCGCGACGACGCGGCGGCGGCGCGGATCGCGGTGGCGCTCGCCCGCTCCGGCGACGTCGGCGCGCTGATGAAAGGGCACATCCACACCGACACGCTGATGCTCGCGGCCCTGCACCCGAAAAACGGGCTGCGCACCGGCCGCCGCTTCACCCACGCCTTCCATATGACGCTTCCCGGTTCGGGGCGCGAGTTGGTCATCACCGACGCGGCGATCAATGTGGCGCCGTCGCTGAACACCCGGCTGGACATCATCCGCAACGCCGTGGAACTGTGGCGGCTGGTCGGCGGCAGCGACCCGCGCGTGGCCCTGCTCTCCTGCACCGAGGAGGTGACCGAACGGGTGCCCTCCAGCATGGACGCCGACCGGCTGACCCGCCTGTGCCAACAGGAGGTGCCGGGCGCGACGGTGTTCGGGCCGCTGGCGCTCGACCTCGCGGTCTCCGCCGAGGCGGCGCGGATCAAGAACCTGACCCACCCCTGCGCCGGGGCCGCCGACATCCTGGTGGTGCCGAACATCGAGACCGGCAACGCCCTGTTCAAGGCGCTGGTGCATTTCCTGGACGCGGTCGCCGCGGGCGTCGTGCTGGGTGCGGCGGTGCCGATCGTCCTCACATCGCGCGCCGACCCGCCGGCGGCCCGCATCGCCGCCGCCGCCATCGCCCAGATCGTCGCCGGGCGCCGCCGCTCCGCCACGCCGGGCGCGCCCTACCCCACCACCGCAGCCAAGGGAGGCGCCGCACCCGGCCTGCACGCCTGACAGTCCAAAAAAAACAAACCCCGCCAAAAATAAACCCTGGGAGGGAATGCAAATGCTCCGCAACGCCTTGACGCTCACCGCGGCGGTGGCCGCGCTGCTGACACCCGTCCTGTCATCCGACCCGGCGCGCGCCGACGACTACCCGTCGCGCCCCATCGAGGTCATCGCAACCTTCGGGGCCGGCGGCGGCGCCGACCTGATGGCGCGCCAGTTCGCCCGCCTCGCCGAACCCCATCTCCGCGTCGCCATGCCCGTCGTGAACGTGTCCGGCGCGTCGGGCAACGCGGGCCTGACGCGGGTCCTGACCAACCCGGCCGACGGCTACACGGTCGGCACGCTGATCGCGCTGTCCGTCTCCTCCTGGGCGTCGGGCCTGGGCACGGCGAAGCCGGACAATTTCGTCTATGTGGCGATGATGCAGAACTCGCCATCGATGCTCTACGTCTCAAAGAACAGCCCCTTCAAGACCTACGAGGAGTTCGCCGCCCACGCCAAGGCCAACCCCGGCAAGCTGCGCGTCGCCACCTCCGGCTACGGCACGCAGGACGACATCACGCTGAAGTATCTGGGAAGCCAGGGCGTGCCAGTGACCAACGTCCCCTTCGCCCGCCCGTCGGAGCGCTACGCCTCGCCCATCGGCGGCCACACCGACGCGATCTACGAGGAGCCGGGTGACGTCGCCCAGTTCCTGAAATCCGGCGACCTGCGCCCGATCGTCGTCTTCGACAAGCAGCGCCACCCCTCCTTCCCCGACGTGCCGGCCTCGGCGGAGCTGGGGTTGGACATCGGCGACCTGCCCAACTTCCGCACGCTGGCGGTGCCCGCCAGCACGCCGCCGGAGCGCGTGCAGAAACTGCACGAGGCCGCCGCGAAGGTGCTGGCGAGCCCGGAGTGGAAGACCTTCTGCGCCGACACCTTCACCTGCGTCGACACGCTGGTGTCGCCGGACCAGGCCAAGGAGGAGGTCAAGGCCTTTTATGAAACCGTGAAGGGCTATCTGGACCGCTTCGCGACCAAGACCGTCGGCCAGACACCGGGCTGAGTCCGGTTCCAAATCCGCCCCACCCGTTTCATCGCTCCTCAGGGAGGGAACCGTGACTCCCCTGTCCCACGGTCTTCGCCGGCTGGCGACACCCGCGGCCCTGCTCTTCGGGTCGCTTCTTCTCTCGCAACACATCGTGCGCGACAGCACCATGATCGCCAGCCTGCCGGACCCGGTGGGACCGACGGGATGGCCCCGGCTGATGCTGGGCGCGGTCGGGCTGTGCGCCCTGATCTGGATCGCCAGGGAACTCCTGGCGCTGCGCCGCGCGGCCCAGCGGCACACGCCGATCGATGAGGAATACGAAGGCTACGCCTATGGCCGGGCCATGATCGGGCTGGGGCTGGTCGTCCTGTACGGCATCGCCCTGCCGCAGCTCGGCTTTCCCATCGCCACCGCGGCCTTCGTCGCCCTGTGGTGCCTGATCGGGGGCATCCGGCGCCCGCTGACGCTGGCGCTGGTCACCGGCATCGGCTGCGTGGCGCTCCTCTACATCTTCGTCCTGCTCGCCCAGATGCCGCTGAACCGCGGCCAAGGCGTCTTCGACGGCTTCACCGTCGCGCTCTACCGCCTGCTCGGCATCTACTGAGCCGGCCACCGGAGGGATCGTCCCATGGATATCCTCGCCAATCTGGCCGGTGGCTTCGCCGGCGCGCTCGATCCGTACAATTTCGTCTTCCTCGTCTCGGGCCTGATGCTCGGGGTGGTGGCCGGCGCTTTGCCGGGCATCTCCTTCGTGAACGCCATGGCCATCGCCCTGCCCTTCACCTACCTGCTGCCGCCGGTCACGGCGATGTCCTTCCTCGGCGGCATCTATGTGGGTGGCGTGTTCGGCGGCTCGATCTCCTCGATCCTCATCAACATCCCCGGCACGCCGGCCTCGCTGCCGAGTTGCTGGGACGGCTACCCGATGACGCGCAAGGGCCTGTCCTCGCGGGCCTTGAGCATCGCCATCACCGCGTCGGCCTTCGGCGGGCTGGTCAGCGCGCTGCTGCTGACCTTCGGCGCCCCGCCCTTCGCCAGCTTCGCGCTGAAGTTCGACCAGCCGGAATTCTTCGCCGCCACCATCCTGGGCCTCGTCAGCGTCATCGCCATCGCCAAGGACGCCCCGCTGATGAGCGCGCTCTCGATGTTCCTCGGCCTGCTCATCGGGACGGTCGGCGTCGATCCGATGTACGGCATGCCCCGGCTGACGCTGGGCGTCCCCGACCTGGAGAGCGGCATCAACTTCACCGTCGTGATGATTGGCCTCTTCGCCATCGGCGAAGTGGTTGACCTGATCTGCAAGCGGGCCGGCGGCGCCCGCTCCGTCGCCACAAAGCCCGGCAAGCAGGTCGGTCTGTCCGACCTGTGGCGGGTGAAGTCCTCCGTGCTGCGCGGCACCGGCGTCGGCTGCACCATCGGCGTCATCCCCGGCGCCGGGGCCACGGTGGGGGCGGTCATCGCCTACAGCGTGGAGAAGCAGGCCTGCGGCAAGGGCGACCGCTTCGGCACCGGCATGGAGGAAGGGCTGGCGGCCCCGGAGGCGGCCAAGAACGCCACCACCGGCACCGCCATGATCCCGTTGCTGACGCTGGGCATCCCCGGCAGCGCCGCCACGGCGATCATGCTGGCCGCCATGCTGATCCACGGGCTGAACCCCGGCCCGCTCCTCTTCACCTCGAACACCACGCTGGTCTACACGATCTTCGCCAGCATGCTGATCGCCAATCTGCTGATGATCGTCGCGGCGATGGGCGTGGCGCGGGTCTTCTCGACGCTGATGCGCGTGCCGCCGGCCATCCTCGGCGCCTTCATCATCGTGCTCAGCGTCGTCGGCGCCTACGGCGTGCGCAACAACCTCTTCGACGTCTATGTCTGCCTCGCCTTCGGCGTCGTCGGCTACTTCATGAAGCGCACCAACTTCCCGCCGGCCCCGTTGGTGGTGGGCGTGATCCTGGGGCCGCTGTGCGAGCGCTACTTCCTCACCTCGCTCGCCAACTACGAAGGCAACATGGCGGTGTTCTTCACCCGCCCGATCAGCGGCACGATCCTGGCGCTGTCCGCGATCTTCCTCGCCTGGTCGATGTGGCCGGTGGTGAAGCCCCTGCTCCGCCGTCCTCCCAACGATCCCACCCACGGCGATCCGGCCCCGAAGGAGCCTCCGCACCGGGTGCTCAAAGCCTGACCGTCCGAACCAACGAACGAACCTTCAGGGAGAGAGACAAGCAAATGGACAACATCATGCTCGACCGAACGCCGGCCAGCGCCGACCAGGAGGCCATCGCCGCCCTCGTCGCCCGCGCCCGCACCGCCCAGCGCGCCTTCGCCGACGCGACGCAGGAGCGGGTGGACGACGCCGTCGCCGCCCTCGCCTGGGCCATCTACGAGCCGGGCCGCGCCCGCGCCCTGGCGGAACTGGCGGTGGCCGACACCGGCCTCGGCAACGTCGCGGACAAGATCGTCAAGAACCAGCGCAAGACCTTCGGCACGCTGCGCGACCTGATGCGGGTGCGCACCGTCGGCGTGATCGAGGAGGACACCGCCAAGGGCATCGTCAAGATCGCCAAGCCGCTGGGCGTCGTCGGCGCCGTCACCCCCTCCACCAACCCGGCGGCCACCCCGGTCAACAAGGCGATGATGGCCGTCAAGGGCCGCAACGCCATCATCATCGCCCCCTCCCCCATGGGCTCCGCCGCCACCGGCCGCACGGTCGAGCTGATGCGGGCCGAACTGGCGCGCATCGGCGCGCCGGAGGATCTGGTGCAGATGATCCCCACCCCCATCACCAAGGGCCTGACCCAGGCGCTGATGGAGGCGGTCGACCTCGTCGTCGTCACCGGCTCGCAGGACAACGTGCGCCGCGCCTATTCCAGCGGCACCCCGGCCATCGGCGTCGGGGCCGGCAACGTCCCGGTCATCGTGGACGAGAGCGCCGATCTGGCCGAGGCGGCGCGCAAGATCGGCGCCTCCAAGACCTTCGACAATTCCACCTCCTGCTCGTCGGAAAACGCGCTCGTCGTCCTCGACTCCGTCTACGACGCGACCATCGCGGCGCTGGAGGAGGCCGGCGCCCACCTCTGTACCCCTGAGGAGCGGGAGCGCGTGCAGTCCCGCCTGTGGGAGAACGGCAAGCTGAACCGCAAGCTGATCGCCAAGGACCCCGCCATCCTGGCCGAGGCGTTCGAGCTGGCGCCCAAGGCGCGGGAGGCCCGCTTCTTCCTGGTCGAGGAGACGGGCGTCGGCAAGGCGCATCCCTTCTCCGGCGAGAAGCTGTCGCTGGTGCTGGCGGTCTACCGGGTGCCGGACTTCGACGCGGCGGTCGATCAGGTGCGCAAGATCCTCGACCACCAGGGGCGCGGCCATTCCTGCGGCATCCACACGCGGGACGAGGCGCACGCCAAGCGGCTGGCCGACGAGCTGGACGTGGTGCGCGTGCTGGTCAACTTCGCCCACACCTTCGGCAACGGCGGCGGCTTCGACAGCGGGCTGAACTTCACCCTCTCCATGGGCTGCGGGAGCTGGCAGAAGAACTCCATCTCCGAGAACCTGAGCTGGAAGCACTTCGTCAACATCACCCACCTCGTCCGCCCGATCCCGGAGGACAAGCCGAGCGAAGAGGCCCTGTTCGGCCCCTTCTGGTCCCGCCACGGACGCTGACGGAGGCGACGATGAACTTCGAGGAACAGGCTGGAAAATCCGTTCTCGCCCGCGCCGGGGTGAGCGTTCCGCAGGGCCGCCTCTGCGCCAGCGCGCAGGAGGCCGAAGCGGCCGCCCGCGCCATCGGGCCGGTGGTGGTCAAGGCGCAGGTGCCCACGGGCAAGCGCGGCAAGTCGGGCGGCGTCAAGCTGGCCGCCACGCCGGAGGAGGCCGCGGCATCCGCGCAGGCCATCCTGGGCATGGAGATCGGCGGCTTCCCGGTCGCCCGCGTCCTGGTCGAGGAGCAGGCGGCCATCGCCCGCGAATTCTACGCCGCGGTGCTGAACGACCCGGCCAGCCGCAGCCCGCTCGTGCTGTTCTCCACCGAGGGCGGCATGGACATCGAGGAGGTCGCGGCGACCCGCCCCGAATCCCTGCGCCGCATGGCGGTGGACATCCGCAAGGGCTTCGGCCCGGCGGACGCGCGCCGCCTGCTGCTGGGGCTGGACCTCGGCGAGGCCGCGGTGCCGGTGGCGGCGATGCTGGTCGATCTCTACCGCGTCTATCGCCAGCACGACGCCGAGCTGCTGGAGATCAACCCGCTCGCCCTGCTCGCCGACGGCCGCGTCGTGCCGCTGGACTGCAAGCTGACGGTGGACGATGCCGCCCTCTACCGGCAGGCCGACATCGCCGAACTGGGCGCCAAGGAGCCGCTGTCGGCGCTGGAGGAGCGCGGGCGGGCGCTCGACCTCAAATACATCGAGCTGGAGGGCAACGTCGGCGTCCTGGCGAACGGCGCCGGGCTGACCATGACGACCATGGACGTGGTCAGCCACGCCGGCGGTCGCCCCGCCAACTTCCTGGAGATCGGCGGCGAGGCCTACACCAAGGGGACGGAGGCGCTGGACCTCGTGCTGTCCAACCCCGGCGTCAAAAGCCTCGTCGTCAATTTCTGCGGCGCCTTCGCCCGCACCGACGTGATGGCCGGTGGCGTGATCCAGGCCTGGAAGACGCTGAACCCCACCGTCCCCGTCTTCTTCTCCATCCACGGCACCGGCGAGGACGAGGCCGTGCGCATGGTGCGGGAAGAATTGGGGATCGAACCCTACGACCGGATGGAAGACGCCATCTCGGCAGCCGTGGAGGCCGCGCGATGATCGTACGCAAGAGCGACCGGGTCCTGGTGCAGGGCATCACCGGCAAGCAGGGCACCTTCTGGACCGAGCAGATGCAGGCCTACGGCACCACCGTGGTCGGCGGCGTGAACCCGAAGAAGGCCGGGCAGAGCCATTGCGGCGTGCCCATCTTCGCCACCGCGAAGGAGGCGATGGCGAGCGGCGGCTTCGACGTGTCGGTGATGTTCATCCCGCCCGCCGCCGCCAAGGCCGCCGCCATCGACGCCATCGAGGCGGGCGCCAAGACCGTCGTCTGCCTGACCGAACACATCCCGTCGCACGACGTGATGGAGATGCACGCCGCGGCGGCGGAGCACGGCACCCGCATCATCGGGCCGAACACCGCCGGCATCGTGACGCCGGGCGAGGGCTTCGTCGGCATCATGCCGGCCTTCAACCCGCGCGTCTTCCAGCCGGGCCGGGTCGGCGTCATCTCGCGCAGCGGCAGCCTGGGCACGCTGGTCTGCCTGAACCTTGTGCGCGGCGGCCATGGGCAGTCGGCCTTCCTCGGCATCGGCGGCGACCCGATGATCGGCACGACGACCAAGGACGCGCTGGCCGCCCTGATCGACGATCCGGGCACCGACGCCATCGCGCTCGTCGGCGAGATCGGCGGCAGCATGGAGGAGGAAGCGGCGGAGCTGGTGGCGAAGACGGACAAGCCCGTCGTCTCCTTCATCGCCGGCCGCGCCTCCCCGCCGGGCAAGAAGATGGGCCACGCCGGCGCCATCGTGACCGGCGACCGCGGCAGCTATGCCTCCAAGCGCGGCGCGCTGGAACGGGCCGGGGCTGTCGTGGTGGACGTGCCCGGCGACCTGCCGGCGGCCCTCGACGCGCTGATGGCCGAGGCCGCGAAACGGTCGGGCGCGCAGCGGCTCGCGGACTGACCGCTCAGCCGCCTTTTTGAAGAACGGTACGGCAGCACTGCCCCCTTTCCCGGCCCCCTCTCCCGGCCCCCGCCGGGAGGGAACGGGGGAGGCATACCGGAAGGAACGGATCAGGATGGCGAAGATCGACGACGTCGGCGGCCAGCGTGCGCGCGGGTTCGCCTTCACCCAGGGCTTCCAGCGAAGGAGCGGGCCGGCGGCGCCCGAGGACGCGCGCGGCTGGCTCGACCGCTACCAGTCGCCGCGCGAGGAGCTGAACCCCTCGCCGACCGTCTCCGACACGGTCAAATACACCACCTGCTACATGTGCGCCTGCCGCTGCGGCATCAAAGTGCACATCAAGGACGGCCAGCTCCGCTTCATCGAGGGGAACAAGGACCATCCGGTGAATCACGGCGTGATCTGCGCCAAGGGCTCCGCCGGCATCATGACCCAGAACTCCCCGGCCAAGCTGCGCAAGCCCCTGCTGCGCACCGGGGAGCGCGGCACCGGCGAGTTCCGCGAGATCGAGTGGGACGAGGCGCTGACCATCCTGACCGAGCGCCTGTCCAAAATCCGCAACAGCGACCCCAGCAAGCTCGCCTTTTTCACCGGGCGCGACCAGAGCCAGTCGCTGACCGGCTTCTGGGCGGCGCAGTTCGGCACGCCCAATTTCGCGGCGCACGGCGGCTTCTGCTCCGTCAACATGGCGGCGGCGGGCATGTACACGCTGGGCGGCAGCTTCTGGGAGTTCGGGGAGCCGGACTGGGACCACACCCGCTATCTGCTGCTGTTCGGCGTCGCCGAGGACCATGACAGCAACCCGATCAAGATCGGCCTGTCGAAGATGAAGGCGCGCGGCGCCAAGATCGTCTCCGTCAACCCGATCAAGACCGGCTATTCCGCCATCGCCGACGAGTGGGTCGGCATCCGTCCGGGCAGCGACGGGCTGTTCGTTTTCGCCCTGATCCACGAGCTGCTGCGCGCCGACCGCATCGACGCCGAGTATCTGGTCCGCTACACCAACGCCCCCTGGCTGGTCATCCAGGACCCTGGCGCGCCGGACGACGGCCTGTTCGCCCGCGACGCCGACGGCGTCCCGCTGGCTTGGGACGCGGTGGAGCGGCGCGCCGTTCCGGCCACCGCCGCCGATATCCGCCCGGCGCTGGTCGGCGCCGTCACCCTGCCGGACGGGCGGCGGGCCGTGCCCTCCTTCCATCTGCTGGCCGAACGCTACCTCGACCCGCAGCACGCGCCGGAGGCGGTGGCCGAGCGCTGCGGCGTCCCCGCCGACACCATCCGCCGCATCGCCGCCGAGATGGCCCACCTCGCCTTCCAGGAGACGCTGACCATCGAGCAGCCCTGGACCGACTGGGCGGGGCGGCGCCACGAACGGATGGTCGGGCGGCCCATCGCCATGCACGCCATGCGCGGAATCTCCGCCCATTCCAACGGCTTCCACACCTGCCGGGCCATCCACATCCTGCAGGTCCTGCTGGGCACCATCGACGTGCCGGGGGGCTGGCGCTACAAGTCGCCCTACCCCCGCCCCGCCCCGCCGGGTCCCAAGCCCGCCGGCAAGCGCGGCGAGACCGGCCCCGGCAAAGCCGTCGCCGGGATGCCGCTCGGCTACCCCATGGGGCCGGAGGATTTGCTGGTCGGCGAGGACGGGCAGCCGCTGCGCATCGACAAGGCCTTCAGCTGGGACGCGCCGTTGTCGGTGCACGGGCTGATGCACATGGTGGTCGCCAACGCCTGGGAGGGTGATCCGTACCGCGTCGACACGCTGTTCATGTACATGGCCAACATGGCCTGGAACTCGTCGATGAACACGTCCGAGACGATGCGGATGCTGTCCGACAAGGACCCCGACAGCGGCGAGTACCGCATCCCCTTCATCGTCTATTGCGACGCCTACGCCTCGGAGATGGTGGCCTACGCCGACCTCGTGCTGGCCGACACCACCTATCTGGAGCGGTGGGACTGCATCTCGCTGCTCGACCGCCCGATCGGCAGCGCGCACGGTCCCGGCGATTCCATCCGCCAGCCGGTGCTGATCCCCGACCGCGACGTGCGGCCCTTCCAGGACGTGCTGATCGAGCTGGGCGCCCGTCTCGGCCTGCCCGCCTTCGTCCGGGAGGACGGCAGCCCGCGCTACCCCGGCGGCTATCCCGACTACATGACCAACCACCAGCGCAAGCCCGGCATCGGCCCGCTGGCCGGCTGGCGCGGCGCCGACGGCACGGCGGCCGGCAAGGGTACGCCCAACCCGGACCAGCTCGACCGCTACGTCCGCAACGGCTGCTTCTGGCATTTCGAGCTGCCGCCGGAGCAGCACTATTTCAAGCACGCCAACCAGGCCTATCTGGAGACCGCCACCCGCATGGGCTTCCTCGACAAGCCGGAGCCGGTGATCCTCCAGCTCTACGTCGAGCCGCTCCAGAAATTCCGCCTCGCCGCGCGCGGGCACGGCGCGGTGGTGCCGCCACCCGACAAGCGGCAGCGGGTGGAGACCTACTTCGACCCCCTGCCCTTCTGGTACCCGCCGCTGGAGGAGGAGGGGCTGGACGAGGGCGCCTTCCCGCTGCACGCCGTTACCCAGCGCCCGATGCCCATGTACCATTCCTGGGGATCGCAGAACGCCTGGCTGCGGCAGATCCTGGCGCGCAACAGCCTCTACATCGCCCGCCAGACAGCCGAGGCGCTCGGCCTCGCCGACGGCGACTGGGCCTGGGTGACCAGCCCGACCGGGCGCATCCGGGTGCCGGTCCGGCTGATGGACGGGGTGGAGGCCGGAACGGTGTGGACCTGGAACGCCATCGGCAAGCGCTCCGGCGCCTGGAACCTGTCCACCGACGCGCCGGAGGGGACGAAGGGCTTCCTGCTCAATCACCTGATCTCGGAACTGCTGCCGGAGCGCAACGGCTACCGCCACGCCAACGCCGACCCGGTGACCGGGCAGGCCGCTTGGTACGACCTGCGCGTCCGCGTCGAGAAGGCCCCGCCGAAGGAACGGGCCGAGACGATGCCGCGCTTCCCCGCCCAGGCCATGCCGCCGGGCGTCGAGCCGCCGCCCGCCATCCTGCGCACCGGCGCCGCCTTCCGGTCCGCGTCTCGGGGAGTCCGGTCATGACGAGCCTTCCCAACCGCGAGCCCGGCGCCCCTCGGCTGGGGCTGGTCATCGACCTCGACACCTGCGTCGGCTGCCACGCCTGCGCGGTGGCCTGCAAGCAGTGGAACGCCGGCGGCCACATGGCGCCGCTGACCGATTACGACGCCTACGGTTCCGGTCCGGACGGGGTGTGGTTCAACCGCATCCACAGCTTCGAGGCCGGAACCGGGGAGAGCGGCTGCGAGTCGCGCACCACCAACTTCCCGCGCTCCTGCCTGCATTGCGAACAGCCGGCCTGCGTGACCGTCTGCCCGACCGGCGCCTCCTACAAACGGGCCGAGGACGGCATCGTGCTGGTCAACGAGGATCTGTGCATCGGCTGCAAGCTGTGCTCCTGGGCGTGCCCCTACGGCGCGCGGGAGTTCGACCAGGACGTCGGCGTGATGAAGAAATGCACCCTGTGCATCGACCGCATCCACAACGAGACCTTGGATGAGGCGGAGCGGGTGCCGGCCTGCGTCATGGTCTGCCCGACCTCCGCCCGGCATTTCGGCGACCTTGCCGATCCCACGTCCGCCGTCTCGAAGCTGGTGGCGGAGCGCGGCGGCTACGACCTCATGCCGGAGCTTGGCTACGAGCCGACCAACAAGTACCTGCCGCCCCGGCCCCGCCCCACCCTGGCGCTCGACGAGCGCGTCACCAGGGACAGCGCCAACGACGACCTGCCACTCCACGGCCTGCTGAAATGGGCCGACCGCATCCTGGCGCGCTAAGGGAGGGTTCTTATGCATCCGGCCTTCTCCATCATCTTCTTCACGAGCGCAGCGGGCGCCGGCTACGGCCTGCTCGCCCTGCTCGGCCTGCTGGCGCCGTTCGGCCTGCTGCCGGCGAGCCCGCTGTTCGGCCTCACCGCCCTCGCCCTCGCCTTGGGTCTGGTGGTGGCCGGGCTGCTGTCCTCGCTGGCCCATCTCGGCCGGCCGGAGCGGGCGTGGCGGGCGCTGTCGCAATGGCGCAGTTCCTGGCTGTCGCGCGAAGGGGTGGCGGCGGTCGCCACCTTCCTGCCGGCGGGCGTCTTCGCCATCGCCTGGATCGTCCTGGCGACCGGCACTGACGGCGGCGGGAGCGGCGTGGCGGGCATCGCCGGCTGGATCACCGCGGCGATGGCGGCGGTCACCGTCTACTGCACGGCAATGATCTACGCTTCGCTGAAGCCGATCCGCCAGTGGGCCAACCCCTGGGTGCCGCGCACGTACTTGGCGCTGTCGCTGATGACCGGGGCGCTGCTGCTGAACGCGCTGCTCGGCGTGGCGGGGCAGGCGGCGGGCTGGTCCTCCCTGCTGGCGCTGGCGTCGGTGGCGCTGGCCTGGGCAGCGAAGGAGGGGCATTGGCGCCACTGCGCCACCGCCCGCCCCGTCAGCACGGCGGAAGCTGCCACCGGGCTGGGTCACATCGGGCGGGTCCGCCTGCTCGACGCCCCGCACAGCGAGGACAACTACCTGCTCAAGGAAATGGGCTTCCGCGTCGGGCGCCGCCACGCCGCCCGCCTGCGCTTCATCACCCGCCTCGCCGCCTTCGCCCTGCCGGCGGCGCTGAGCCTCGGCGCGCTGGTCGCCGGCCCCGGCGCCCTCTCCGGCACGCTGGCGCTGCTGGCCGCCGCCGCCGCCGCGCTGGGGGTGGTCGCCGAGCGCTGGCTCTTCTTCGCCGAGGCGAAGCACACCGTGACCCTCTTCTACGGCGCCGGGGAAGCCTGAGCCCGCCTCTTCACCCACCCACCACAGGAAAGGAACAGAGATGCCGCATGGCCATACCGATCACGGCTCCGCCCTGGCCTTCCTGATGACCCGCGCCAAGGCGATGGATGCCCGGAGCCTCTACATCTGCGGCTCGCCCTCCTGCCCCCGCGTGGGCTTCCGCTCCGGCTCCGGCATCGTCTACGAGCCGCTGTCCGCCGGCCTCGCGGGTCGCCTGATCGACCGCTTCGCGGTGGACGGCCACGGCCTCAGCCGAGGGCTGCTCGTCTGGAGCGGGCGCCATTACCGCTGGTTCAGCATGCCGATGCCGGAGGGGGACGACGGCTACGCCCCCCTGATCGCCGTGCACCGGCCCGCCATTTGTCCCGGCCCCGGCGAGCGGGCCATGCCGCGCGTGATCGCCGGCTGACCACCCCGCCCTTCCCCATCATCCCATCCATGAAACGAGGATGCGCACCATGAAAATGACCACCGAGGAAGCGTTCGTGAAGGTCCTTCAGATGCACGGCATCCGGCACGCCTTCGGGATCATCGGATCGGCCATGATGCCGGTCTCCGACCTTTTCCCCAAGGCCGGCATCCGGTTCTGGGACTGCGCGCACGAGACCAACGCCGCCCTGATCTGCGACGGCTACAGCCGCGTCACCGGCGAGATGGCCATGGCCATCGCCCAGAACGGACCCGGCGTGACCGGCTTCGTCACCTCGATCAAGACCGCTTACTGGAATCACACGCCGATGCTGCTGGTGACGCCGCAGGCCGCCAACAAGACCATCGGCCAGGGCGGTTTCCAGGAGGTCGAGCAGATGGCCATGTTCCGGGAGATGGTCTGCTACCAGGAGGAGGTACGCGACCCCAGCCGCATGGCCGAGGTGCTGAACCGCGTCATCGAGAAGGCGTGGCGCGGCTGCGCCCCGGCGCAGATCAACGTGCCGCGCGATTTCTGGACCCAGGTCATCGACGTCGAGCTGCCGCAGATCGTCCGGCTGGAGCGCCCGGCGGGCGGGCGGCAGGCCATTGCCGAGGCGGCCCGCCTGCTGTCGGAGGCGAAATTCCCGGTCATCCTCAACGGCGCCGGGGTGGTGATCGGCGGAGCCATTCCGGACAGCATGGCGCTGGCGGAGCGGCTGGACGCGCCGGTCTGCTGCGGCTATCAGCACAACGACGCCTTCCCCGGCAGCCACCCGCTGTCGGTCGGGCCGCTCGGCTACAACGGCTCCAAGGCGGCGATGGAGTTGATCGCCAAGGCCGACGTCGTGCTGGCGCTCGGCACCCGGCTCAACCCCTTCTCCACCTTGCCCGGCTACGGCATCGACTATTGGCCGAAGGGCGCGCGGATCATTCAGGTGGACATCAACCCCGACCGCATCGGCCTGACCAAGAAGGTATCGGTCGGCATCTGCGGCGACGCTAGGCAGGTTGCCCAGCAGATCCTGGCGCAACTCGCCCCCGGCGCCGGGGATGCGGGCCGGCTGGAGCGCCGCGCGCTGATCCACCAGACCAAGTCGGCGTGGCTTCAGCTGCTGTCCTCGCTCGACCATGAGGAGGACGATCCCGGAACGAGCTGGAACGCCGAGGCGCGCGAGCGCGAGTCCGACCGCATGTCGCCCCGTCAGGCGTGGCGGGCCATCCAGGCCGCCTTGCCGGCGGACGCCATCCTCTCCACCGACATCGGCAACAACTGCGCCATCGGCAACGCCTACCCCACCTTCGAGGAGGGGCGGAAGTATCTGGCGCCGGGCATGTTCGGCCCCTGCGGCTACGGCTTCCCGTCGATCGTCGGCGCGAAGATCGGCTGCCCCAGCACGCCGGTGGTCGGCTTCGCCGGTGACGGCGCCTTCGGCATCTCGATGAACGAGATGTCCTCCATCGGGCGCGAGGGATGGCCGGCGGTCACCATGGTGATCTTCCGGAACTTCCAGTGGGGGGCGGAGAAGCGCAACACGACGCTGTGGTTCGACAACAACTTCGTCGGCACGGAGCTGAACCCCAAGCTCAGCTACGCCAAGGTGGCCGAGGGTTGCGGCCTGAAGGGCGTCACCGCGCGCACCCAGGATGAGGTGACCGCCGCCCTGCGCCAGGCCATCGAGGACCAGGGGCGCGGCATCACCACCTTCGTCGAGGTGATCCTGAACCAGGAGCTGGGCGAGCCGTTCCGCCGCGACGCCATGAAGAAGCCGGTCGCGGTCGCCGGCATCGACCCGTCGGACATGCGCCCGCAACAGGCCGTGTAAGGCGAAGCGCCACGCCGTTCACGCGGTGCTTCTTTGAGATGAGTTGCAGGGGCCTTGCCCCCACCCTGACCCTCCCCCGCTCACGCAGGGGAGGGAACTTTTTTGCCCCCTCCCCTGCGCAGCGGGGGAGGGTTGGGGTGGGGGCAAGTCTGTCCAAAACCGACGCTTTGGGGTGTTCCGCGTTTCGACTTCGAAAGCACTCAAAGGTTGCAAGATTTTTTAATTTTCGCAATCTAAAGGCGCTTTCGATTTCGAAACCCTTCACTCCCCCAGCAGATCGTCGATGCGCATCCGCAGGTCCCGCAACAGCTCCCGGTGCTCCTTCTGCATCGCGTTGCTGACCGCGTCGATGGCCTTCAGCTCCTTCTCGATGCGGTTGATCGAGCGGCCCAGCACGCGCATCGGCTCCACCGAGCCCGGCGCCTTGGACGCCCGCGCCGCGCGCACCGACTGCACCGTCAGCCCGCCGGTGCGCGCCGACTGCCACAGCCGCCGCACCTCCTCTTCATCGCCGACGAAGGCCAGCTCGACCAGGGCCGAGCGGGACACCGCGTCGGGGTTCTCCCGGTACTCGCGGAGGATGTCGGTCGGCAGGTCCAGCACCTTAAGCCGCTTCGACACCTCGGCCTCCGAGCAGCCGAGCACCGCGGCGACCTCCGCCTGGGCGTAGCCATGGCTGTCGATGAGCTGGGTCAGGCCGCGGGCCAGATCGATGGCGTCCAGGTCCACGCGCTGGACGTTCTCGATCAGCGCGATCTCCTCCGCCTTGCCCTTGGTGATGATGGCGGCGATGGTCGGGCGGCCAAGCATCTGGTGGGCGCGCAGGCGGCGCTCACCGGCCACGAGGCGGTAGACGCCCTTCTCCGCCGTCTCCTGCACCAGCACCGGCTGCTGAAGCCCGTGCCGCTCGATGGAGGCGGCGAGCGAGGCGAGCGCCGTCTCGTCGAAGACGGTGCGCGGCTGGTTGGGGTCGGTGCGGATGGCGGCGACGTCGGCCTCGATCAGCCGGGGCAGGGCGCCGGTCAACCCGAACAGCCGGTTGGTCTCCAGGGCTGGGGCGGTGTTCTTGGCTTGCAGAACCGTGGCGGCGGTCTGGCGGGTCAGCTTCTTAGGCGGCATCGGACGACTCCCGGATGCGTCCGGTGGCCTTCAGAAGGGCACCGGCGATGGCGGCGTAGCTTTCCACGCCCGGCGCGCCGATGTCGGCGTCCAGCGTGATGACGTTGGCTCCGGCGGCCTGCGCGTAGATGGTCGCGCGCGGCACCGGCGGGAAGACCCGGTAATCCTCGCCCCACAGCCGGCCGATGTCGTCCAGCGAGGAGCGGTCCTGGGTCTGACGCGGGTTCAGCATGGTCGGCAGCACGCCCAGCACCCGCAGGTTCGGGTTCAGCCGCCGCTGGATCTTCGTCACGGTGTCCAGGAAGGCGTTCACGCCCAGGATGGCGTGCGGCTCCGCTTGGCAGGGGATCAGCACATAGTCCGCCGCGGTCAGCGCGTTGATGGTGACCGCCCCCAGGTTCGGCGCGCAGTCGATCAGGATGAAATCGTAATCGCCCCGCACCGCGTCCAGCATCTCCGCCATGGCGGTCTGGGCGTTGGTCAGGTTGCCGGGCAGTTCGGTGTCGGCGCTGGCGAGCGCGATGCTCGACGGCACGACGTCCAGCCCTTCCACGCTGGTCGGGCGGATGACCTCGGACAGCTTCGCCTTGCCCATCAGCGCGTGGTAGAGCACCCTGCCCTGCTCCGTCAGCGCCACCACGTCGGTCTGCGGCACGCCGACATGGACCGTGGCGTTGCCCTGCGGATCGGCGTCCACCAGCAGCACGCGGTTGCCCGACCGGGCCAGCATGAAGGCGACGTTGATCGAGGTCGCCGTCTTGGCCGTGCCGCCCTTTTGCAGGCCGATGGCGATGGTCGTGCCGGCGCGCGGCGTTGCGGTCGCCGGCTGCTCCAGGGACAGCAGCAGCAGACGGCCCAGCACGTCGCGGGGCAGGGGTTCGCGTCCCGTCTCCCACTTGCTCAGCCGCTGCTTGTCGTAGCGGCGGCCGGTCAGTTCGTTCACGAACGCGGCCATCTGTGTCTGGGTGAGGCCGCGCCTCTCGCGCAGCAGCTTCAAATCGTCGCCGGTCATTGCCCCCTCGTCGCCCCATTGTGCCGGAGTCGTCTGGGAAGCTATCAAGTCGTCCCAACCCCCGCAATGGGTGTCTACCCGCGGTGCGGAACAGCCGGCACTGGCGGAACATGGCCTCTCCGGTGCATAACTGAGGCATGCGGGGCCGGAGGCGGCGCCGGGGCTGTGGGGTTGCGCGAATGGCGGCGAACTGGTCGGTGCGGCAACTGGTGTGTCAGGCGCATGGCTGCGAATTGGCCGTGTCGTGGCGGACCGATGGGCGCTGGACCTGGACCGTCTCGGTGGCCGGGGAGCGCATCGCCGTCGGGATCGCCCAATCGCAGGAAGGCGCCCAGGACGCCGCCGCCAACGCGGCGGAACGCCACGCCCGCGCCGACGGCATCATCCAATTGACGATGTTCTGAACGCCGAAGCATGGATTCGCACTCAATCGGCGTCGAATTGGGCGTATTGCGCCGCAACATAACCGTCGATACGGGCGTAGCCCATACAATCCCCAGAAAAAGCGCTTAGCCACAGAGAATAATCCAGTGGGATTTTGCGCGAACCCATCAGGGTTTGTGTGATTTTCCCGTGCGTCTCCTATTGTTTGTGGACGATCGCAAAGACCGTAGGCCGCGCGTGAATTGTCTAAAACTTTCCGCGGAGCTTCGACCTTCGACGATGCGATGGCTCTGGCCTCCGGCCAGGGAAACGGGACGGGCGAGGTTCCACGTCCACCCCGATTGCGCCCATTCGACCAACCACGCGAGAGGCTCGACGTGACTTCGCTGGGGAAACGCCAGATTCACACCGACGCATTTGGGGGCGATTGCCTGGACGCTTCACCGGCTGTCGAAATCGACCGTATGGACCGCGGCGGCTGGTACACCGTCATGAACGGATTCGACGACGCCAACATCTTCCAGACCTGGGATTTCGGGCGCATCGCCCATCCCGGCCGCGACCTCAGCCACATCGTGCTGCGCCGGGACGGCCAGCCGGTGGCCGCGGCGCAGCTGCTGGTCCGCCGGGTGCCGGGCATCGGCGGCATCGCGCTGGTCATGTGGGGACCGTTGTGGCGCCCCAAGGGCCGTCCAGCCGATCCGGCCGACTTCCTGGCCATCATGGAAGCGATGAAGGCCGAGTACAGCGTCCGGCGCGGCCTGTTCCTGCGCGTCCTGCCGCGCGTCGAGGACGGGGCAGGGGAGGGCGCCCGCGCGCTGTCCGCCATGGAGGCGCTGGGGATGCGACACAGCGACGCCAAGGCCCCCTACCGCACTTTCATCATGGACCTGACCCGCGACGAGGCGACGATCCACAAGGACCTGTCCCGCCACTGGCGGCGCGGCCTCGCCAAAGCCGAGGGGGCAGGACTGGAGATCGTCGAGGGCTCCTCGCCGGAGATCCTCGACGCCATCGACGACCTGTTCATCCAGACGCAGCGCCGCAAGGGCTTCCGCGCCTTCGACAGCCGCACCCTGACCAAGGTCCACCGCGCCCTGCCCGACGGCATGAAGATGCACGCCGTCATGGCCTCCCACAACGGCGAGCCGGTGGCCGGCGTGGTGGTGTCGCTGCTCGGGGACACCGCGCTGATGCAGAATTCGGCCACCGCGGAGGCCGGACTGCCGCTGAACGCCGCCTTCCTCGTCCACTGGAAGGCGATGCAGTGGGTGAAGGCAAACGGCGGGAAGCGCTACGACCTGCACGGCGTCAACGCCCAGGCCAACCCCGGCGTGCATCTGTTCAAGCGCGGCTTCGCCGGCAAGGGGGAGGAGGAGCGGGTCTTCATCGGCACCTTCGAAGCGCCCGGCCCGATGCTCAGCCGGCTTCTCGTCGAAGGCGGCCAGACGGTGCGCACGCTGGCCGCGACCTGCACCGCGCAGGCGAGCCAGATGATGGCGATGGCGATGAACAAGGGACCGGCCGAGCGCGCCGACGCCACCACCCCGTCCAACCCGGTGTAAGTCCCAAAGATACGAAACGCCCGGTCCATGGTCTGGACCGGGCGTCGCGTTTGCGCGTCAACGGCCGAGCATTACTGCGGCTGAGCGTCACTGGGTGCGTGCGATCACCGGCACGCCGTCCAGATCCTTGGGAAGATCGTCGGGGATGCCCGACGCGAAATTGACCGCGATGGCGTAGTCGTCGGACAGCTTCGTGACTTCGGCGCGGGTCATACCGGGAAACCCGCTGAGGATCGCCAGATAACGGTCACGGGCGGCTTCGGCAGCCTCTTTCGGCACGGGCATACGGACCTCCCTTTCGTCATAGGATGCCATAATCATTTATGGATTGTTGGCCCCATAAACAATACCCCAATGCGACCGTTTCCCGCAAATCCCCCGCTCAGAGTCGTTGGGCGAGCCCGTGCAGGTCACCGACCACCGTCACGTCGGGCGGGAAGGGGTTCGGCAGCCCTTCCGATACCACGCCCACGAAGCCCATGCCGGCCTTGCGGGCGGCCTCCAGCTCGGTCAGGGAGTCGCCGATGGCGAGCGACCGCGCCGGGTCGTGCCCGCCCGCCGCGACGATGCGCGCGAAGACCTCCGCCTTCACATTGGGGGAGCCGGTGATGCTGCGGAAATGCCGCTCCAGCCCCTTGGCGCGCACCGTGCCCATCAGCACCTCGTGCGGCGTGCCCGAGACGAGGTGGCAGGGCGTGCCGTCCAGCCGGTCCAGCACCGTCTCAGCGCCGGCGATCAGCGCGCAGTCGGGAACGCGCGGATCGACGATCTCGGCGTAGCGGCGGGCCAGATCGTCGATCTCCGCCGGGCCGGGGTCGCGCCCGAACATCTCCCGCTCCAGGATCGCCAGCATCTTGAAACGGCTGAGGCCGCCGTTGCGCCAGATCGTCTGGCGCATCCGCTCCTCCGTCTCCGCATCGTCGATGCCGTAGAGGATGGCGAAGCCGCCGTTCTTGGTGGGCACGGAGTCGATGATGACGCCGTCGAAATCGAAGATCACGACCTCCGGGTCCAGCCGGTCGGGTGTCTGAAGCATTGCGCCGTCTCGCATCGTTGTGGTGGCCCCGCACGGAACAGGGGCGGGTGCCGGAAAAGGCGTCGGGGGATCGTACAGGAAATCCCCCGTGCCTCAACGGTTCGGGCCGAAGAAAGAGCCTTTCGGAAAAGCTGTCTCACAGTGTGGCGCAGGCCACAGCGGGGGAGGGCGGCAGGGCGTAGGGTCTGGTCATCGGACAGGCCGGGCCCCAACGCAGACGGAACCGGCAGCCAACTCCCCCAGACACCAACTCCCCAGACACCGGAAGGAAACCACACCATGCGCCGCACCACCCTGATCGCCGCCGCCGTCGCCGTCCTGTGCTCCGCCCCGGCCTTCGCCGGCGACCTGATGACCGGCGGCATCCCGCTCGGCAACGCCAGCAACCTGGGGGTCATCTCCAACACCGCCGCGGGCATCCAGAACAAGGCGCAGCAGCAGGTGATGGGCGTGCAGGCCGGCGGCGGGCTGGCCGGACCCTTCGGCACCGCCTCCAACCTGGGCAACGTCTCCAACCTTGCCGCCGGGGTCGGCAACAAGGCCAAGCAGCAGGTGGTTGGCGTGCAGGCCGGCGGGATGGGCGGTGGTGTGAAGACGCCCTTCGCTCTGGGCGGCTTCAACAGCAACGCCGGCACCGTCAGCAACAGCGCGGTCGGCATCGGCAACACCGCCCAGCAGCAGGTCAAGGCCATGCAGTTCGGCGCGCCGGGCGCCCTGTTCAACCAGAACCTCGGCACCGTCTCCAACCTCTCCGCCGGCATCGGCAACAAGGCGCAGCAGCAGGTCACCGGCATCCAGAAGTAAGGCTCCCCCGCTTCGCATCCCTCCCTCCCCGAACCTCGCGGCCGGCAGACCTCTGCCGGCCGTCTTTTTGCGGGACGCAGGAAACGGGTGGCCCTCCTTGTCGCCATCCGCGACGATCCCGGCAGCAGAACCGGGAGGGCATCATGGACGAGGAGGCGATGTGGAGCGCGGTGGCGCACCGGGACCGGGACGGTGACGGGCGCTTCGTCTACGCGGTGCGCACCACCAGCGTCTATTGCCGGCCGTCCTGCCCATCGCGACGGGCCAAGCGGGAAAACGTCGCGTTCCACCCCGATGCCGCGGCGGCGGAGGCGGCGGGCTTCCGCCCCTGCAAGCGCTGCCGCCCCAACGCGCCGCCATCCACGCTCACATGATTCCCAGCAGCCGGATCAGACCCAGCCCGCTGGCACCGAGCGCCGCCAGCGACAGCACCACCGCCGCGGTGACGCGCAGGCCCGCCCGCGACAGCATCCGCACATCCACCCCAAGCCCCAACGCGGCCATCGACAGCACCGTCAGGACGCCGGCCGCGGTCTGGCTGGCCGCCAGGGCGGCATCCGGGATGCCCCCCGCCGCCCGCAGTCCGGCCAGCGCCAAGAAGCCCAGGATGAACCAGGGCACCAGCCGGCGCAGCGGCACGCTTGCCTTAGCACCGTCTTCTCCCCCCTCCGGCTTCGCCATCAAGGCCAGCGCCACCACCACCGGCCCCAGCATCAGCACGCGCAGCAGCTTCACCAGCGTCCCGACCTGGACGCTCAGCGCACCGACCGGCGCCGTCGCCGCCAGGATCTGCGGCACCGCGTAAACGGTCAGCCCGGCGAACACGCCGTACTGCATGGGGGTGAGGCCGAGCAGCGGCACCAGCAAAGGCAGCCCCAGCACCACCAGAACACCCAGCACCGCCGTGAAGGCGATGGCCGCGGCCACGTCGTCGCCGTGCGCCCCGATCACCGGCGCCGTCGCCGCGATGGCCGAGTTGCCGCAGATCGAGTTGCCGCAGGCGACCAGCACCGCCATGCGCGGCGGCAATCCCAGCAGGCGCCCGATGCCGTAGCTGACCGCCAGGGCCAGGGCGACCACCCCGGCGATCCCCGCCACCAGCCCCGGTCCGGCGGCCAGGATCGTGTCCGGGTCGATGGAGGCGCCCAGCAGCAGCACCGCGACCTCCAGCAGCGTCTTGGCGCTGAAGTCCGTTCCCGCCTTCCAGCGCCGTCCCGGCGCCCAGACGCTGCGCAGGGCCACCCCGATCAGGATCGCCAGGACCAGCGCCTCCAGCCAGGCCTGCCCGAAGACCCGCACCTCCAGGCTTTGCAGGGCCAGCGCAGCGCCGCTCACGCCGGAGCAGAGCAGAATCCCCGGCAGCAGGGCGCCCAGGGTCCGGCGGGGCGATGGAAGAAGTTCGTTCGGCATGGCGTCCTCGAATTCCGATGCCGGGAAGCTGCGCCCTCTGGACCGTTCGTTCCAACGGATTATAGTGGACGAATCGTTCGGTAAAACCGAACGTTCGAAGGGGCAAGGGATCGGATGACTCTCGAACAGCTCCGCATCTTCGTGGCGGTCGCCACGCAGCAGCATGTGACGCGGGCTGCCGCCTCCCTGAATCTGACGCAGTCCGCGGTCAGCGCCGCCGTCTCCAGCCTGGAGGCCCGGCACGCCGTCCGCCTGTTCGACCGGGTGGGCCGCCGCATCGAGCTGACGGAGGCCGGGCGCCTGTTCCTGAACGAAGCCATCGCGGTGCTCGCCCGTGCCGAGGCGGCGGAGCGCATGCTGGCCGACCTGTCGGCGCTGAAGCGCGGGCGCATCGCCATCCACGCCAGCCAGACCATCACCGGCTACTGGCTGCCCGAACGGCTCGTGGCGTTCCACCGGCGCTATCCGGACGTCGACGTCGCGGTGAAGGCCGCCAACACCGCCCAGGTCGCCAAGGCCGTGCTGGACGGCGCCGCCGATCTGGGTCTGGTGGAAGGGGAGGTGGCCGACCCGCTGCTCGACCAGGACCTACTGGCCGGCGACCGTCTGCTGCTGCTGGTGGGGGACGGTCACCCCTGGCGCGGGCGGAGCGACCTGCCGATTGAGGAGCTGCACCGCTCCCCCTGGGTCCTGCGGGAAGCCGGGTCGGGCACCCGCTCCGAGTTCGAGGAGGCGCTGCGCGGGCAGGGGAGGGCGCCGGAGGATTTGCCGGTGACGCTGGAACTGCCCTCGAACGAAGCGGTGCTGTCGGCGGTCATGGCCGGGGCGGGGGCCACCGCCCTGTCGGATCTGGTGGCGCGCGGTGCGCTGGCGGCCGGGCATCTGCACCGCGTTCCCTTCCCGCTGCCCGAGCGCCCCTTCCGCCTGCTGCGCCACCGCGAGCGCGGGTTGAGCCACGCCGCCCGGACCTTCCGCGGCCGGTTGCTGGCGGAATAGGGCAGGGGAGGGGGGTCAGACCACCTCGTCGAACTCGACCCTGGGAATGTCGATCCAGCTCTCCGGCTCGCCGGCGTCCTTGCGCCAGAAGATCACCGGAAGGTCGGCGTTCAGCACGCGGGCGATGGAGGCGCCGCGCGCCGTCATCAGCTCCTTGTACTCCGCGGCCTCGACGATGCGCACGCCGTAGCCGGGGATGCGGTCGGCCTGGAGCACGGGGCCGAGCGCGTTTTTGAACTTGCGCAGGTCGTTGTCGGAGCCGACCCGCTTGCGCAGCGGCTCCAGCGCCATCCAGAAGGCGTTGCCATGGCCCAGATGGGCGCGGGCGATCTCGTAGAGCCGCTTCTCGATGGGCTTCAGAGCGAAGTAGTCTTCCGAATAGGTCAGCAGATTGTTGCCCAGCGCCGCGCGCACCACCCAGTTCGACAGGACCAGGGTCAGGCCGCGCACCTGCCGCTCGCCGTCCTTCTTGCCGCGGCGGTACAGCAGCTTGTAGTCGGAGATCCAGGAGAAGGCGCCACTCTCGCCCTCGCCCCCGGCCTCCAGGTTGGTCTTGATCTGGGTGCCCTGAAGCCGCTCCAGCGCCCCTTCGATCTTGTCGTAGGCGCTGCCCCCGGCGGTCTTGCCGACGATGCGCTGGAGATCGCTGGTGGTGAAGTGGAGCTTCCCCACCTCCGGCCCCATCTTGCCCTCGGCCATCTTCTCGCGCAGCAGCGAGACGGCGTAGATCAGCACCGACTTGTCCCAGATCGTCGCAACGCCGACGTCGCGCGGGGCGCGCACCTCGATCTTCACCTTGCCGTCGTCGTAGGTGGGAAGGCTTTCCACCTTGTCCTTCGACAAGCCGAACAGCGAATAGGCCATCAGGGCCCGGTCGTTGTTCACGTCGCCGCGCAGCGGCGAATCCAGCCGCAGCGCCAGCTGGACCGGGCGGTCCAGCAGTTCGGCGTTTTCCTTGTCGGTGTTGTGGTCGTCCATGCACCCAGTCTCCCCGGCCCCGCCGCTGGCGGTTACGGTATTGATTCCCGATACGCCCCGCATGTTCCACAGCGCAGGCGCAAACGTCGCCATTCTGCCGAAAGATTCCTCACCGGCCGGAAACGACGCTGTGACCGTGCGGACGAATGTCGCCGTTCTGCCAGTTCCCCCGGACGCTGTGCCCCGCTGGAGGGCTTCCCGGCCGAAAGCGTCCGCGTTCTGACGGTCCGGACTCCCGACAAGCCGCGAAATGGCGCTGAAAGGCTTGGATTCCCTGACTCTTTCCGGACTCCCCGGGGTCTGGAGGCCGCCGCGGAGGGAGCACATTGGCAGAACGGCGACACTCGGTTGCGCGAGTCGGAGTCCGATTCTCGGCCGATTCCCGGAGTCACCGAGGGGCCACAGCCCAGATTATTCGGCAGAACGGCGACATCCGGCGGACTCCGACGCTCCGCCGCTTCCCTCCGTGCGCCGGAATCTTTCGGCAGAACGGCGACGTTTTCCGCCCGGTTTCTCGGCAGAACGGCGACACCCAGACGTGGTCCGCCACCGCTCCTGGGGGCTCAACGCCTTGATTCCACTGACTCCAGCACCCCGCATCGACGCAACCGGAGCGATTCCGACGCACGCATTTGAATCGTGGACAGCCTGTTGGGGCCACGACAACATCTTGCGTAACGGGCTCACCAAAGCCCGAACCGATAGCTTTTGGACCAGGGTTTTAGGCCAGGGTTTTCAGCTGGCGGCTCCGAACAGCCGCGACACGCCGAAGGAGGCGACGATGACGTAGCGGAGGACACGACCTCCGGAAACACAAAGGGCACAGGTTTGGCGACCTGTGCCCTCGTGCACACCGAAGTGTCGAAAACCGATGGAAGACCGGGAGAACCGGACCCCGCATCAGCGGTTTGGCGACTTCATGATGCCAGGGTAGGTCCGGAAAACCAAGTGGAATCGCGGATTCCACTGACGCTCCCGCTTTGTCTTCCGCCGGGATTGAAGCGCTGGATCATGGGAAGACAATGACCCCGTACACGACCTTGTACCGGCGATGGATCGCTGCGCCCGGCGTGGGAGCCGCGGAGATCGCGGTGCTCTCCGGCCTTTACGCGCGGGCGGACGCCGCCGGTGTCTGCGCCGGCCTGGTCCAGGACGAGCTGGCCGCCGAACTCGGCAAGAGCCGTCCCTGGCTGTCCGCCGTGCTGACGAAGCTGCAAGCGCCGGACCTGTCCCTGGTGGAAGCCCGCCGCGAACGCGGCTTCCGCGGAATGGTCTATGCGCTGGTGGGGGCGCAGGACACCGACTCTTCCGGTCGGCCCGTCGACACCACCGGTCAGCCGGCTGACGGACTCCTAAGGACTGGGAATCCCCTGAATCCTGATTCTCAAAACTCCTCCTCCTTCCGGGCGGGGGGATCGGTTGGGTTTCCGGGCATCAAGAACCGGGATGCCCTGGCCGAGGACTGGCAGCCGGACGCCGCCGATCTGGCCTGGGCCGCGGAAACCCGGCCGGAGGTCGATCCCGCCACGGTGACCCGCAAATTCGTGTCCTGGTGCCGCAAGGCCAACGTCCGCAACGGCTACAGCCCGGCCGACCCGTCCGGCGCTTGGCGCAAATGGGTGGCCCGCGAACTGGTCGCCCCCACCGCGGCACCAGCCGGCGAAACGCCCGAAGGCACCGTCGTCCCCTTTGCAACCGCCTCCCGCCGCCCCTCCAACCGGAGCGACCAGAATGACCGCCAGCCTGCCGAGCTTTCCCGTGAGCCTTCCCGTCAGCGCCGCCCCGCAGACGCCGGACATGGCGTGGCTGCCCGCAACGCCGGCGTCCTCTCTGCCCTGCGCGATCGCCTCGCTCGCCCGGCTTGAGCGCGCCGACCTGCGCTTCGAGATCGCGGATCGCGCGCCGGAGGAGATCGGGGCGCTGGCCGAGCGGGTGGAAGCCGCTCTTGAGGGTGTCTGCCCGGCGATCGGTGTGGAGAATGTGCTGACCGGCATCGAGAAGCTGGCGGTGCGCTTCGGCCTGGAGCTTCCGGACGCCGATGTGCTGGAGGCCGACATTCTCGAAATGGCCGGCTGGCCCGCCGAGGAATGGATCGCCGGTTTCCGTGGCGTCTGGTCCTCCTTCCGCTCCGGCTACCGGCGCTTCCCCACGATCGGCGATTTTCGGGCCGCCGCCGGTCAGGCATCGGTGACCAGCGGAACGGCGGCCCTGCGCCGGCTGGCCATGGCCCTGCGCCAGGAACAGCAACTCCGTGCCCGCGAGATTGCTCATCGCCGCCATCAGAAGGAGAAGGAGGCGGAAACCGCCCGCCGTCAGCAGGCTGCCGCCCTGGCCGCCCCGGCGACGCCGACGGCAACGACGCGCCCGGCACCGGTTTCCCCTCCGGTCTCCGTCACTCCGGACGATGCGCAAGTGGTCCTGGCTTCCGCGCCGCCCCGGTCTCAGATGAGGCTGGTCGTTCCCAAGGTCTTGATAAGGGATCGTTCGGCCAATGATCCTCATACCACGGTATGTCAAGGATATGAGCACGTACCTTTCAATAAACGACCGCGTACGAAAAGTTCAGTCCGAGAAGCCAAGTATGCCAATGACTGTGGATCACGCCGAAGAGCTGGAGCTAAAGCTTGGCAGGCCCTTCATTATTCCAACAGGGTAACGCCTATATAAACAGTCTCATCCCATCGATTCAGATTCCGGTGGCGAAGCACGAAAGGGCGGAGCAAGATACGATAATCTGTTTGTGCCGCGAACCTTTCGGATTGTCCATCCATGCCGCTGAAGACGGTGTCCCGTCAGAAACCGATGACTCTGCGCGGGTACCTGCTGAGGCTTGTGCTCGTGACGTTGGTGCCGATGCTCCTGCTCGGCGGCATGCTCATCGGCTGGCTGGTGCAGCAGCAGCGGGACGCCGTCGAGAACAACATGTCCGACACGGCGGAGGCGTTGGCCCTGATCGTCGACCGGGAGTTGGAAGCGACCATCGAGGCATTGCGGGCGCTGTCCCGCACGGACGCTCTGGCGGCCGACGATCCCGCCGGCTTCTATGAGCGGGCGACGCTGGCGCTGACTCAGCACCCCTCCTGGACGAACATCGCGCTGATCGACCCGTCGGGGCGGCAGATCGTCAACACGGTGGTCCGGCTCGGCGTCCCGCTGCCGGATGTGCCACAGCGCGACGCGCTGCAACGGGTGACCGCGACCCGCCAGCCGGCGGTGTCCGATCTGGTCACCGCGACGGCGGCGGTGCGCCCGACAATCGCCGTCATGGTGCCGGTGCTGCGCGACGGCAGCCTGCGCTATGTCCTGTCGGCGGTGGTCGATCCGCAGACCTGGAGCGATCTGCTGGAGGGTTTCGAAACCCGGTCCGGCCTCATCGCCGCGATCATCGATGGCCAAGACCGGATCGCCGCCCGCTCGCGCGAGCATGCGGAGTATCTGGGGCGGGCGGTGCCCGACTGGTTCCTGGCGGCGCGTGGCACGGCGGAGACCGGCAACTACCGCGGCGCCACGCTGGACGGGGTGGAGATCATCGGCGCCTTCCACCGCTCGCAGCGCGCCGACTGGACCCTGGTCGCCGCGACGCCGACGGAGGCCGTGCTCAATCCCTTGAACCGCACAGTGTTGCTGGCCTTGGGGTTGGGACTGTTTCTGCTGGCCGTGTCTCTGGCGTCGGCGGGGATCTTCGCGCGGCGGCTCGCCCATCCCGTCCGCGAACTGGCCACCCACGGCGGCAGCCTGATGGAGGGGCGCGCCATCCGCTACGACGGCGGCGTGCCGGTGCGCGAGATCGACGAGTTGCACCGCGTCCTGGCCGAGGCCAGCGCCGCGCTGGTCGGCGCCAGCGAATCCGTGGCCCATGCGGAGGCCCGTTACCGCGCCATCGTCGACACGGCGGTCGACGCCATCGTGGTCATCGACCGGGCCGGCACCCTGCACAGCTTCAACCGCGCCGCCGAACGGATCTTCGGCTACGCCGCGGAGGAGGTGATCGGCCGCAACGTCAGCATGCTGATGCCCGATCCCGACCGCAGCGCCCATGACGGCTATCTGGAGCGCTACCACCGCACGGGGGAGCGGCGGATCATCGGCATCGGGCGCGAGGTGACGGGCCAGCGCAAGGACGGGTCGGTGTTCCCGTTGGAGTTGTCGGTCGCCGAATGGAAGGCCGACGGCGAGGTGCGCTTCACCGGCATTGTGCGCGACATCACCGCCCGCCGGACGGCGGCCGAGGCGTTGCTTGCCGCCAAGGAGGCGGCGGAGCAGGCGATGGAGCGCGCCCTGGCCGCGGCGGACGAGGCCCGGCGGGAGAAGACCCGCGCCGAGAAGGCGGAGCGGGCGAAGACCCAGTTCCTGGCGGCGGCCAGCCACGACCTGCGCCAGCCCGTGCAGTCGCTCTATTTCTTCGCGCAGGTGCTGGGCGACAAGCTGCACGGCCATCCCGGCCACGAGCTGGTGGCCAGCATGGGCCATTCGCTGGACGCGCTGAAGCTCCTGCTCGACGGACTTCTCGACGTGTCGCGGCTCGACGCCGGGGCTGTGGAGCCCAGCGTCACCGAATGCGCGGTCGGACCGCTGCTCGACCGGCTGGCCGCGGAATACGGTCCGCAGGCGGAAGGGCAGGGGCTGCGGCTGCGGGTCGTGCCGACCTCGCTGTGGGCGCGCACCGACCCGATGCTGCTGGAGCGTATCCTGCGCAACCTGATCGAGAACGCGCTGCGCTACACCGAGCGGGGCGGCGTCGTGGTCGGCTGCCGGCGCGGCAACGGCGTGCTGCGCATCGAGGTGGCCGACAGCGGCGTCGGCGTTCCGGAGGAGTTGCAGCAGGCCGTCTTCGAGGAGTTCTTCCAGATCGGCAACCAGGAGCGCGACCGGGCCAAGGGGCTGGGTCTCGGTCTCGCCATCGTGAAGCGGCTGGCCGGGCTGCTCGGCCACACGATCGCCCTGCGCTCGCGGCCCGGACGGGGCAGCGTCTTCTCGGTGGAACTTCCCTGCGTGCGCGCCCGCGCCATCCTGCGCCGCAACGGGCCGGACCGCGCCAACGACGACGGGCAGGGGCTGGTGGTGGTCATCGACGACGAGGCCATCGTGCTGCTCAGCCTGCGCACCCTGCTGGAGCAGTGGGGCTACGAGGTGGTGGCCGCCGTGTCGGCGGAGGAGGCGGTGGACGTCCTGCACGGGCTGGGTCGGCTGCCGGACCTCATCATCGCCGATTACCGCCTGCGCGAGGGGCGGACGGGGGTGGAGGCGATCCGCGACATCCACGGCGTCTGCGGCGTGCGCATCCCCGCCGTGGTGCTGACCGGCGACACGGCGCCCGAACGCATCACGGAAATCCGCGGCGCCGGCTTCCGCCTCGTCCACAAGCCGATCACCCCGCACATCCTGCGCGAATTGCTGAAGCCCGCGGCCTGATTCTAAAAGGTCTGGTTGCGAAAGGCCGGTTTTTGACCCTGGCTGCCCGCCGGCCGGGTCTTTAGTTTTTCCGGCTCCTTGGGGAAGAGCCTCCTTGGGCAAGAGGGAGACGGGACATGAACTGGAGCAAGGGCCTGTGGCGGGGCTGGCTGGCCGCCGCCCTGCTGTGGGGGGCGGTGATCGCCGCCTTTGCCGCCGCCGACCTGCAGGGGCGCCATCCTTTCGCCGGTCTCTACGCCTATTCGGACGCAAGGGACGCCTTTCTGCCGCAGCACTACGCCGCCGACGAGGGGGTGGTGGAGGATGGGGTGAGGCGGGGGGTCGTGGCGCGGACGGACTTCCCCGACGGCACCAGCCTCGCCGCCCCGCCGGGCCTCGGCGAGGAGCGCGTGCGGCGGATCGCCGAGCGTTTCTGGGCGGAGCGCTGGGCGCGCCGGGCGGAGGTTCTGTGGCCCTGGGGCCTGCGCGCCGCCGTCCCGCCGCTGCTTCTTCTGCTGTCCGGCGCGCTCGTCCTGTGGATCGCCCGCGGCTTCCGCAAGGTCGACATTCCCGCGGAGGCGGAAGCGCTGGAGACAACGGCAAGCGAGGACGCGCCGAAGGCGGCCTTCAACACGCGGTCCGCCGGCGGGCTGCCGCCCTTCATCCGTTCGCTGGGGCCGGACCCCAAGCGCCGCCGCGTGCTGGGGGCGGGCCGGTAAAGGTCGCGCCAGTCGAGCCCAGGCGTCGTTCGGGCCGCCGCCCAACATCGCGGTAACCCGCGGTGGCGCGCAAGCATCCCCGACGGTTGGCATTCCAAAGGCACAAAGGAACAGGAGCACCGGCATTGGGTTGATGGTGGCGGAGACGCGTCCTGCAGACGCGGATGTTCTCCGAGGCTGCGCGTTCGTCCGTCCGTCCAGGCGTTCGGGCCGTTCACCATCACGGCGGCGTGTGGCGCAAGGCGCAGCCAGCGGGCCAGACCAAGAGGAGACCTGGGTGTCGGAGCCGACCAAGACGGACAAGATCCTGACCGGAATTCCAGAATTCGACATGGTCCTGAGAGGGGGGCTGCCGCGCGCGCGGCTGCATCTTCTGGAGGGCGCGCCGGGAACCGGCAAGACGACCATCGCGCTTCAATTCCTGCTGAAGGGCCTGCGCGACGGCAAGCGGGGCCTGTATGTGACCCTATCGGAAACCGAGACGGAGTTGCGCGCCTCGGCCAAAAGCCACGGCTGGTCGCTGGACGGCATCGGCATTTTTGAACTGGTCCCGCTGGAGGCGCAGCTCGACCGCCAGCAGAGCGTGCTCTACCCGTCGGAAGTCGAGCTGGGCGAAACCATGCGCCTGATCACCGAGCGGATCGAGGCCGAGAAGCCGGACCTCGTGGTGATCGATTCCCTGTCGGAGCTGCGCCTGCTCGCCCAGGACCAGCTCCGCTACCGGCGGCAGATCCTGGCGTTGAAGCAGTTCCTGCAAGGGCGCCAGTGCACCACGCTGGCGCTGGACGACCTGACCAGCCAGACCGGTTCCATGGAGCTGCACAGTCTGATGCACGGCGTGGTCAGCCTGGAGCAGATCGAGCGTTCCTACGGCGCGGCGCGGCGGCGCCTGCGGATCGCCAAGATGCGCGGCTCCGAATACCAGAGCGGCTGGCACGATTTCGCCATCACGCCGGGCAACGTGCTGATCTTCCCGAGCCTGATCGCCGACGAGCACAAGGCGGAGTTCGAGCCGACCTCCGTGTCGAGCAGCCTGAGCGGACTGGACGAGCTGATGGGCGGCGGGTTGACGCGCGGCACGACGACCATGCTCGTCGGCCCGTCGGGCGTCGGCAAGTCGTCCATCGCCCTGCAATATGTCGCGGCGGCGGTGCGCCGTGGTGAGCACGCCGCCTATTTCTCCTTCGACGAATCCTTCGAAACGCTGTCGCTGCGCAGCACCGCGCTCGGCATCGACATCGAGGAGGCGGTGCGCAAGGGCGAACTGGGCTGGCAGCGCGCGAACCCGTCGCGCCTGTCGCCGGGCCAGTTCGTCTGGCAGGTCCGCCGCCAAGTGGAGGACCAGAAGGCGCGCGTCGTGGTGATCGACAGCCTCAATTCGTACCTCAGCACCATGCCGGAGGAAAAGGCGCTCATCCTGCAGATGCACGAGCTGCTGACCTATCTGAACAACCAGGGTGTCGTGACCATTCTGATCCTGGCCCAGCAGGGCATCGTCGGGGACATCCAGAATCCCGTGGACCTGTCCTTCATGAGCGACACCGTGGTCCTGCTGCGCTTCTTCGAGGCGGCGGGGCAGGTGCGCAAGGCGATTTCGGTGGTCAAGAAGCGCACCGGCGTCCATGAGCTGGCGATCCGCGAATTTCGGCTGTTTCCCGACGGCATGCAGATCGGCCCGCAGCTTCTGGAGTTCCAGGGGGTGCTCACCGGCGTGCCCAGCTATGACGGGTCGGCGGACCCGTTGTTGCGCGGGCGGAGCGAGACGGGCTGACCGCGGCGCATGGACGCCCCGATCCTTGTGCTCGCCCCGTATGGCCGGGACGCGGAAATTATCCGCCTCGTGCTGGACGAGGTCGGCATGACCACGCAGTTCTGCGCCGATCTGCCGGCCCTGTGCGACGGCCTGACGAGGGACGACGTCACCGCTCTGATCCTCTCTGAGGGCGCGTTGCTGGGGGCGGCGATGGAGCCTCTGGTTGCCTGTTTGGAGGCCCAGCCGCCCTGGTCGGACCTGCCAGTTCTGGTGCTCACGTCCCGCGGCAACCGGTCGGCCAGCAAGGCGCGCTGGGCACAGTTCCAGCGGCTCGGCAACGTCACGCTGCTGGACCCGCCCCTGCACGCCGAAGCGCTGCAAAGCGCTGCGCAGTCCGCGGCGCGGACCCGCCTGCGCCAATACCGCATGCGGACGCTTCTGGCCGACATCGAGCGGGCCAACGACGAGTTGGAAGGCCGGGTGGCGGAGCGCACCCGGTCCCTGCAGACCGAGATGCGGGAGCGCCGGAAGGCCGAGGAGGCGTTGCAGCAGGCCCAGAAGATGGAGGCGGTCGGCCAGCTCACCGGCGGGATCGCCCACGACTTCAACAACCTGCTGCAGGTCATGCTCGGCAACCTGCATCTGCTGCGGGGCGCGCTGTCCGCCGACGAACCGCTGCTGCGGCACGTCGCCATGTCCATCACGGCGGGCGACCGCGCCGCTGCGCTCACCCGGCACCTTTTGGCCTTCGCCCGGCGCCAGCCGCTGACGCCGCGCAGCCTGGACCTGAACGCCCTGGCCACCGCGATGAGCGGCCTGATCCAGCAATCCGTCGGCGAGTCGATCCGGGTGGAGACGGTGCTGTCCGACGGGCTCTGGCGGACCTGGGCGGACGCCAACCAGGTCGAAAGCGCCCTGCTCAACCTCGCCATCAACGCCCGCGACGCCATGCCGGACGGCGGGCTCCTGCGCGTCGAGACGAGCAACACCGTTCTGGACGAGACCATCTCGGACGCGCAGGGGGACATCCTTCCCGGCCGCTACGTCCTGCTCCGCATCACCGACACCGGAAGCGGCATGCCGCCGGACGTGCTGGAGCGGGCGTTCGAACCCTTCTTCACGACGAAGCCGATCGGCCAGGGCACCGGCCTCGGGCTGAGCCAGCTCTACGGCTTTGCGCGTCAATCGGGCGGGCACGCGGCCATCCGGTCGCAGCCCGGCCAGGGCACCACCGTCAGCCTGTACCTGCCGCAGCACGACGGTGTGGACGGCGCCGACAGCTCGGCCCCCGCTGTGGACGCGCCGTCGCAGGACCCGTCCCGCAACGATGAAACCATCCTGGTGGTCGAGGACGAGGCCCTCGTCCTGATGCTGTGGGTCGAGGCGCTGGAAGGGCAGGGATACCACGTCCTGCAGGCCGCCGAACCCGAGGCGGCGATCCGCATCCTGGAGTCGGACACGGCGATCGACCTTCTCATCACCGACGTCGGGCTGCCCGGAATGACCGGGCGGGATCTTGCGGATGTCGCGCGGGAGCTTCGCCCCGGGCTGAGGGTGCTGTTCGTGACCGGCTACGCCCATTACGCCGCCCTCGAAGCGGACAGCCTGGGAGCGGGCACGCGGATGCTCAGCAAGCCGGTCGGCGTGGACACGTTGCAGATCACCGTCCGTTGTCTGCTGGACGGGGATTCGGCCTGACGTTGCGGCGGCGGGCAAACCGGGGCGGGTGGACCGCGGCAACTCGACAAGCTCCATCCACATCGCCTACAACCGGTCATCCGTCCTGTGGGTGGAATGGAAACCGGTTTGAACGGGGCAACGTCAGCACGGCCGTCGGCCCCCCCTCTCCGTTTCGGGGAGCGGGACGGGGCGAGCGGGCATCGCGAGGAAGGCGGCGCCGCGCTTGCGGTGCGTCCGCGCCCGTCCCGCCGGCCTTCGTCCCGCTGGCGATCCCGGCTCGCCGCGACGCTGGCCGCCGTTCTTCTGCTGATCCTGGTCCAGGTCCCGGGGCAGGCGGTCGCCATGCTCTCCGCCGGTCTGGCGCAGTCCTTCTGGGCGGCGTCGATGTGCGGACCCGACGGGGCATCGGACCGGATGCCCGCCGCGCCCGGTCAGCCCAAGCACGATCTGGAGCATTGCCTGGGCTGCCAGCTCGGCTGCGCGCCTCCGGCGATGCTGACCCCGGCGGACGTTACCGTTCCGCCGCCGCGCCTGTACGGGGCGCTGCGCGCGCTTCCCCTCCGAACCCGCAAGCTCCGCCGCCGGAGCGTCCTCCGTCCGAACGCCCGTGCTCCGCCGATGATGTGTCCTGCCCTTTTCAACTGATCGTCCGATACGCCCTTTCTTGCAGGACTTCGTCATCATGAAGAAGCACGCCCTCCTTCTCGCCGCGCTGGTCGCCCTGACCGCCGTCCCCGTCCTGGCCCATGGTTTCAAGGCCGGGCCGGTCGACATCGAACATCCCTGGGCGCGCGCCACGGCGCCCTCGGCCCCGAACGGCTCGGCCTACATGGTGCTGAGCACCCACGGCCCAGACAGCGACCGCCTGCTGTCGGCCAGCACGCCCGTCGCCGACAAGGCGGAACTGCACACCCACCTGATGGACAACGGCGTCATGAAGATGCGCCAGGTCGACGCCATCGAGGTGTCGCCCGGCTCGCCGACCGCGCTACAGCCCGGCGGCCTGCACGTCATGCTGTTCGGCCTGAAGCAGCCGCTCGCTCCGGGGAAGGCGTTCCCGCTGACCCTGACCTTCGAGAAGGCCGGGCCGGTGACCGTCCAGGTGGACGTGCAGAGCGCCGGGTCCGCCGCCCCGTCCCATGGCGGTGCCGGCGGGCCGCAGGCCGGCGGCACGCAGCACAAGCACTGACGGATATGCGCCACGCCGGCCCCTTTCCAACGGCCGGCGTGGCCGCAACTGCAGGTCCGTACTGATATACCAGCATCGCATTTGACCGTCCGGCCCCAGGGGCGCAGGGTGTGGCGCGCCGGTTCGTGATGAGGACCGGCGCGCCACAGGAAGGACCGCCCGCCCATGAGCGCCGCCCGATGACCGCCACCGAAAAGGCCCTGTCCGCAGCCTCCTCCGGGCGGGCCGGCATCGCCTGGATGCTGCTGACCACGCTTCTGTTCGTGACGCAGGACGCGACCCTGCGCGTCCTGGTGCAGACCTATCCCTTCGCCGAGGTCGCCTGGGCGCGCTTCGCGGTGCATCTGGCCATCGCCTTCGCCGTGGTGGCGGTGCGTTCCCCCAGCCATTTGATCGCCAAGCGTCCGGGGATCCAGATCCTCCGCTCCGCCCTGCTGGCGGTGCTGACACTGCTGGTGGCGGTGTCCTACAAGACGCTGCCCTTCGTGGACGTGGCGGCCATCGCCAACGTGGCTCCGGTCCTGGTCACCGTCCTCTCCGTTCCGCTGCTCAAGGAGAAAGTGGGCTGGCGGCGCGGTCTGGGCGTGCTGGGCTGCTTCATCGGGGCGATGATCATCATCGGCCCGGCCAGCATCGTCTTCCAATGGGCGATCCTGCTGCCGTTGGCCGCCGCGCTGTGCAACGCGCTCTACCAGATCGTCACCCGGCTGCTGCGTGGCGGCGATTCCACCCTGACGACCTTCTTCTACACCAGCATGGCCGGTACGGTGCTCTGCGGGCTGCTGCTGCCCTTCGGCTGGGTGACGCCGGACCTGACGGGGGCGGCGCTGATGATCATGCTCGGCGTGCTGGGGGCGTGCAGCCATTACTGCCTGATCCGCGCCTATACGGTGGCGGACGCGGCGACGGTGGCGCCCTTCGGCTACACGACGCTGATCTGGGCGGTGCTCTATGGCCTGCTGGTCTTCGGGGAGTCGCCCAGCGCCTCGACCCTCGCCGGCGGTCTGGTGATCGTCGCCAGCGGCATCTACATCTTCCACCGCGAGCAGGTGCGCGCGCGCGAAGCGGCGGCCAAGGGGGCCTGAGGAGCCCTTTTTTCCCCTGAGTTCCCTATGCCGGAGGCACGTACACAGGACGTTCAGGTACCCGAAATATCACGGGCCGTACGCGTCGAACTGTAACATGCTCCGCGTACCGTACGCCGGTCGGTGAGGGCCGGCGTTTTTTCCCTTCCACAAGCAACGAGAACAGCAATGAACGGACTGCCCAAGCAGACGTGGCGCTGCCGCGTTGCCGAACTGTTGAACGATCCCGTGGTCCAGGCCGTGTTGCGCCGGGACCGCCTGACCCACGAGCAGGTTCTGGCACAGCTCACCCCCATTGCCGAGCACCTGCGCCGCAACACCTCCCCCGAACGACCCGCAAGGCGGCTTCCGCGCGAAGCCTTCTGACCTTTCCAAAGAGAAAAGGCCGCCCGGTGGAACGGGCGGCCTTCTTCTTTTACGCCGATGGGGCGGATCAGCCGGCGATCTCGAACTTGATCCCCTGGGCCAGCGGCAGAGCGCGCGAGTAGTTCACCGTCGCCGTCTGGCGGCGCATGTAGCCCTTCCAGGCGTCGGACCCGGACTCGCGCCCGCCGCCCGTCTCCTTCTCGCCGCCGAAGGCGCCGCCGATTTCCGCGCCCGACGGGCCGATGTTGACGTTGGCGATGCCGCAGTCGCTGCCCGCCGCCGACAGGAAGCTCTCGGCCTCGCGGATGTCGGTGGTGAAGATGCAGGAGGACAGGCCCTGCGGCACCGCGTTCTGCAGCGCGATGGCCTCCTCCAGCGTCTCGTAGGTCAGGACGTAGAGGATCGGGGCGAAGGTCTCGTGGCGGACGATGTCGGTCTGGCCCGGCATCTCGACGATGGCCGGCTGCACGTACCAGGCGTCCGGATACTGGTCAGCGAGCGCGCGGCCGCCGCCGGTCACGGTGCCGCCGTCGGCCTTGGCCTGCTCCAGCGCGCGCTGCATGCCGTCAAAGGCGCCCTTGTCGTTCAGCGGGCCGACCAGCACGCCGGACTCCAGCGGGTTGCCGATGGGAACGGAGGCGTAGGCGGCCTTGAGGCGCGGCAGCAGCGTGTCGCGCACGTCCTTGTGGACGATCAGGCGGCGCAGCGTGGTGCAGCGCTGGCCGCAGGTGCCCACCGCCGAGAAGACAATGGCGCGCACCGCCATGTCGAGGTCGGCCGACGGCGCCACGATCATGGCGTTGTTGCCGCCCAGCTCCAGGATCGGACGGGCGAAGCGCTCGGCCACCTTCAGCGCGACCTCGCGGCCCATGCGGGTCGAGCCGGTGGCCGACACGATGGGGACCAGCGGGCTGGCGACCAGAGCCTCGCCGACATCGCGCCCGCCGTTGACGACCTGCAGCAGGTCCGCCGGGGCGTCGCCGAAGCGGGCCACGGCGCGCTCGAAGATGCGCTGGCAGGCGAGCGCGGTCAGCGGGGTCTTCTCCGACGGCTTCCAGATCACCGGGTCGCCGCAGACCAGCGCCAGGGCGGCGTTCCAGGCCCAGACCGCGACCGGGAAGTTGAAGGCGGAGATCACCGCGCAGGGACCCATCGGGTGCCAGGTCTCGCGCATCGCGTGGCCCGGACGCTCCGACGCGATGGTCAGGCCGTAGAGCTGGCGGGACAGGCCGACCGCGAAGTCGCAGATGTCGATCATCTCCTGGACCTCGCCCAGGCCCTCCTGGAAGATCTTGCCCATCTCCAGCGTGACGAGACGGCCGAGATCCTCCTTGGCGTCGCGCAGCTCCTCGCCCAGCAGACGGACCAGTTCGCCGCGGCGCGGCGCCGGGACGGAGCGCCAGGCCTCGAAGGCGCGCTGGGCGCGGGCGGCCACCTCCGGAATCTCCGACGCCGGGGTGACCGGCGCCACGCCCAGCGCGGCGCCGTCGATGGGCGAGCGGACGGACAGGCCGGCCCCGTCGGCGGGAAGCTCAAGGCCGAGGCGGGAGAGAAGGTCGCGGTGCTGCATGGAAAAGGTCCTCGGTGTAAGGCAACCGGTGGAGGGTTAGCGCTGGCGCCCGGCGGCGCGGATGTCGGACAGGCTGCGGTTCGGCGTCAGGGCCTCGGGGTCGAGCCTGACATGCAGGATGGCCGGCCGGCCGGAGGCGCGGGCGCGCTCGAAGGCCGGGGCGAACTCCTCCGTCCGCTCCACCGTCTCGCCATGGCCGCCATAGGCGCGGGCAAGCGCGGCGAAGTCCGGATTGGTCAGGGCGGTGCCGGACACGCGGCCCGGATAGTCGCGCTCCTGGTGCATGCGGATGGTGCCGTACATGCCGTTGTCGATGACCAGCACGATGAGGTTGGCGCCCTCCTGCACGGCGGTGCCGAACTCCAGACCGGTCATCTGGAAGCAGCCGTCGCCGGCGAAGCAGACCACGTCCCGCTCCGGGTGGAGCAGCTTGGCCGCGACGGCGGCGGGCAGGCCGTAGCCCATCGAGCCGCAGACCGGTGCGGCTTGCGTGCCGAAGCGGCGGAAGCGCCAGAAGCGGTGAATCCAGGTGGCGTAATTGCCGGCGCCGTTGGTCAGGATGGCGTCGTCGGGCAGGGTGTCGCGCAGCCAGGACATGACGGCGCCCATCTGGACGGCGCCGGGGATGGTGGCCGGCGGCTCGCTCCAGGCGGTGTAGGCGGCGTGCGCGGCCTCGGCCCGACCGGCCCAGGCGGGGGAGGCCGGCGCCTCCAGCCCGGCCACGGCGTCGAGGAAGCCCCCCGGCGTGGCGTTGATGGCGAGGTCGGGGTTGTAGACGCGGCCCAGCTCCTCCGCCCCCGGATGGACGTGGATCAGGGTCTTGCCGGTCTCCGGGATGCCGAGCAGCCCGTAGCTCTGCGACGGCACCTCGGAGAAACGGCCGCCGAGCAGCAGGATCACGTCGGCGTCCTTCACCAGGGCGGTCAGCTTCGGGTTGATGCCCAGCCCGATGTCGCCCGCGTAGTTCGGGTGCGTGTGGTCGAACAGCATCTGGCGGCGGAAGGTGACGGCCACCGGCAGCGCGAAGGTCTCGGCGAAGACGTGCAGCGAGGCCACCGCGTCTTCGGTCCAGCGGGAGCCCCCGGCGATCACCAGCGGACGCTTCGCCCCGGCGAGCAGACGCCCGACCTCGGCGACCTGGGCGGGGGTGGGGGCGCTGTCCACCGGCTGGGCCGGGCGGGCGGCGGCGACGTCCGCCGTCTCCACCAGCATGTCCTCCGGCAGCACCAGGACGACCGGGCCGGGGCGGCCGGCGAGCGCGGTGTGGAAGGCGCGGCTGACCATCTCCGGCACGCGGTCGGCGCTGTCAATCTCCGCCACCCACTTGGCCATGCCGCCGAACATGAGCGTGTAGTCGACCTCCTGGAAGGCGTCGCGCCCGCGCATCCCGCGCTCGATCTGGCCGATGAACAGGATCATCGGGGTGGAGTCCTGCTGCGCCACATGGACGCCCGGCGCGGCGTTGGTGGCGCCGGGGCCGCGGGTGACGAAGCAGATGCCCGGCCGTCCGGTCAGCTTACCCTCGGCCTCCGCCATCATGGCGGCGCCGCTCTCGTGGCGGGCGTTGATCGTGCGGATCGAGGAATCGTGCAGCGCGTCAAGCACGGCGAGGTAGCTTTCGCCCGGCACGCAGAACACGCGCTCGACGCCCTGCGCCTCCAGCGCATCGACGATCAACTGGCCTCCGGTCTTCATGGCGCGCTCGTTCCTCGGCTGGGCGTTCAAATCCTCCTCAATCTGGCGGCAGGCCCGGCCCCGCGCAACCGACTTTCTTTCCCCGGGTCATGAGCTATAGTCATGACCCATGGGTCTGCAACGCCGCCTTCTCCCCTCCATGAGCGCGCTCTCCGCCTTCGAGGCGGCGGCGCGCACCGGCAGCTTCACCGCCGCGGCGCAGGAGCTGGCGCTGACCCAGGGCGCCGTCAGCCGGCAGATCAAGGCGCTGGAGGACCAGCTCGGCGTTCCGCTGTTTGTGCGCCGCGACCAGCGTGTGGCCCTGACCCCGGCCGGCGAGTCCTACGCGGCGGAGGTGCGGGAGGCGCTGCACCGGGTGGGGGCGGCGACGCTGCGGGTCATGACCGCGCCGCAGGGGGGCGTGCTGAAGCTGGCCGTTCTGCCGACCTTCGGCACGCGCTGGCTGGTGCCGCGCCTGCCCGCCTTCCAGGCGGCGCACCCGCAGGTCATCATCCATTTCATGACGAAGATGGAGCCCTTCGACTTCCGGTCGGAGGATCTGGACGCCGCCATCCATTTCGGCGCCGCCGACTGGCCGGGGGCGGTGTGCGAACGGCTGATGGAGGAGGAGGTTCTGCCGCTCTGCGCCCCGTCCTTCCTGGAGGCCCACCCGATCCGCACGGCGCCGGACCTCGTGGCGCTGCCGCTTCTGCACACCACCAGCCGTCCGGAGGCATGGCGGGACTGGTTCGCCGCCCAGGGCATCGAGCGGCACGAGGGCGCCGGCATGTTCTTCGAACAGTTCTCCACCACCGCCCAGGCGGCGATCACCGGGTTGGGGGTGGCGCTGCTGCCGACCCTGCTGGTGCAGGCCGAGATGCGGGACGGGGCGCTGGTCCCAGCGCTGGACCGGCCCTACCGGAATCCGGACCGCGCCTATCACCTCGTCCACCCCTCGTCACGGGCGCATCACCCGCCGCTGATGGCGTTCCGGGAGTGGTTGCTGGGGGCCTGCGCCTCGGCTTCCGCCGGTCGCGGCCGCTGAAGGCCCATTTCAGGATCGGCGGCTTGTCCGCCGGGCGGGTTCGTTCGGTGGTGCTCCCCCGATCCGATTCGCATCGTTGAGAGAAAATTGGGCGCTTCGGCGTGCCGGCCTCAATCTTGGTCATCATGGCGCAGGGGGAGGTCCCACTCTTGCCCGCGCGGACGTATTACAATTTGCGGTTGGCCAGGACGTAGGCGACTTTGGCTGTTATCGTGTTGTCGGCCAGCCATGTATTGAACATGCCGCCCAAGTTGTCGATCTTCGGCTTATAGGCGTTGGGGCCGTTGTTGCAGGAAGCATAGGTACCGCTGGGGCCGAGGCCGTAAGTGCCGCCACCCTCTGCTTTGATTTGACAGGGATGGTCAACAGACCACTGCTTGTAGAGCCATCCTTCGCTGTCCGTGCCAAATTCAAAAACGACACCGGGATCCGAGTTGGTGACATATTGCATCACGTAGGAAAATCGTGGGGCAATTCCAACGAAGGATTTCTCCGGCAACCCCAGTCTCGAGTAATTGCTGTTGATAAAGTCATTTGCCTGTTGGGTCGGCATGCCGCGGTACCAGAGTTTTGCCTTTTCGGCTTCAGCATCCGCGAAGGCTGCATAGTTTCTAACCAATTTCATGGCGTTGACGGTGGTGTTCTTACTGTCGAGAATCAGAATGCCTTTTTCATACATTGGGATGAGAACATCCATGTTGTTTCTTTTCAAGGTGTTGATGATATCGCTGGCGGTCATGGTGTCGGCTGCGGCGATGTTGGGCAGCAAAGCCAGGATGATGAAAAACAGGAACCTCTTCATGATTCGTCATTCCTTTCCGAAGTTGCATCGTGGGCTTCTCCGGACCCAGGCGCTTGATGCGGTGTCCGTAATGGTGTCCGTCATTCCCACAGGAAAGCAGGCGGCCTAAAGCGAACGAAAGCTTGCATTAGCGGTGGGTCCGCGGCTTTGCTGGGAGCACCCTAAGCATTGCCTTCAAAAAATGACGTCTGGATTGCGTTTTTGTGAATGGAGGCCTGCTTGTTTCTTCGCAGCAGGTCAACACACCGGCTCATTCGGAAAGCGCAGGCAATCGATCGATTTCTGGCGAGATGGTATCGATGGGCTTGGCCTACGCAAAAGGCTTGGCGTCCTTGTTGCGGGCGCGAATGAAGCGGGCAGTGGTGTCCTGTGCATCGGCAACGGATTGCAGGGTGCCGCGTGGGATGCGCCGCCCGCAGGGGCTCGCACTGCTGATCCAACCGCGCGGCGATTGTGCCAGAACAACGAAAATCGACATTATGGAGAGCGGAGATTTTAAAAGCTCGGCAGGCGAAGAATGATGTCCTTCGCCGCTGTGCCAAATCCAGAACGGACAGGTTGGCTTTGCCTGATCCGCCACCGATGGCTTGATCGGCGAAAAAAAATGGTGCCCAGGGACGGAGTCGAACCGCCGACACGGGGATTTTCAGTTGCAATCGAGCTAACTTAAGTACTTGTTTTTTATAGAATGCAACACAGCATGTGCTAAGGCTGTGCTAAGCAGCAAGTGTTATAGGACTATTTTCCTATACATCATATTGCGCGTTTGCTTGTCCCCTTATGGTGCCCCACGTTCTCAAACGGTGCAAGCGTAGTGCTTGAGCCAGAGCTATAGCTGCACCCTACAGCTCGATGATTTCCGCAAGCTGTGTATTTAGCGCTCGCGCCTTTCATCGCTCTGGCAGGCGCTTGTACCGCGGACAATGTGCCTCACTCTGAGTGAGGGCAGCGGTCTTACCACAGAGCAACCCTACACGGAATAATCCGGATGCTCATTGGCTTGCCAGTGAGCGGCGGCAAGCAGGGGTAAGAGCCACTACGTTTCCAGGACATATTGTGTTCTCGGTCAGTTCCCAAGCAGGCTCTAAGCCATAAGGCACAATCTCCCCGTCACCATGGCACAGGCTCATTATCCGCCTGATAAAATGGAATGTTGGGTATCGGAGGGATGGTTGCGGCGCAATGCGCAACGTGCATTCTCGTCCGATGTAGGGCATCAATGTATTCAGCGTCAAAACCGCTCTGCCGAAGCATATCATAATCATTTAGGAACGGAGAAATGCCATGTGGTGCGCCAATGTGGTGACGCTGCCGCATGATGTCGAATACGACATCATAAATAAATGGCTCCACGAAGCTATAAAATGTTAGTCCGCATGGCCACATTGCTATATCGTGTGCTTCCTTAAGTGCTATTGGTTTTGATACTACCCCACCAAGATCAATAACATCGGACACTGTATTCATAACGTATTCTGCTGCGTTTGCGACTTCCAAACGCCGCGCTTTAGCGCGCTCCCGCAACATGGTCTTGCGAGCAGCATCACTGACACCAATGATTTGGTCTGTAGGTGCAACAAGCAGCATATTTGCATAGACGTGTACGCCGGCTCTTAATTCCCTCAACGCAGCAGCAGTTCCTTGAGGAGTAGAGTAGAACTTTACCTGAGCTAACAGTGTTATGTACTCATTTGCAACGACAAGGTCGCTTGGGCCGTTTTTCTGAAACTCGAAATCATAGAAGCTCTCATGCCGATCAGTGCAAGCTTCTGCAATAGCGCCTTTCATTATTGCGTCTAGGTTGAAAGTCAGCGAGTGCATTTCCTCAGCGATGAAACCTGCTTTAACCGGAACGCTTTGAGAAGTCCTGGCAATCATCACAATGACGCGATGCGCGCGAGCAATCTCTTCAACAAGCTTTCGCAGCCGGTCCTCAGAATAAGCCAGCCAATTCGACCCCTCGCTATAGTTCATAAGCAAGCCCTTCTGCGCGCTTCTGGATGGCTGCCACCGCAGACGTGAGTGGCGATATCGAGTGCGAAAGCCATCAACGTATTGCCAGCGATCTTCCATTACTAACAAGAATATTCGGCCATGCTCAAGCGTGGCAATGTATGTATCGGCTAGAATGTTTAAAAATCGTGGATAGAGCTCTCCAATATGCTTTGAGCGGCGAGCGTAAAAATATGGGTCGCTTGGGCACCACAAATGAGCGAGTACAACCTCGTCAAAAGTAGTATCGTAGCCATAAAATTGAACTTCATCACATTCCAGATGATTAGAACCCGATAAGCTGTTCTTGCGCTGCCATGCTGCTGCTTAAGATGATCTGTCGCACATATCAGCGCGCATCTTGCTGACTGACGAACAGGCACTGTGTGAAGACTTTGAGCATCATTCACAAGTCGGCAGCCAAGTGGGGCAGCTTATTCAAGCCAAGGCAAAATTTGTAGAGATTGTAACAGCCAAAGGCCCTTATCATATCTACTGCTATCAATGTGCATCTTATGACCGGGACGGTACACAGCCGATGTGCCTATAGCACGCGCAGCGTTCATTGCGCTGTTAGAGTGCGTAACAAAACCGGCGTGGAGCGGTTGGGAGGGGTATGGCAGCCCCTCTTGTTTGCGACGCCCTATGGGCGATCATCGAGCCTCTGATCCCGCCGGAGCCGCCCAAGCCGAAAGGCGGCAGGCCACGCCTGGACGACCGCGCGGCGCTGACCGGCATCCTGTTTGTGCTGCGCACAGGCATTCCTTGGGAACTGCTGCCGGTGGAGATGGGGTGCGGCTCGGGCATGACCTGCTGGCGGCGGCTGCACGAGTGGCATCAGGCCGGCGTCTGGGAGCGGTTGCACCGTGTGCTGCTCGACCGGCTTGGCTACGCCAACGCCATCAACTGGGATCGCGCGGCAGTGGACAGCGCCAGCGTCCCGGCAAAAAGGGGGGCGAGGAGACCGGCCCGAACCCGACGGATCGCGGCAAGCCGGGCTCCAAGCGCCACATCCTTGTCGATGCCAACGGCATCCCCCTCGCCCTGAGGATCTCGCCGGCCAACCGGCACGACAGCAAACTCTTGGAGGCGCTGGTCGATGCCGTGCCGGCGATCCGCCAATGTGCGGGCCGGCCACGGCGCCGCCCGGCCAAGCTACACGCCGACAAGGGCTACGACTTCGCCCACTGTCGGCAGGCGCTGCGCCGGCGGGCGATCATCCCGCGCATCGCCCGGCGTGGCATCGAGAGCAGTGAGCGCCTCGGCCGACACCGATGGGTGGTCGAGCGTACGCTCGCCTGGTTCGCTCGCTTCCGTCGCCTCGCCCTACGCTACGAACGGCGCGCCGACATCTTCACAGCCTTCCACAACATCGCCGCCAGCCTCATCTGCTGGCGCTTCGTCCAGAGATGGTTCTGTTAGGCACTCTTAGCGCGATCCGCTGGATTAGCTGCTGCCGCCTTGCTGATATGGTTCCTGTCGCGAAACCTGCTGTCCAGTCCGGCCAGTTCGTTCTTCCTTCTCATCCTGCCCATAGCGGTTGCCGGGTTCCTATGGGGCTTTGGCGCTTCAACGCTAACCGCTTCTCTGGTCAATCTTGGGCTTGTCCTGCTTGTGCGTGGAGTTTTGGACACCCGCGATGTGGTCGATCTTCAGGTGTTCATGCTGGCCGCAGGAGCGACAGGCTTGCTTTTGGGGGCCTTAGGCAGCACACGCATGGAACTGCTCGGCAGGAATGCCAACTTGGTCCGCGCCATAGAGGAAGCGCCGTTGGGCATTGCCCTGCTGGAGCATCATTCTGACCGGCTGAGCGTCGCCTTCGCCAATCCGACCTTCCTTCGCTTCACCCCTGACGCCGTGCCTATTCTCCTGCGGCTTCAGCAAATCCCTGAGTTTGAGGGAGACGTGCCGTCGAGTGGACGGACGTTGCACTGGACGGTCAAGCCCGCATCAGCCTCACCACCGGGGGAGACGCTGATTGCCATTGTGCGGGACGTGACGGAGCAGCGTCGGAGGGAACACGCAGAGCAGCATCAGCGCCGCATGGTCGCCATCGGAGAAATTGCCGGCGGCATGGCGCATGAACTCAACAACCTGCTTCACCCCATCATCAATCTCAGCCAGCAAGCCCGCAAAGATGCCGTCACCAAACCAGAACGGCTCAGCAAGGCCCTCAGCATCATCGAGGACAGCGCCCGTGGGTCCGCCCGGCTGGTCCGTCAGGTACTGTCCTTTGCCCGCAATGAGGAAGAGATCGGAGGAGGCACAGAACTGGTCGCCGCTCTGCGCGACTCGATTGCGCTACTGACATCGACGCTCCCGCCCACCTTCGCAATCATGTTGACTCACGACGTGCCGGCAGCCTTGGTCAACCTGACACGGACGGAAGTCACCCAGATCGTCACGAACCTTGTGGTAAACGCGCTGGATGCGACCGACCAGAGAGGCCACGTCACCCTTCACGTCGGCCAGCCCGCAAACGGGTCCGTAACCGTGACTGTCAAGGACGATGGTCCCGGCATCTCCGCAGAGGACGCGGAGCGCATCATGGAGCCGTTCTTCACCACCAAGCCGCATGGACGCGGAACGGGCTTGGGGTTGGCGGTTGTGCGTGACCTCCTGTTGCGTCGTAATGGCTCCATCAAGCTCACCACTCAGGCTCCCCAAGGTGCATGCTTTGTGCTATCTATTCAGAGCACTGCTGAGTGAAGGCGCCATGAAGATTCTGATTGTCGATGATGCCGAGAACGTCCGCTATTCGCTACGCACCAGCCTGGAAGATGCCGGATACACTGTAGATGAAGCTGTTGATGGTGAAGAGGCGCTAAGAGCGCCTAACAGAACCATCTCTGGACGAAGCGCCAGCAGATGAGGCTGGCCGCGATATGGTGAAAGGCAGTGAAGATGTCGGCGCGCCGTTCGTAGCGGACGGCGATGCGGCGGAAGCGGGCAAACCAAGCGAGCGTACGCTCGACCACCCATCGATATCGGCCGAGACGCTCGCTGCTTTCGACGCCACGCCGGGCAATCCGCGGAATGATCGCTCGTTGGCGCAGCGCCCGCCGGCAGTGAGCGAAGTCGTAGCCCTTGTCGGCATGCAGCTTGGCCGGTCGCCGCCGGGGCCGGCCCGCACACTGGCGGATCGCCGGCACGGCATCGACCAGCGCCTCCAGCAGCTTGCTGTCGTGCCGGTTGGCTGGCGAGATCCTCAGGGCGAGCGGGATGCCGTTAGCATCGACGAGGATGTGGCGCTTGGAGCCCGGCTTGCCGCGATCCGTCGGGTTCGGGCCGGTCTCCTCACCCCCCTTTTTGCCGGGACGCTGGCGCTGTCCACCGCCGCACGATCCCAGTTGATGGCGTTGGCATAGCCGAGACGGTCGAGCAGCACACGATGCAGCCGTTCCCACACGCCAGCCCGATGCCACTCGTGCAGACGCCGCCAGCAGGTCATACCCGAGCCGCAGCCCATCTCCACCGGCAGAAGCTCCCAAGGAATACCCGTGCGCAGCACGAACAGGATGCCGGTCAGCGCAGCACGATCGCACAGCCGGGGCCGTCCGCCTTTCGGCTTGGGCGGCTCCGGCGGGATCAGAGGTTCGATGATCGCCCACAAGGCGTCGCAAACAAGAGGGGCTGCCATGCCCCTACCAACCGTTCCCAGCCGGTTTTGTTACGCACTCTAACACGGCTGCAATCTAGTGCACTGACTCATTCAGAAGGTGCAGGGAGCCGGGCGATCTTGGCGAGGATGGTGTCGGCGGGCTTGATCCAGACGAAGGGTTTGGATGCCTTGTTGTGCTCGCGGATGTAGCGGGCGATGGCGTCCTGGAGGTCGGCCACGGACTTGAAGACGCCGCGCCGAATGCGTCTGCGGGTGATGATCGAGAAGAAGCCCTCGACGGCATTGATCCAGGAGGCCGAGGTAGGCGTGAAGTGGAAGACCCAGCGCGGGTGATCAGCCAGCCATTCCAGGACCTTGGGATGCTTGTGGGTGGCGTAATTATCGACGATGGCATGGATCACCTTGCCCGCCGGGACGGCGCGCTCCACAGCGTTCAGGAACTTGATGAACTCCTTGTGGGTGTGCTTGGGCAGGCAGCGCCCGACCACCGTGCCGTCCAGCGTGTTCAGCGCGGCGAACAGCGTGGTGGTGCCGTTGCGCTTGTAGTCGTGCGTCATCGTCCCGCACTTGCCGGGCTTCAGCGGCAGGCCGGGCTGGGTGCGGTCGAGCGCCTGGATCTGGCTCTTCTCGTCGATGGACAGCACCACTGCGTGGCACGGCGGGTCCATGTAGAGCCCGACGATGTCCTCGACCTTGGCGGCAAAGGCCGGGTCGTTGGAGCGCTTGAAGGTGCGGATGCGATGGGGCTGAAGGCGATTGGCCTCCCAGATGCGCTGCACGGCGCGCAGGCTGATGCCGACCGCCTTGGCCACCGCCCGGCCGGTCCAATGCGTCACCGCGCCGGGTGGTTCCGAGCAGGTCAGCGCCAGCACCTTGGCTACCGTAGCGGTGGGCAGCGGCGCCCGCCCAGGTTTACGCGTCTTGTCGCGCAGCAGCCCGTCCACGCCCTGTTCGGCGTAGCGCACCTGCCAGCGCCAGACCGCCGGGCGGCTGACACCGGCGCGGCGCGCCACCTCCTGCACCGGTAGCCGCTCGGCCGAGAGCACGATGATGGTCGCCCGCTGCACATGCTTCTGAGGGCGGTTCCGGTCGCCGAGGATCGCGGCCAAGCGCGCGCGGTCCTCCGCTCCAACGATGATGCTGACGGTCTGGGCCATGCCGACAGAATCGCACGTCGGCCGGCCGCTGTGAATCCTATGTCTGCGTCAGTGCACTAGTGCCTTCGATCTGGTGATCGCAGACGTATGGATGCCGCGCCTGAACGGCATCGACCTTCTCCAGCGGATGCGCGCTATCCGCCCGAACACGCCCGTCTTTGTCATCACCGGGGGCGCTGCCCGCATCCCTATCGAAAGCACGGCGGCAATGGCGCGCACCTGGGGCGCTGACCATGTGTTCTATAAGCCGTTCGACAATGAAAACTTGATAGCGACTATTCGTCAGCACCGGATCGAATGACGGGCCATACCATATTTCCACTTTTCGGCTGTACGCTTCTCAGCAGAAATTGAATGTCTGCTGAGAAGCGGACGCAGAGCCTTAAGAACTGAGCTTCACAAGACCCGCATGATGCTTTGGGGCTAACGTTGCGATCATCTCCAAGAGATAGGCAGTGTTCTTTTGTGTCTCGGCGACCAATGCCGGATCAAACCCTTTGCCAGTCATATGTGAAAGATCATTAGCAAACTTGAAAATGGCAGCCTTTTTGAGAGGATCGAAGTCGATCGCGTCGAGTTTTTTGTAAAGATTGGCAGAAGAAGGCTCGTAGTATTCCAGAAATGTCTCCAAAACTTTTCGTGCGACATTGGGAATGTGATAGGCACTTTCAATTGTCCCGTCGGACTTATACGTGTAAAGCTTTTTGAAGAGGTACTGGTATTCAGAGGCATGATCCTGAAGCAGCTGATCGAGCTTGCATAGCCGTGCGTTGCGCCCGTTCTCGTTCTCCGTGCATACGACCATGTAGTATGACTTAAACCCAGCTTTCGTGGGGATTCCGTGAAACCAGTTCAGCACCAGCTTCAGGAAGTCGAAGTTGTGCGTGAGGATGATAACCTGTTTGGCATCCTTGACGGCATTCTTGAGGTAGGAGAATGCTTGGTAGATCGCTGATGAATCTAGGCTTGAGATAGGATCATCGATCACCACAACGCCTTCGGCGATATCGAAGGCCTGATCACCAAGTTGAACAAGGAAGTAGATAAAAGCGATTGCCATTTTCTCGCCTTCACTTAGGCGCTTGGCTGGCTTCCCTCTGCGGTAAACCAAGTATCCCTGGTCCGCTGAGGCAAATGAAAGCTCTGTACGCCCAAGAAAATTTTGTAACCTCCTGGTGATGTCTTCGCCAGCTTTGTGTGCATTCGCAACTTTAGCTCGCTTTTCAGTGATCGATTTTTCGAGATCTTCAAGAGTACGCGCCAAAAACGGCTCTAATGCACCGTCTTTGAGGTCCTCAATGACCTTCCTGGCTTTGGTGATCTCGTCGTCCAGTGCAATGACCTGGGGTGAAATCGATAACAGGTAGCTCATTTCAATGGCGTCGCGCGCCTTTGCCTTCTCGGCATCAAAAGCAAAGGTTTTCTGATTGTGGCGATCACACAGCGCCTCAGTTCTCGTAAGCGCTACCGATAGGCCTGAGAAATCTGTTGTCAGGCTCACCTCATAAGACCTCGTGCGCTGCGTAAGCTTTTGCATGAGCGCGGCATCAGCATCATCAACAAATTTCAGCGCGCTCGCCTTTGCGTTTTCGAGCGCGAGCGAAGTGGCTTCGGCTTCCTCCCGCAGCTCGGAATAGAATTGCGCCTTTGCTGGAATGACCAACTGATGAATGTAGTCTCGTACAACGTCGAGATGCTTCTGCTCAGCCTCGATATCGAATTTCAGGTTCTGATCTTCGTCACTGAAATGGCCTACCAACTGCTTCATGCGCGCGGTAGGCAACATCTGGTCGCAAAACTCACAACGCTCAGACTTGTGATCGCGATGGATAGCAATACCGCGCTCAACCCAATCATAGAGGTCGCCATTCTCTTCAAGGCGAGCAATCACAGCTGACTGGGCGGTGCGCGCGGTGAGAGCGCTTACATCGGAGGCAATAGCACTGAGGATCTCCAACAGATTTCGGCTGGCGCCGTCAACGCTGTTCTCAAGGGGGAGAGTCGCGCATTGAACGGCCTCAAGCTGCTCCTGATGTAAGGTCGTGCGATAGACTACAAGTTCGGCATCGGATGGCTTCTTAAAGTTTTTCAGCTTGCGGTAGGCTGCTTCGGCATCGGGCTTACGATAGCTCCGCAACGTTGCGCCGCTGGTCGCTTCGCCGATCGTCTTTGCAATAGCCGAAAATAGCTTTCCCCGATCGCTCTCCAATTTTGTGATGGCATCTGTTGCAGCCTTGATCCCCTTGAGCCGTTCTGTATAAGCGGCCTGTTCGTCAGCAACTTCCTGCGCGAGAGCCATATTATCTTCCCCAACGATTAGGATGTGAGGGATATGTCCCTCACACTGGCCGATATTTGCCTCGACATAGTCGGCGTTGAAGACCCGGACTTTCCTTGGATAGTTTTGTCCGTGCGTCAAAGCGCCCAACTGCGTAGTAATGGAGTATTTTAGATCGGGGTATTCAAGATGCCTGCCGGTCGGGAGAGTTGCGAACAGCCGCGACAGCGTCGTTTTACCCGAGCCGTTATCACCGTAAATTACGTTAAAGCGCTGAAACTCCGGCAGGTTGTTCGCGGCACTGTACTTGGAGAAAATCCCGAGATTCTCAATTACCTTGAGCGACGTCAGCATGGGTGGTCTCTATGCGAAATTATTGCATCAAAATTACCTATAAAACAAAGAATTGAGAATTGGAACCTCCACTTTAAGGGAGAGTAGCATCCATGATGAACGTCGAAGTGGCACTACAGGGACAGAAGGGGCGCAAAAAGGTTCTGGATTGCAGTATCGTCGAAGGTTTCGTTCTCCCGCTTTCCACGGCCAACTTCAGGTGCTTCAGCGATTGTGGCTTCTTCCTCAATGGCCTCGATCCGCTCTTTCACAGCCTTTTCGGCCCGTTCCACGATGGATTTCGGGATCCCTACTCGGAGAGCAAGAGCGCCCAAATAGCCCATGTAATCGTTCAGCGTGGACTCTGAATCCAGCTCTACAACGCGGTCCGATATTTCCTCAAATTCGCGAACGATGGCATGCTCCATTGCCTTCATGATGTGTGAAGAGACGCTTGTGCTGTTCTCCTCAATCGCATCGGAGATTTTCTTAAGGTCGTCCATTCCCATGTGGCCGTTGAGCATGTCGATGAGGCCGGCCTCTAGATGCCCAACCATTACCTCAACAAAAGGAGCGTCTTCGAAATTGAAGGGATCGAGCAGCTCGCACAGGAGTTCGACCATCTCCGCTCCATCCCGCCAAGGGCTAAATCCGTCTGGAGGAGTTGCCGCCAGTTCAAGCGCAAGAACCGCGAACCTGGCTTCTCCGCTAGCCGTCCACCAATCCAGAAGCAGCTTGAGCCTATCAGTGATCCCTATATCCGACACGATGTATGAACCGGGCTCGTCCAGGCTTGGGGACCATACCCTGATGATCGGAAAATTTTCAGCCACATACTGGAATGCAAGTGCTAGACTTCGCCGCTCAAGCGTGTTGAGCCTGTCTTTACTCCCAAAATCCCAGACCGCTTTGGCATAGTTGGCTTTTTGTGCAGAACGAGCGAGATCTTCCAACAGCGTGAAGTCATTTAAATACTCTGCCATATAGTCACGAATCGAAGGATTGATATAGCTGATCAACTTGCCGCTGATTTTGATGAAACTGCCTTCCAGTATTCGTATCGCCTCCTCGAAATCTTTTGGATTATGCGCAACGCCGTAGCGTGCGCACAGGGCCGTATGCAACGGATCATAGGCTTGGCGGAGCGTATCGCGTTCCACGCCGTACTCGGAGCAGAAAAACATCGCGAAAACAAGGTGGCGACACTTGTCATCGATATGGGTTCGAAACGCGTGGTCCCACAGCTGCGAAGGATTCTTAGAGTGCCTAAGAGCGCCTAACAGAACCATCTTTGGACGAAGCGCCAGCAGATGAGGCTGGCGGCGATGTGGTGAAAGGCGGTGAAGATGTCGGCGCGCCGTTCGTATCGGACGGCGATGCGGCGGAAGCGGGCGAACCATGCGAGCGTCCGCTCGACCACCCATCGGTGTCGGCCAAGACGCTCGCTGCTCTCGACGCCACGCCGGGCGATCCGCGGAATGATCGCTCGTTGGCGCAGCGCCCGCCGGCAGTGTGCAAAGTCGTAGCCCTTGTCGGCGTGCAACTTGGCCGGGCGGCGCCGTGGCCGGCCCGCACACTGGCGGATCGCCGGCACGGCATCGACCAGCGTCTCCAGCAGCTTGCTATCGTGCCGGTTGGCCGGCGAAATCTTCAGGGCGAGTGGGATGCCATTGGCATCGACGAGGATGTGACGCTTGGAGCCCGGCTTGCCGCGATCCGTCGGGTTCGGGCCAGTCTCCTCGCCCCCCTTTTTGCTGGAACGCTGGCGCTGTCCACCGCCGCCCGATCCCAGTTGATGGCGTTGGCATAGCCGAGCCGGTCGAGCAGCACGCGATGCAGTCGCTCCCATACCCCGGCCCGATGCCACTCGTGCAGACGCCGCCAGCAGGTCATCCCCGAGCCGCAGCCCATCTCCACCGGCAGAAGCTCCCAAGGGATGCCCGTGCGCAGCACGAACAGGATGCCGGTCAGCGCCGCACGATCGTCCAACCGGGGCCGTCCGCCTTTTGGCTTGGGCGGCTCCGGCGGGATCAGCGGTTCGATGATCGCCCACAAGGCGTCGGAAACAAGAGGGGCTGCCATGCCCCTACCAACCGTTCCTGGCCGGTTTTGTTACGCACTCTAACAGAACCATCTCTGGACGAAGCGCCAGCAGATGAGGCTGGCGGCGATGTTGTGGAAGGCTGTGAAGATGTCGGCGCGCCGTTCGTAGCGTAGGGCGAGGCGACGGAAGCGAGCGAACCAGGCGAGCGTACGCTCGACCACCCATCGGTGTCGGCCGAGGCGCTCACTGCTCTCGATGCCACGCCGGGCGATGCGCGGGATGATCGCCCGCCGGCGCAGCGCCTGCCGACAGTGGGCGAAGTCGTAGCCCTTGTCGGCGTGTAGCTTGGCCGGGCGGCGCCGTGGCCGGCCCGCACATTGGCGGATCGCCGGCACGGCATCGACCAGCGCCTCCAAGAGTTTGCTGTCGTGCCGGTTGGCCGGCGAGATCCTCAGGGCGAGGGGGATGCCGTTGGCATCGACAAGGATGTGGCGCTTGGAGCCCGGCTTGCCGCGATCCGTCGGGTTCGGGCCGGTCTCCTCGCCCCCCTTTTTGCCGGGACGCTGGCGCTGTCCACTGCCGCGCGATCCCAGTTGATGGCGTTGGCGTAGCCAAGCCGGTCGAGCAGCACACGGTGCAACCGCTCCCAGACGCCGGCCTGATGCCACTCGTGCAGCCGCCGCCAGCAGGTCATGCCCGAGCCGCACCCCATCTCCACCGGCAGCAGTTCCCAAGGAATGCCTGTGCGCAGCACAAACAGGATGCCGGTCAGCGCCGCGCGGTCGTCCAGGCGTGGCCTGCCGCCTTTCGGCTTGGGCGGCTCCGGCGGGATCAGAGGCTCGATGATCGCCCATAGGGCGTCGCAAACAAGAGGGGCTGCCATACCCCTCCCAACCGCTCCACGTCGGTTTTGTTACGCACTCTAAGGTCAAGGCTGTCAGCGGAAACCACGTGGTTGATTTCCAAGCGGGTTGGTCATTGACGAGATGAAATAGTGCGAGAAAGACGGGAGTGCATAGCAACACCCCTGACATATCCCCCAGCCAATAGGCGAAGTTGATGTTGTCCGTAATGGAAATGTGGCGGGCGGTGATGATCTGTATAGTCGCCGCCGAAATGACGAACAGCGCAGATACGGAAATTAAAGCTGTAGTTATAAATGTTCCAATGCCTCTCGACGTGCTGAAAAGTTCGGGTGAGAGCCAACGTCGAAAGAAAAGCCCGGTTACGCCCACAATGACGGCTTGCGGGATGATGAGCAGGCTGAAGCTGTTGACCGTGCCATAGGTGAGCAGATCAGATGGAATGAATAGGAACGGGATTGCTGCCCAACCACTGTGAATGGTGAATGCCAACATCAACCCGATGGGCGGATACCAGGCACTGGCATTAGGGGCGACATCGAACAAGCCTGCGACCCTGTAGAGCAGTGCTTTCAGCGCCAGATATACAAGGGCAGCCAGCAGCAACGAGAGCAGGCGTGAACGAGTGATCGGCACAACAGGCTCCTATTTACTGGATTGCGAATCCATTTCGGAAATATATATCTAAAGTGTTAACCTTCCGCATGCGGCATGTATGCCAGCACCTGAACAGGCGTTTCACTTTAATGGAGGGTGAATTATGCAGTTCATGGAAGTCATGAAAGAGGTTGTGAACAAGGAGAGCCATTGGGGTGATGAGGTGGCCGTCTATGGACCGCCGTTGATTATCACGGTAATATTTGGAGTGTTTGTAAAGGAACCGCAAAACGAATTTGCGTGGTATTTGCTTTGTGGCGCTGTGCTTCTCACTATGTTTCCGGCAGGCATTTGGCGGGCTCTACGTAGCAGCCATGCCCTTGCACCCATTACCAATAGCCTTCTTGGAGGGGCGGTTGGGTTTGTAACCAGTCAATCAATTGCTACGGTCTGGGCTGTCTACGGCACACCAAGCCCGAACTTCCACGGTCAGTTACTCGTTATCGGTGTCCAGATGTATGGCGCTCCAGCTATCGTAGCGCATACAATTCGGATGTGGATAAGTGCCGATTGGTTGCCCAAGGACCAAATTTTGCGGCGATCAGCAATCATGGTATTGGTTATTGCTTCTGCTTCCGTGCTTTTCCCCATGCTGGCTCTTTTGAGAGGGTAGCTTGGGCGAGTTCGATTATCCAACTCCCATAGCACGCATAGGGTCGTGGCCAGTGTCTGGGCGCGCTTTGACGCTGAGGGAGCTACTGGCATAGCAGGCGGGCGTTCAACGAGACAGGCAACGCGCTGTGGCGCGGCAGGGCATTACAAAAATGCGCGTGCTGCGCTGCCGAACCTGCTTGCCTTTATCTCGGACCACATTCGCACAATCTTCCATGCGGCACGCCTATATGTACTTGGGGTTGATGTGGCATACATACTGATTAAGTGAGCTTTCAACAAAAATTGATTGGTGAAGTCCTGTTGTGCAAGCAGCAAGCGGAGTGGCACACGGAGCTTGTGCGAAGCACAACACTTGGTCCGCAAGGACCAAGTCCTTTTTGGTAGGAAAATAGGTTGATGGGAGTGGCTGAATTTAGCCAGAGCTATCATCAAAATAACACCCGATAGCTTAGCCTTATCTATTGCATGTTGTGGAGCAGTGCGCGTTGCGCACCTGCTGTAGCACTGCGTATCCGCTCCGTTTCACTCCGCTGCACTTGTGCTACGCACTTTACTTGCTCTTATGTAATTTGCTCATTCATCTCCAATCCCCCCTATTAGAATGCGCGTTAACGCAGCAAGCGGACCTGCTTGACGCAGTTGCAATGCATGCTTTGCCTGATTGGCGTGTTGCGGTTACGTGGTACAACACAAAAGCATTTTCCGAGGCCGTAGCGGAACCTGCTGTATAAACATTGCAAACTATGCAGCAAGCTGGTGGTTGCTGGTACAGAGCCACCCCTTTTAGTGATAATAAACTTTTCACATTTTCAAGTTGCTTCCCTCTCGCTATGTTTTTGTACCGCTATGGTGCCACAGGGTTTGTGCAACCGTGTCCTATTTGTCAGGCGCGGTTTCCCTTGCCTTATACCGCCGACCGCCCTTTGGACAGAGCCAGGTTCTCTGGGTGCATCCTTTAAGGGGTTACTTTGCGGTGCCCTTCTGGTGGGCCGGCCTACACTACACTCGGCCTTCACGTGTTCCTAATGGCGAACCAGTCCTTCCACGTAGCAGATACTTCACTGCCGTTCAGTCCAGATATATGAAAATGGGCCAGGAGGTTTTCGCACTCCTCCTGGCCCCACCCGTCGCGTGTTACGCGCAACATCAAAATCTCATGTATCACTGCATCTGACGGGTAATGAAGCATCCGGTGCGAACGGCTTGCGCTTCAACTTTATTTATACAACCCGTCGAGAACTGGGGTCTATAAATTTGACCTTTTTCGTCTTTTCCCATGCTTCATAGCCCAAGCAATAAATAGATCTGCTAACCGCACAGTAGGAGGGTGAAATGCGCTGGAAGGATATAGTTGACGACTTTTTTTACGAGAACGCAGGCACGCAGATCAAGATAGCCGATATGGCAGTGAAGCGCGCACAAGCTCAAAAGAAACAGGCCGAAATAAACGATTTGAAGGATAGGCTTTCCCGAAAACAGCGCCAGTTTGTTCAGGCGAAAATGGCGGGAGGAAAGTAAGGTGAGGAATATACGCGAATTATACAGCGAGCTGAGAAGCATTGATATTATACAAAGTCAGTATGCCTCCTACGCTCTGTCTGTACGCCTTGAAATGATCGCCGACCATTTACGCGCCAGCAGAGATATTAAGTGGGCAGAACGCTTTGACGATTTGGCAAATGTCGTTGAAGGGAATGCGCGTGAAATCGCAATGAGTTCAACGCCCTATAATAGAAAAATTTGTGATATTAGTTGAAGGCGAAGCGCGATCGAATCGTAAAATCTCCTATTATCGCATCATATAAAGAGATTGATCTTAAGGGTGTGCTCGGCTCCCGTGTATAGGAAAATTATATTTCTTAATCCTATGTATAAGGCGTTGATATGGGTATTTAAGTGGAGAAAGGTTGAGTTGTTGTGTCATTTATAGTGAAGCCGTCCTTCAAATTTAGAACTGATAGCTGCCAATCCGTGCCGATAGTCTCGCTGTAGGGTTGTCCCTCCAGACGAATCTGTTCCATTTCTTGTTCAATAGCTTTTAATGCGGCGGTCCCGATTAGAAATGCCCCAGTGGGCTTAATTGCCGCAGGCCATTGACCGAATAATTCTTGACCCATCGAACGCATCATCCGTGGGAACGGAGCGCCTGCACCTGGGCGCGTATCCATAATCATAAAGGTAGCATCGCCTTCAATCTTTAATTTGGCAGCAAGTTCCTCCTTCTCATGCCCCTCAAGGATCTTGATATTGCCTTTACGGGAATATAGCTCCTGCATATTAAGTATAGCCGCTTCTGTGAGCCGTTTCCTTATTTCTCGGGTCGCGCCAATTGCCACATGATCGACTTTCCCAAAGTTGTGACCTAAATAAGAGGCGCCATCTTTGTAAGAAAAATGGTAATCAGATAAATTAAATATTTGAGAACTACGTTTATGTCGCACGCTCCCGTAGATAATTTGAGCATTATGTTCAGAAGTCCTGAATTCACTGTCTTTCAGTAAGTTCAAGTATCTTTTCGGGAGTTCATTCTGAACAGATTGATACCACCCACGGTCGGGCATTGATGTAAAAAGGTCTGATATTCCGCTGAGAAGCGCTGATAATAAAGTTTTGCTTCCGGCCATAGCGAAGAAACACTGGCGGTTCGGATTCCATACCTTTTGTACCTTATCCGCTCCGATCTCCCAATCACCATATGCGGTACGCCAAGTTACTCGGGTATCTGAAATTATCCCGATTCCATCACCGGGAGCTATGAAAGCAAAACAGAACGTCATGGGCACTCTCACTCATGGGACCGCGCTTAATGCAATCGAGCATTTAATCATACTGGGGATTTGCTCTTATACAATGCCGTATTGTTCTTAGTCTGTCCAAATAAACCATTTTTTATAAGGCTGCACCGCTACAGATGATAGTCGAGTTCGATTATCCGACTCCCACCATATCCCGATCAAATCGATAGACATATGGTCTGCCCGTGTTAGACGTTGATCAGCAACGCAAACAAATGGTGAACAACATGGGCGCGCTGGATACTTTGAAGCTGGTGAACGTGGCTCGGAAGCGGGAAGTTACCGCCGAAGGACGGATGCGTGAAAAGGTCGTTGCGTCCCTCCATCAGCAGGCGGAAATGGTCCGTGCCGAGCTGGAGGGGCGGCAGCACACCGTAATGGTCCGCCATTACGAGGAGCAGGATGGGCAGCGGGTGCTGGTTCAGCGCACCAAGCGGCCCCGGAAATGGTTCTGGAAGGGCGCCAACGGCGCCTACCTTTTCCAGATGAGCTACTGCAACACGCCCGTCGTGATCGCCAACGGTCAAAAGGTCGTGGAGGTCGGAACGTTGGATGCGCTCCCCGCCGTGATCGACACGCTGGTGCAGGCCGTGACCGCCGGCGAACTGGACGCCGCGCTGAAGGCCAACCAGAAGAACAAGCCGACCAAGAAGCCGCGCGCTGCGGTGAAGAAGTGACGGTAGGTGCAGAGCGGGCAGGGGTGGATACCTTGCCCGCCGCTGTGCGTCATACTGAAGCGTGGAGCTTCTGCCACTCCGGGCGCAAGTGGTCCTTCATCAACTCCAGCTTCACGTCCGGGAGTGTCCGGAATTTCGTGCTCGGCGGGGTTATCCTGAAGCGAAAGGAGCCCCTGCATGGCACGACGCAAAGAGCCGGTCATCCCGGACGCAATCCTCGACCAGCTGTTGGCCGGTGCTGACGCCAAGACGGCGTTCGATCCGAACGGCCTGCTCGACCAATTGAAGAAGGCGCTGACGGAGCGGGCGCTGAAGGCGGAGTTGGATCATCACCTGGCCGGTGACGAGAGTGGCAACCGGCGCAACGGCTACGGCCGCAAGACGGTGCTGACCGAGCGTGGGTCGATGGACCTGTCCATTCCACGCGACCGGACGGGCACGTTCGACCCGGCGCTGATCGCCAAGTACCAACGGCGCTTCCCCGGCTTCGACGAGAAGATCATCTCGATGTACGCGCGAGGCATGTCGACGCGGGAGATCACCGGGCATCTGCGGGAACTCTATGGCATCGAGGTCTCGGCCGACCTGATCTCCACGGTGACGGACGCGGTGATCGAGGAGGTGACGACGTGGCAGAACCGGCCCCTGGAGGCGATCTACCCGCTGGTGTTCCTGGATGCCATCCGGGTCAAGATCCGGGACGAAGGCCTGGTGCGCAACAAGGCCATCCATGTGGCCATCGGCGTGCGCGCCGACGGCGCCAAGGAGGTGCTGGGCCTGTGGATCGAGCAGAACGAAGGCGCCAAGTTCTGGCTGCGCGTGCTGAACGAGCTGAGGAACCGGGGCGTCGAGGACATCCTGCTGGCCGTGGTCGACGGGCTGAAGGGCTTTCCCGAGGCGATCGCCGCCGCCTATCCCGAAACCATCGTCCAGACCTGCATCGTCCACCTGTTGCGCCACAGCATGGAGTTCGCGTCCTGGAAGGAGCGCAAGACCATCGCCGCCGCGCTGAAGACGGTCTACGACGCCGTCGACGACAAGGCCGCCGAGGCGGCCCTGACCGCCTTCGAGGACGGACCCTGGGGTGAAAAGTACGCGGCCATCGGCAAGGCGTGGCGACGGGCGTGGCAGGAGGTCATTCCCTTCTTCGCCTTCCCCCGCGAGGTCCGGCGCATCCTCTACACCACCAATGCCATCGAGGCTTTGAACTCGAAGCTGCGCCGGGCGGTGCGCGCCAGGGGCCACTTCCCCAATGACGAGGCGGCCCTGAAGCTCCTGTTTCTCGTCTTGAACCGCGCCGAGAAAGACTGGAAGATGCCGCCGCGCGAATGGACGGCCGCCAAGGCGCAGATGGCCGTCATCTTCGGCGAGCGGTTCGCAAAGGCGATGAACGCCTGATACTCAACCCGCCCCGCCGAGCACGAAATTCCGGACACTCCCTCACGTCCGCATAGAAACGGTGGATCATGTCGCTGCTCGTGCCCGTGTTTTGCGCGAGGATGAAAACGTCCACGCCCGCCATCAACTGCTGGCTGATGTAGAAGTGGCGGAAGGAGTAGGAGGTGCGGCGGACGCCGCGGTGGTCGGTTAGCAGGTCGCATGCACTCAGCAGCTCACTGAGGCTTCTTTTCACGCTGTCCAGCCGCTTCCCCTGTGTGGTTACAAAGACGGGGTCACTGTCAATCGGCTCCCGTCCCAGGGCGTTCTTAGCAAACGTCCACAGCAGGTCGAAGGAGGGTAGCGCCGCCTCCAGTGGAATGAAGGTGCGAAACTTGCCCTTGCCACGCACACGGATGCGGATGTCGCGTTCAGCAAAGGACTTCTCACGCCCGTCACGGTAGCCCAACACGTCTCCCCAGTTCAGCCCCTTCATTTCCGTCGGGCGGCAGCCTGTGAAGGCTGCAATCATCATGTAGGCGTGCAGAATGGCACGGTCGCGTCGGACGCGGTCGTTGGACGTTTCGGAAATGCGCGCCAGGGACGTTTCCGTCAGCTTGCCGAATTCATTAGCTGTAAAGCTGGGGCGGGGCACGTCGGGCGCCTTCGTCACCTCGATCTCCGGCATTGCCGCCTGCTTGATGTAGCCTTGCTTGGCAGCGAATCGCAGCAACTGCCGCAGCAGGACGCTTTCATTCCGCTGGCGGGACAGGCTGGGGACTTCGCGCTTGGTGACGGGGCGACGGATTTGCCTGCCAGCCCGCATGTAGGGGATGAACGCGATGTCCTTGCCCGGACCTGTCGTCCAGTAGTCCTTGCGCCACTCGATGTAGGCGCTCACGTCGCGGTCGGTGATGCCGTCCACTGGGCGGTCGCCGAAATAGCCCACGAAGTAGCGCCGGATGGTGGCGGGAGCCTTCTGCCCCTGTGCCACGTTCCGTTCGCCGCGTTTCACCTCACGTTCGATCTTGGCGATGAACTCCTCCGCCACCGTGGCGAACTTGACGACGGTCGCTGTCAGCCCGTTCTCAGCCCGGTAGGAGGCTTCGTAAAACGCCTTGCGTGCCCGCTGGTGCGCTTCGTTCTGGTCGGTGGTGTCCAGGGACTTTCGGATTTGCCCTTGGCCCTTGATGCTGAAACGCACCCACCATTTGCTGCTGCCTGCACGCTGGAACAGTTGGAACGACTCGGTCATGGAGGCTCCCACGCTCTCATCACTTAAAGTAGCAGTTTACTGAGGGCTAAACTACCTGTGGAGGGGCGGCGCAGCAGCGGGGGAGACAGGCATGTGCGCGCTTTGAAGGGCGTGCTGAAAGCGTCGCCCATAGGCAATCACACCGCTCGGAGGGCTGTGCTTACGCTGTGCTATTACGCAATAACGTATAGCGCGCGGAGCGAGCAAAAACAGCAGCTTAGCAGGCGTAGGAATTTATTCTTGTGTCGCTGTGCTAGCACTGTGCTAAGCACAGTAAGCAATTAGCGCACCACTAACCCTTTGAAACAGAAGGGAGAATGGTGCCCAGGGACGGAGTCGAACCGCCGACACGGGGATTTTCAGTCCCCTGCTCTACCAACTGAGCTACCTGGGCGCCGCTGCGTGCGGGGGCGTCTTATAGGAAGAACGGGAGCGCTTGTCCAGCGCAATTTGTCACCCGTTCGAAAGAGGGTTTTCCGATTCGGCCGGGTGGGGCACGCCTGCGGATCAGGGCTGGCGCTACCCCGAAAGTGGTCATACCAGTTTTGACCTGGGTCATGGTCCCTCACCCCGCGGTGGGGGGATAGTTTCCCTGCCGCGCGGACCAGAAAGAAGCGCCGCCCGGCCATGACCGATTTTCCGTGCGTGCCCCGGATGCTGTTCCACAAGGGCTTCGACCCGTCCGTCCGCATCCGGTCTCCTTGCCCGGCCCGAAGGGGCCGGCGGCGCGCCAACCGCAGAGGCGACACGATATGCCCGTCACCACGCTTGCAGACCTCAACGACCTCGTCCTTCGCGTCCGGGAGGCGCAGAAAGTCTACGCCGGCTTCCCGCAGGAGACCGTGGACCGCATCTTCCGCAGCGCCGCCCTGGCCGCGGCCAACGCGCGCATCCCGCTGGCGAAGCTGGCGGTTGCCGAGACGCGCATGGGCGTGATGGAGGACAAGGTCGTCAAGAACCACTTCGCCTCCGAATACATCTACAACAAGTACAAGGATGAGAAGACCTGCGGCATCCTCGAGGAGGACCCGGAATACGGCATCATGACGATCGCCGAGCCGGTGGGCCTGATCTGCGCCATCGTGCCGACGACCAACCCGACCTCGACCGCCATCTTCAAGGCGCTGATCAGCCTGAAGACGCGCAACGGCATCGTCTTCTCGCCGCACCCCCGCGCCCGCAAGGCGACCTGCGAGGCCGCGCGGATCGTGCTCCAGGCCGCGGTGGAGGCCGGCGCCCCCGCGGACATCATCGGCTGGATCGACGAGCCCTCGGTGGATCTATCGAACGCGGTGATGCACCACCCCGACATCAACCTGATCCTGGCGACCGGCGGGCCGGGCATGGTCAAGGCGGCCTATTCCTCGGGCAAGCCGGCCATCGGCGTCGGCGCCGGCAACACCCCGGCGGTGATCGACGAGTTCGCCGACATCAAGCGGGCCGTCGCCTCGATCCTGATGTCCAAGACCTTCGACAACGGCGTGGTCTGCGCGTCGGAGCAGTCGGCCATCGTCGTGGACGCCGTCTATGACGCGGTGCGCGACCGCTTTGCCCACCATGGCGGCCACATCCTGTCAGGGACGGACGCCGATGCGGTGCGCAAGGTGCTGCTGAAGAACGGCGCGCTGAACGCCGACATCGTCGGCCAGTCGGCCGGCGCCATCGCCGCCATGGCCGGGGTGAGCGTTCCCGCAAACACCAAGGTGCTGATCGCCGAGGTCGAGGCGGTGACCGAGGACGAGCCCTTCGCCCACGAGAAGCTGTCGCCGACCCTGGCGCTCTACCGCGCCCGCGACTTCATGGACGCCTGCGACAAGGCGGCGGCGCTGGTCGCGCTGGGCGGCATCGGCCACACCTCCGCCCTCTACACCGACCAGGACCAGCAGCCGGAGCGCATCCGCCACTTCGGGCAGGCGATGAAGACGGCGCGCATCCTGATCAACACGCCGTCGTCGCAGGGCGGCATCGGCGACCTCTACAATTTCCGGCTGGCGCCGTCGCTGACGCTCGGCTGCGGTTCCTGGGGCGGCAACTCGATCTCCGAGAATGTCGGGCCGCAGCACCTCATCAACCGCAAGACCGTGGCGAAGCGGGCCGAGAACATGCTGTGGCACAAGCTGCCGAAATCCATCTACTTCCGCCGCGGCTGCCTGCCCTTCGCGCTGGAGGAGCTGCGCGGCAAGAAGCGCTGCCTGATCGTCACCGACCGCTTCCTGTTCGAGAACGGCCACGTCGACGAGACCGTGCGCATCCTCAAGGGTCTGGGCCTCGCGGTGGAGACCTTCTTCGAGGTCGCCGCCGACCCCACTCTGGCGGTGGTGCGGCGCGGGCTGGCGCTCGCCAACGCCTTCCAGCCGGACGTCATCCTGGCGCTGGGCGGCGGCTCGCCGATGGACGCGGCGAAGATCATGTGGGTGATGTACGAGGCGCCGGACGTCGCCTTCGAGGATCTGGCCCTGCGCTTCATGGACATCCGCAAGCGCATCTACACCTTCCCGAAACTGGGCGTGAAGGCGCAGTTCGTCGCCGTCCCGACCACGTCCGGCACCGGGTCTGAGGTGACGCCCTTCGCCGTGGTGACCGACGAGCGCACCGGCATCAAGTACCCGATCGCGGACTATGAACTGACGCCGAACATGGCGATCATCGACGCCAATCTGGTGATGGACATGCCGAAGGGCCTGACCGCCGCCGGGGGCATCGACGCGGTGACCCACGCGCTGGAGGCCTACGTCTCCGTCCTGGCGAACGAGTACACCGACGGGCAGGCGCTGCAGGCGCTGAAGCTGCTGAAGGAGCATCTGCCCTCCGCCTACGCCAACGGCGGCAAGGACCCCAAGGCACGGGAGCAGGTGCACAGCGCCGCCACGCTGGCCGGCATCGCCTTCGCCAACGCCTTCCTCGGCGTCTGCCATTCGATGGCACACAAGCTGGGGGCGGAGTTCCACCTGCCGCACGGCGTCGCCAACGCGCTGCTGATCGCCAACGTCATCCGCTACAACGCCGCCGACATCCCGACCAAGCAGACCGCCTTCAGCCAGTACGACCGGCCCAAGGGCGTCGCCCGCTACGCCGAGATCGCCCGACACCTTGGCCTCGGCGGCAGCCGCGACCATGAGCGGGTGGAGACGCTGGTGGCCTGGGTGGAGGAGTTGAAGCGGACGCTGGACATCCCGGCCTCGATCCAGGCCGCCGGGGTTCCGGAGGCGGAGTTCCTGGCCCGGTTGGACGCCATCGCCGAGGCCGCCTTCGACGATCAGTGCACCGGCGCCAACCCGCGCTTCCCGCTGGTCGCGGAAATCCGGCAGCTCCTGCTCGACAGCTACTACGGCCGCGCCTACGCCGAGGGGGCGGAGCGTGAGCCGGACGCCAAGGCCGAGCGCAAGCCGGTGGCGCTGGTCCGTTCGCGGTGATGCCTTCACGTTGATTGAGGCCTGACGGGCCGCCCGGCGCCGGGACACCGGACGCCGGGCGGCCCATTTGTTTGTCCGGAAAAAAAGCCGGTCTGCCGAAGACTTCACGCCCTGACGCCATGAAGCGTCGATTGGCTGTGAACCCATTGTCTGAAACGGCGGCAGGTGATTCCGGTCATGATTCGATCTTATCAATCCGATTACCGCCATCGCGGCTCCGCGATGCATGCATTCGTCTTCACGGTCCGGCGCGCGCGGAAGATGCTGCACGGCTTTATCAAGGAGGCGGTGCGATGACTGTGTCGGTCTGTGGCACGCTGGACGAGATCCTGCATCCGGCCTCGGCCGATTTTCGCAGTCTGCCGGACCTGATCGGCGGGCTGATGGGCCGGCTGGCCGACCGCGCGCCGCTGCGCGGCGGTGCGCTTTGGCTTCAGGACATGGGCACGCTGGTGCTCGCCCAGGACCGCGCGGGCGGGCGCCTTCGCTGGACGGAGGACGGCGACCCCAACGACGCCGCGGCCGACCCGGAGGCGGTGGTGGTGCCCATCACCTACGCCGACACGCCGGTCGGCGAGATGCGGCTGGTTCTCGACCAGGCGCCGGACGGCGTCGCGCCCGAAGCGCCCATTCTGCAGGACGTCGCCCGCCAGTGCGGCTATCTGGCCAAGCGCTACGAGGTGCGGCGCTGGGCGGAGCGGCGGTTCGGCCGGCCCCTGATGATGGTCGGCATGAGCCCGGCGCTGCGCGAGCTGGACGCTTTCCTGGAGCAGGCCGCCCACAGCGCGCTGCCCGTCCTGCTGACCGGGGAGTTCGGAACGGAGAAGGCGCCGCTCGCCGCGGCGATCCATGGTTGCGGACCGCGGCGCGACGGCCCCTTCGTCCAGATCAACGGGGCGGACCCGGCGGGGACTCCCGCCGACTGGTTCGCGCGGGCCGCCGGGGGCACCCTGTTCCTCAGCGGTGTGGACGAGATGACGCCGGCCCTGCAGGGGCAGATCGTCCAGCACATGCCGTCCCAACTCGGTCAATGGCTCGACGCGCCGGGCGGCTGGACGCACTCCGGCAATGGGGCGGGCAACGGGATGGCCAACGGAATGGGGAGCCCGCGGGTCATCGCCTCGACGACCGCCGACCTGCGGCGGCTGGCGGAGGAGGGGCGGTTCTCCCGTTCGCTGCTGGCCGAGCTGGATTTCCTGTGCGCCACCGTGCCGCCGCTGCGCGACCGGCCGGGGGACATCGAGCCGCTGGTCCTCGCCGCCCTCGACCGCCACGGCGGACGCGCCGACGAGACGCGGACCGACGAACTGATCGCCCTGTGCAAGGCCCACAGCTGGCCGGAGAACCTGTTCGAACTGGAGCGGGTGATCGCCCGGCTGGCGGTGATGACCGGGGGCCGGCCGATCCGCCATGGCGACGTGCGCCGCCACGCCCCCTGGATGGTCGGCGGCGCCATGCCGGCCCACGCGGAGTCCACCACCCAACCGGCTGAGCAATCGGTTGGCCCGTCGGGAGCCGCGCCGGTTCCTCCGCCGGCCCCGGCGCCCGCCGACCACTGGGTGCACTGCGCGCTGACCCGGGACCCGGCGGCGCTGGCCCGGCTGCACGGCGGCTTGCGCAAGGCGCTGGTGTTCCTGGGCGAGCGCTTCGCCGATCCGATCACGCTGGACGAGCTGTCCCGGCAAGCCCATGTCAGCCCGTCCCACCTCAGCTACCTGTTCCGGACGGAGCTTCGGACCTCCTTCAAGGGTCTGCTCGGCCGCATCCGCATCCACAAGGCGCAGGAACTCCTGGCCGCGGACCGCCGCCTCCCCATCACCGAAGTGGCGATGAACGTCGGCTACGGCGACCTCAGCCATTTCGAGAAAAGCTTCCGCCGCATCGTCGGACAGAGCCCTCGGGAATACCGGCGCAACCTTCCGGGAACCGCCGCGCGCGGCTGATCGGGGGAATCGTGGAAAAGAGAGGCCCGCCGGGTTTTCCCCCGGCGGGCCTGTTTGATTCATGCGTCGGTTGGCGGGACCGCGGCGGTGAGCGGATCGTGTGCCGGGTGTTGGAAGGAGCCGACGGGCTTCAGGCGCGTTGTCGGGCGGCCAGCCGTCAGATCCGCATCAGATTGGCCAAGCGCGCCACCAGACCGGGCGTGATGTCCGTGTTGGCCTCGATCACGGCCATCAGCATCCTCACGTCATCGGGGTGGTCCAGAACGATGCCAATGGCATCGACCTTGGTCCTGTTCAGCGATTCCGGTTGGACGCCGACGAGCTGTTTGATCGCGCCTCCGAAGTCCGTTTCCTTCAAATTCAACTCTGTCAGGGCATGGTCGACTTGGCCGTCGAAGGCGATCTCGACCCCGGCATTGAAAATCAAACGTTCGTAGATCGGGAAATGCCCGTTCTCGATCGCCTCGGACAGGGAATAATTGCCGGTCGCCAGCGTGAGCGGCTTGGCCTGCCTTTGCAGCGCGTTCATGACCGGGGCCGGCACGCTGTCCGAGATGATGACCGTGGAGCTGGATTTGACTTTGGCCGTCAACGTCGTCAATTGACCGGTCTTCCCTTCGGAATTGGGAATGCGGTCATTGACGAAGAGCGCGTCGCTTCGGTCCATCTGGAACGGCTTGGCGATCTTGGTCGCGCCATAGAGCCCGATGATCAGCGCCGGGCCGCCGGTCCTGGCCACATGCGCGCTGACCGCGGTGACCCAGCCCTGAACGCTGGGCACCGTGTTGGCGTAACCGATGTAGATGGCGGGGTTGCCGTCGATGAGCCGGAGAATTTCAGAGGTGGTCCGGCTGGTCTCGGCGAACGTCTTCAGCACGGCGGGCAGATCGACCGGACCGGACCGGCTTCTCGAATTGTAGAAGGCGCCGATTTCACCATGCCCCATGCCCATGAAGGCGTGATGCGGATTGTTGGCGAAGTTGACCACGTTCATCTTTGAAGCCGGCGTTGTCCCATTCTGCCTTTCCGATTGCACCAATTGGCCTCCCCGGTAATCGAGGGTGCCGTATTCATAGAGCCGCAGATTGCGGACCTCTTCCAACTTGAGATTGGTTTTGCGCATCACATCCACCTGCGTGGGCAGTGATGTGCCTTTGAGCATGACCGGATCGGACAACGGCCCCTCGATCACGAAATCCCCGGGCTTGATCTTCTCCAGCATGGTTTCCGAAGTCATGAACCGGTTGGCGTTGAAGGAGGTGCCGGGGGAGAAGGCGCTGTTTTCCTCCTTCACTCCAGTCGCTTTCAAACCGAGTCCCTGGAGCAGACCGACCGTACGCACGATGAAGGCGGTATCGCCCTGACCCATGGCGCTGAAACCCATCACGTAGAACGTCATGCCCGTGTCGGAGCGCAGAAGCGCCAGATTTTCCTCGTAGGATGAGTCATGCGCGAGACGCTCGTTCAGAGCCTGCGCCGCTTCCTTCGCCTCGGTCGTTTTGGTCGGCGGACGGTTCGGCAACAGCGCCGGCGGGCGGAACCTGCCCGGTTTGATCGCCTGGCGGCGTTTCGCCTCCAGCTTGGAGAATCCAAATTCCTCCTGGGCCTGGGTGGTGCTGTGCATGAACCCCTCCCACGCGCGGCCCGAGCCGGGGTGCTGGCCGAGGTTCTCGACCCACCGAAGCGTCGCGTTGCCCGGACCGGACCGCAGTTCCGTCAGGGCTTCGGTGGTTTGCCGGTCGGCGGACGGCGCCGCGCGTCGGAGCATCCCTTCCAACTTGCCGTCGAAGGTTTCGAAGGCGGCGTCGAGGCAAAGCTCGCCGGTTCGGGCGCTGTAGAGCGCGATCCGGGACGGGCAGCGCGACAGGCCGGGGTCGAGGGCGAGCAGATGGGCCCAGCGGCGGTCGAGCCGGCTCCACAGATCATCCGCTTCCGATCCGGACATTCTCGATCTGAACAGGGGCAGGTCGGCCAGAACCTTCGGGTCCAGGCCGATGCCCCAGACGGGATCAATGAGAACCTCCATCACCCGGCTGCGCAGCCGGGCGCGCAGCTGCTCCAGGTCGTCCGTCGTCATCGCCCCGACCTCCGTCGGGAAATCCTTCAGAACGGCCTTGTCCGCGTCGGCGAAGTCGCTCCAGGGAAGGGGCGTGCTCCGCAGAGTCCGCAGCATGGTCTCGATGCGGTCGAGCGGCGCGTCGGGACTGCCGAGCGTCTCGCCGAGCGGCTTGAGGCAGCGCAGGAGCGACACCGCGTCCCGCCCGTCGGGATCACCGGTCAGATAGGTGTTGATCTCCGCGTCCGTGGCGGTGAGGAAGCTCTTCAGATGGACTTGGCCCGTCATGCCCGTGGTCAGCGACCCGATCCGTCTCTCGATGGCCTCGTCAATAACCGTGTCGGCGGCCTTCGCGTCGTTGTCGGCGAGCGCCGGGCGGACCGACTCCCACAGGCCGCGGTCCATGACGGGTTCGGTGCCGCCGTAGATGGTGCCGATGATCCGGCCGGCTGGGGCGCACAGCGGTGCGAAGGCCGGCATCGCCGCCAACGACATCGGATAGTCCAGAATGATGGTCCGGGCATCCAGCTCCGACTGCGTCAGCGGCTTCACGATGCTGCGGACCATTTCCTCCGTCGTCCACGGCCCCGGCGACAGGCGGTCGCCGCCGCCGCTTCCCTGGTTGACGACCAGCAGCCTGAGGGTCCGGCCGGCGGACCCCTTGGCGAGGTCGGAAAGCTGGAGCGCGACCTCCGCCGGATTGGCGCCCAGCGTGATCCTTGCGGCGTCGTCGGGATAGTAGCTCCGCGGGTAATCGGCGTCGGCGCCCTGCGCCAGCTCCGCGCTGCTCAGCATTAGATGGCGGCATCGGCCCTGGCGCAGAGCCTCCAGCGACGGATCGGTGTCTTCCGGCGTTCCGGTGCGCAGGCTTGCGTCGATCAAGGCGTTCAGCGTGCCGGCCAGCCGGTTGTGCACGGCGACATCGTCCGTCAGCACCACGCTTTCGCAGACCGACCGGATCGTGTCGGACAGGGCGGTGACGGGCACTCCGGCGAGCAGCGAGAGGGGTGGCCCGCCTTCCGCGGCAGCCGTCACGGAGAGCGTGGCCCCGACCGGGGCGTAGCGGAAGGGGCCGAGATCCACCTCGGCGTTCCAGACGATGACCAGCCGCCCGCCGTCGCGCTTCAGCGCGAGGTTGCCGCCTTGGGTGACCAGCCAATCCTCGATCAGCGGGGCGGTGGCGATGAGCAGTTCGTCCGGTTGGCGCCCGGTCCCGCTGTCTTGGAGCAGGATGGCGAGGGGGGCCGCCGTCGTGGCCTTTTCTCGCCGCGGCCCGGAATGCTCCAGATGCAGAACCGCCGCCCAGGGACCTTCGATCACCGGTTGGACCCCCAGGCTTTTCAGCGCCGCGGCCAGGGTGGGCAGCGTGTCGGGGTCGTCGAAGCGGGCGCGCAGGAAGGACGCGCGTCTCTCGATATGGTCCTCCATGACCGTTGACACCCACAGGCCGAAGCCCACGGCGTTCGCGGTGGCCGCGGTCCCATCGTTCCAGGCCCCTTCGCTCTTGGCCGCCCTGATCGCCTCCGAGACCGTCTCAGGCAGGGTGGCCAGCTCCGCGTAATCGGGAAGCCGGGCGGCGAACCAGCCGTCGAAGGCCGCCGCCAGCGCCTTGTCCGTGGCAAGACCGTAGCCCTGGCAGGCCTGTTCCAGCATCACGACGAGCAGCCGCTGGACCGTGGCATCGTCGAGTCCGTCGATGGCCTTCAGCGACAGCGGGACGATGCCCTCGCGGATGCGGGCGCGGATCGCCGCGATGCCGTCCGCCGTCGTCCGATCCTGGCTGGCCAGCAGGCCGTGAAGCCGCGTGATCAGCGCCGGAGCGGCGTTCCCCGGCGGGAGCGAGGATTGGCACAGCGCATTGATCGCCTGCAGGGCCGAGGTGATCCGGTAGGCCTCTCCGGGGCGGGGCAGGCCGTCCTCAAGCCGCACGTCTCCGGTGAAGCGCCGCCACTGCTGCTGAACAGCCAGCGTGCCGTGACGCGGGATGGTCACATCGACCAGAACGGCGGCGCAGCCGTTGCGCCCGTAGTCCGAGGCACCCCGGCTTCCGATGCCCGTCACCCCGTCCTCCGTCACCCCGCTGCCTGCGTCGTCCGTTGGGAGTTCCGCGGGCGTCGCGCCGGCAAGCCGGTGCAGCAGCCCGTACAACTCCAGCTTGAGCGAGAACAGCGCCATGACAAGGATGTTGTGCAGACGCTGGAACAGGGCGAACCAGGACGGTGCCGGCAGGCTGGGGTTGATGAGCAACTGGACGGTCCAGCCGTTCGCGCCTTCGCTGCCGTCCTCCAGGACGATGAACCGGCTGTTCCCGGATGGATCGATTTCCGCCATCCGCTGCGCCAACGTCCGCAAGTGGCTGCGCAGCCACCCCGCCAGTTGCGGATAGCCGCCGTTGAGGAGGCGGGTCAGCTTGCGGTCGGCGACGGCCAGCCGGTCCGCGGGCAGCGGAAGGTCATGCCGGACCTTGAACCGGATGGCGAGCCGGAGGCGGCAGGCGGCTTCGGCGGCGTAGGACAGATGCACGCCTCCGGCGGCCTGCGTCGCGTCGCCCAGGGCATCGGTGATCCGGGCGAGGCCTGCCACGATGGCCGTCACCGCGTCCCAGCTTTGCGCCGCCGCGATGTCCTGGTCGAGGCCGAGCAGCTGTCGCCGCTCCTCCGCAAAGGGGGCGGTGCCGCCAGCCTCCTCCGGTCCGGCGAACGCGTCGATCAGCGGCATCAGGACGTCGCGGGCGTCGCGCAGCCGCCGCGAAATGGCGTCGGCCCCGATGGGCTTGCCGTCCTTCGCCTCTCCGACGACGCGCAGCGCCTGCTTCAACAGATCGAGGGCGGCGTTCAGCCGGTCATCGGGCAGGGGAAAGCACGCGCCTTCATAAACCGCTCCCGGCGCCACTCCCAGCAGCGCCGCGTTTCCATCGTCCGCCACGAACAGCCGGCCCATGGCGGCGGTCTGGACGGCGGCGGTCTGGATGGCGGCTCGCTCGCCGGGCGCCGCGATCCCCAGGACGGAATTCCGCACCATCCGCAGCCAGGCGGTCTGCAATGGCTGGAGCGGGTGGACGGCGGCGGCGGTCCAGCCATGCAGGACGTCGCGCTGGGACGCCGGCGCCACCGGCAGGCCCAGCGCCGTCGCGGCGGCGGCCACCGCGTCCATGCTCGCTTCCACTGGAATGGAGGGCGGGGTGGAGGACGGGGATTCGGACGCGACAACGATCAATCTCCGGCGCGTGCGGGACGGCATGCGGGATGTCCTTCGGCTCGGTTGGGGAGGTGTTCGGGAGTGGGCGGAAACGCGCCCGCCCCGCGCGCTCCGGCGGGACCGCGCGGTGTCGCGGTCCCGCCGGAGCGGCGGATCGTCCGGGGCCTTACAGGGCCGGGTCGCCCTTGCTGTTCATCGCCCGCGCGATCTGGGCGCTGGCCGCGGCCATGGCCTGCTGCGCCGCCTCGGTGGCCGCGGCGACGGCCTTCTGCTGCTGCTCGCTGGCCTGCTGCATCGCCTGACCGCCGGCGCCGCTGCTGGCCTGGAGGGCCTGGGACATCGCCTCCTGCGCCTGCGACATGGCGCCCTGCTCGTCTGCATGGCCGCCGGGGTGCGCGGTCAGGCCGGGGATCGCCTCCACGGCGTGGCCGGCGAGCTGGATGGCCTGCTCGACCGCGGACAGGGCCTGTTCGGCGGCGGCGTTCACGCTCTTCACCGCATGGTCGAGCAGCGCGCTGGCGATTTCGGCGGGCGTCTTGGTGCCCGTTTCGAACGGCGACGTATCGGGCGCCGTGTCGACCGCAGAATTGGCCGCAGAATTGGCCGCAGAATTGGCCGCCGCATCGGTCACCGGTGTCGTCGATGACGTCGGCGATGGCGATGGCGGCGATGGCGATGGCGGCGGTGGCGGAGCGGCGGGAGGCGGCGTGTCCGGCGGCGCCGGAGCGGCCGGCGGTTCAGGGTTCGGGCTGCTGGGGGGCTGGGAAACGCCCATCCTTCGATCTCCTTCGTCCGGTTCGGTTTTGCGGGGCGCTGGGCGGCGGGGCCGTCGGCGTCTCCGTCGGCGCCGGCGTCTCCGCCGCCGATGCGGTCGGCGTGGATGGCACAGAGGCTGGCGCAGAAGGCGGTGCACAGGGCGGTGCAGAAGGCGCCGCCCCGGTCACGGCCGGCAGGGGCGAGTCAGGCGGCGGTGGCGGTGGTGGCTGCCGTGGTGGTGGCGGGGGGATCGGGGCGAAAGCAGCGCAGGGAGATCACCCCCGCGGCCCCCATCTGGATTTCCGCCTGAATGCCCTTGCCGAAGACGGGGAAGAGACAGGACGCGCCGTCCTGGCCCATGATGCCGCGTTGCGGCGGCGTCGCCGACAGCAGGGCCTGCGCCCCGGCGAGATAGCCGGCCACCAGCACCCGCACCGCGTCGCCGGTCTCGTCCCGGAAGGCCGTGTCGCGGACGATCTGCAGCGCCCCGTCCGACAGGCGGGCAAAGCCGACCGGCCGGCCGCCCTTCTGCCAGTTGGAAACGGCCCGCGCCACGTCCGCCGGTGCGGCCAGCGGGGGGACCTGTGGGCATTCCAGAAAGCCGAACAACTGTGGGAGGATGGTTTCCAGCGCGCCGCCGGCCCGTTTCTTCCGGTCGTCCGGCGTCGCGGTCAGGGAGCCCAGCCGGTTCACGTAGATCAGATAGAACTGATAATAGTCCGCGAACTCCTGCACGGTGCGCGCCTGGTCCACCGCGAAGGCGGCCGCCTCCTTCTGCAGCTCGGGGTTCGCCGTCCCCTGGCTTTCCTTGCGGTAGAGCAGCTCCTGCACCGCCAGCTGCTCATCGAAGCCCATGAACTGGAAGACCGGAGCCCCGGAAACTCCCAGGCCGGCGAGGAAGGACGCGCTGGCGGCGAAGTCGTCCTGGGTCAGGAGATTGTGGTCGGCGAGGATGCGCTTGACCTGGGCCGACACCGTGGCGCTGGCGTCGCCGGATTCGGCGTCGGCCAGCGTGCGCAGGCTGTCCACCCCCAGCGTCATCAGCTTCACCGGGCTGACCATCAGCTTCATGGTGGGCAGAAGGGCCAGCCGCGTCGCGTGAAGACCCTGCTGGACCTGCTCCACGAGCGTGCTCTCGTCCGGGAAATCATAGCGCGGACCGGCGTTGCTGATGGCCCAGTCGAGCCACTCCGACCCGCCATCGATGAAGGCGAGCGCAAGCCGCCCCAGGTCGGTGAGCCCGGCGCGGTTCTGGATCATCTTGTTGGCGACAGAGACGGTCATGGTGGGGACACCTGCGTAAGGGTCAGCTCGACGGGAAGCTATTCAGGACCGTGGAGGCCGCGGTACCGATGCTGGTGAAGTCGTTGGCGGCGCTCGTCATCATTCCCTGGGCCTGGGTCAGGGCGGTGACGTATTTCGGGTCGCCCGTCGCCAGGAGCTGCGCCATCGCGACACCGATCGCCGTGGTGGCGATGGTCGAGACGTTGCGCAGCGTGTCCGTCGCGTCCTGCACGGCCATGGCCGTGGACTGGGCGACCGCCTGATAGGCTTTCCCCGCGCCACTGGTGGTAACGACCTGCTGGCTCATGGTCGCCGTCTGCGTCTGGTTTATGACGTCAATGATCTGCGCATTGACCTTCGTGGGCTCCGACATGAAGGCTCCTTGCTCGTTGTGGCCTGGACGGCCGGCCGCTGGGGGATGGGCGCGGGGTCAATCACGACCCGCCGCTGACGGTGCTGTTTCCGGTTCCGCCGGCGACGGTGCCGTTCCCGGTTCCACCGCTGACGGTGCTGTTCCCGGTGCCACCGGCGACGGTGCTGTTTCCGGTTCCGCCAGCGACGGTGCTGTTTCCAGAGCCGCCGACGACCGTGGAGGGCAGGGTGGTGAGCGAGGTCGTCAGCAGCGGAGTCAGCGGCTGCAGGGGAGACGCGTTGCCCCCGGAGGTGGACGAGCCCGAGGGCGGCGGCGGGGGCGTGGTGGGGAAGGGCACGGACAGCATCTTGGCGCAGGCGGCGGTGACCGCGGCGGAGTTGACCATGCCGGCGTTCTGCTGGCGGTGCACGGCGTTGTGCATCGCCATGCCGAGCGTCTCGACCATCACGGCGTCGAGCATGGCGAACGACTGCGCGGGGGACTGTCCCGTCAGAAGCGTGACGATGTCCGACGTCGCGTCGATCACCTGGGTGTTCACGGTGCCTTCGTCGCTCATGATTTTGCGGTTCCCTTGGTGATGATCAGCGTGAGGACCTGGGCGAGCGCGGCTTCGGTGATGACCTGGGCGCGCTGCTGGTTGGCGACGGCGTTCTGCATGGCCAGGCCGAGGCTGTCGGCCATGGCGACGTAGGTCATGTCCATCGCCAGGGATGGGGTCAGGCCAAGCGGTATCGCCGTGTTCGCCGCGACCGATCCGGCAAGACTGGAGGAGCCTCCATCCGGCATTCACGCACTCCTGCCTTCAGGCTCCTGCCACTGGCTTCTGCGGACACGGGCTTATGCGCGACCGGGCGCTTCAACCTGCGGCGGAGGCCGCCCCCGGTGCTCCGAGGGCGGCCCGCCGGCTCTCCTTAGGAGAGGCCCAGGATCTGGGTGGTGACGACGCCGGTCGAGGCCGTGTCGACGGAGTACAGGGTCGACAGGCCCTGCGTGGTGGCCGCCTGCATCACCACGTAGGACTGCTGCTGGTTGTTCGTGGCGTTGTGGGCCGCGTTCGACAGCGCCTGGCTGGTGGCGACGAACAGGTTGCCCATCGCGACGGCCGGGGCGTCGCCCAGGACCTTGGTGTTGACCTGGGAGACCGAGTCCGTGATCTGGTTGTTCAGGGCGGTCGGGAAAGCCATCGTGTTTGCTCCTTACATCAGATGTTGCGTTGGTTCGAGGCCAAAGCGCCGGCGGCGGTGCGGCGGACGGCGGCGGGTGCCGCGTCCGCCGACCGGTCAGCCGAGGAGCTTCGACGTGGCGGCGCCGGTGGTCGCGGTGTCGATGGAGTAGAGCATCGCGACGCCCGTCGTCGTGGCGGCCTGCGCCGTGACGTACATCTGCTGCTGCGCCAGGGTCGCGTTGTGGGCCGCGTTGGCCAGCGCCTGGGCGGTGGCCTGGTACAGGTTGCCCATGGCGATCGCCGGCGAGCTGCCAACGACCTGGACGTTGCTCTGGGCTACGGAATCGGTGATCTGGCTGTTGACTGCCGTCGGGAAAGCCATCTGACGTTATTCCTTGGCGAATGGTTCGGGATGGATGGCCGGCGGCCCGTTCCGGATGCCCGCGGGCGCCCGGTCCTGGCCGGTCGGCTCATCAGCTCCCCAGGATCGACTTGGTGGCGACGCCGGTGGAGGCGGTGTCGATCGAGTAGAGCGTCGCGACGCCCATGGTCGTGGCGGCCTGCATGGTCACGTAGGACTGCTGCTGGTTGTTGGTGGCGTTGTGGGCCGCGTTGGCCAGCGCCTGGGCCGTGGCCTGGAACAGGTTGCCCATGGCGATCGCCGGAGCGTCGCCCAGGACCTTGGTGTTGGCCTGGGTGACGGAATCGGTGATCTGGTCGTTCACGGCGGTCGGGAAAGCCATTTGTTCGTCCTCTTCGGTTGTCTGCCGCCCGCCCGCGATCCCTCATGGAAGGCGGGGTGGCGCAGGTGGTTTGAAACGTCGATGGCGGCGCGGGTCCGGCTTACGAGCCGAGGCCCTTGACGCCGGTGCTGAGGATGCTCTTCGTCGCCACGCCGGTGGAGGCGGTGTCGATCGAGTAGAGCGTGGCCACGCCCTGGGTGGTGGCGGCCTGCGCGGTCACGTAGGACTGCTGCTGGGCGTTGGTGGCGTTGTGGGCCGCGTTGGCCAGCGCCTGAGCCGTGGCCTGGAACAGGTTGCCCATGGCGATCGCCGGAGCGTCGCCCAGGACCTTGGTGTTGGCCTGGGTGACGGAATCGGTGATCTGGTCGTTCACGGCGGTCGGAAATGCCATTGTCTTTCCTCACTGGTGGGGCCGGTTTCAAAGGCGGCCGCTGGTGGCGTCGATCATTCGCGCAGCCCCATGCGACCATGGGGTGCGTGAACAGCGGACGGTGCGACTGTAGCGAGGCGGCTTGCCGCGCGATTGGTCTATCCGGCGAAAGAATCCGGCGGACCGCGTGAGTTTTGTGTGCCTGGGTTGCGCTTTGGCGATCAATGCGGGGAAAGCGTGCGGTGTTGGCGCGACCGATTCTTGCGCGGTGGGCGCAACGATGGACGCAAGGCCGTGCAATTCCGCGTCCCACCGCCCGCGCCCCCGCGCGGAAAACCCGCGCCATCCGGAGGAATCGACGGCGAGGGGAGGGGCGACGGGAACGCGAAGCGGCGTCGTACCACGGATTGCGGGGACGGCGAACGAACTTACGCCGCTCTATTCTTGGTCTGGTCTTTGATGATACTGTCGATGTGAAACGAAGTCTGGAAGGTGCCGAGCGTGCTCAAGAAAAGTGCAGTATCTATGGCCCCAAACACTGCCCTTGCAACAAATGAAACCAAACGGGCGGCGCACAGCGCATTTGATAATGCGCAGGGGCAGTTGTTCGGCATCATCATGACCGCGTTCGGGATTTCCATACTGCATGCCGCCGGATTGATCACCGGGCAGGCGGCGGGGCTGTCCTTCGTCATCGCCTACGCCACGGGGCTGGATTTCGGCCCGGTGTTCTTCGTGGTGAACCTGCCCTTCTACGCGCTGGCGCTGGCGCGCATCGGCTGGCGCTTCACCGCGAAGTCGCTTCTGGCGGTCACCAGCATCTCGGTGCTGACCACTCTGGCGCCCCACGCGATCCGCTACGACGCGCTGCATCCCTATGTGGCGGCGGTTCTGGCGGGCTTCTGCATCGGCATCGGGGTGATCGGCCTGTTCCGCCACGGCTCCAGCGGCGGCGGGGTGGGCATTCTCGCCTTCTACATCCAGGAGAAGACGGGCTTCCGCGCCGGCTGGCTCCAGGCCATGTTCGACGTGGTGATCTTCTCCATGGCGGTCTTCGTGATCGACGGGAAGGCGGTGCTGGCCTCGATGCTGGGGGCGGCGGTGTTGAACGCCTTCGTCGCCTTCAACCACCGGACGGACTGGTACGTGGCCCGCTGAAGGCCGTGCATCGGATAGGAGAGGTGCGGCCCCGCACCTCCCGGCACCTTCATCACCGTTTTGTCGGGTGCACTTGCCGCTCCTGGCGCCTCATCCGGTCAGGGAAAGCCACGGTCAAAGCACGGCCGCATCCAGCGCTTCGCGCCAATGCTGAACGCGTTTCTTCAAAGCCGCTCTCTGGGCATAAACCAGCGTTTCCTCCTCCAGACGCTCAAGGATCTCGAAACTCAGGCTGTCCGCTCCATGCTCGTTCCAGATGGCCTGGAGGTCACGGCTGGGGCTGGAGTTCTGTTTGAGCTGAAACCACAAGCGGTTCTGGATGGTGCTCAGATCGGGCGCAGCACCCACCCAGACCTTGCCGGCTGCCACGCACCGCAGCGCGTAGACACCGGCGGACACCTTCCGCTCCTTGTAGGCGGTCACGGCCGCCTTTCTGTCCTGACCAGTTGTCATTGTTCCGCTCACTCCGGCTGCGCGGTCTGAACCTCAACGTCCTGGCTTTGTCATTTACACCCGGGTAATATTGCCTTCAAGCTTTTTATCCGGGTATAAATTGCGCGCGCTTGCCCACACACATGTTATCGGAGAGCCACCGTGAACGATGCCCCGACCGAGGGACCGTCCTGCACCGCCTTCATCGGTGACGGGCTGTTTGCTGCCGGAACACCGAAGGATGTGGCGCTTGCCATCAAGCGGGCCGCCACGTCCGGCAACGATGCCGTCATCCTTGTCTTCGACGACCAGACCGGGCGCCAAATCGACTTCGATCTGAGCGGAAGTGAGGAAGAGGTCGCCGAACGTCTTCGCACCACGAAGGACGACGTGTCGCCGCAAAGGCAGAGCATGGGTGCGCCGACGCGCGGCCGGCCCAAGCTCGGTGTCGTCGCGCGGGAGGTGACCTTGCTCCCGCGCCACTGGGAGTGGCTCGCCGCGCAACCGGAGGGCGCGTCAGCGGTGATCCGCCGGTTGATCGACGCCGCCCGCAACCAAAGAAGCGGTGTCGAGCGCGCGCGTCAGGCCCAAGCTGCAGCGGACCGTTTCATGATGTCCATGCTGGGCGATCAGCAGGGGTGGGAGGAAGCCTCACGGTCACTTTATGCCGGCGATGGGAAACGCTTCCAGGAGCTGACGGAATCCTGGCCTGTGGACCTGCGAAACCATGCACGCCGATTGGCGGCGCCGGCCTTTATGACAAGTGTTGAGAATGTGCGGGATTCCGGCACCTGACATTCCGCATCGGAACAGGGCCCCCTCGGGGAAGAGGGAACGTCAAAGGTGACAGTCTCGGCCGACGCGGCCTGTTGCAATTCTCCGCGGGCTTGGTACCCTGTTCCGCATCGCCAGCCACGCTGGCCGTAAGCGTTCAACGTCAACCAACGCACTCAACGATCCTCGCCGATCGGAGTGCGTTCGCGTGTTCGGACGGACGGCCATCGGCGGGGACCAGTGTGGAGCACACCATGGGTCCCCACCAAAGGCCGGATCAAAGGCCGGCGGCGGCGCGCGATCCGGCGCAGGGCCGCCTGATCGTCCTGACCGCCGTCCTCTTCATCTCCTATCTCTGTGTCGCCCTGTCCCTTCCCGTCGTGCCGCTGTTCGTGGCCGGGGATCTCGGGATGGGCAATGTCTGGGCCGGGCTGGGCGTGGGAAGCGCCTTCCTCGCCACCATTCTCAGCCGCGGCTTTGCCGGAACCTTTTCCGACCGACGCGGCGCCAAGCGCGCGGTCGGGCGGGGGCTGGCCTTCTATGTGGCCGGCGGGCTGGTCTCGATGGCCGCCGGTCCTCTATCGTTCTCGCCATGGGCGGCCTTTTCCGTGCTGGTGGCGGGCCGCCTGCTCATCGGCGTCGGCGAAAGCCTCGTCGGGGTCGGGGTGGTCGCCTGGGGGATCGGCATCGTCGGTCCACAGCGCTCGGGCCGTGTGCTGGCGCTGATCGGGGCGGCGCTCTACGGCGCCTTCGCGGCGGGCGGACCGCTGGGGCTGGCGCTGCTCGACCGCTTCGGCTTTTCCGGCGTCATGGCGGTCAGCGCGCTGCTGCCCGCCGTCGGGCTTCTGGCGATCCGGCGCATGGAAGGGACCCCGGCCCACCCCGACGCCGAGCGCCCGCCCTTCCGCAGCGTGCTGGGGCGGATCTGGCGGCAGGGCGCCGTCGTCAGCCTCCAGGGCATCGGCTTCGCCGCCATCGGCGCCTTCTTCTCGCTGCACTTCGTCCGCGAGGGCTGGCCCCACGCCGGGCTCGGCCTGACCGCCTTCGGGCTCGGCTTCGTGCTCGTCCGCTTCGCGCTCGGCCATCTGCCCGACCGCTTCGGCGGCCTGCGCGTGGCGATGGGGTCGCTGGCGGTGGAGGCGGTCGGGCAGGCGCTGCTGTGGACCGCGGGCGACCCCGTCACGGCGCTGGCCGGCGCCTTCCTGACGGGGCTCGGCTGCTCGCTGGTCTTTCCCGCCATGGGGCGGGAGGTCGTCCATCTCGTCGAGCCGCAACTCCGCGGCACCGCGCTCGGCGCCTTCGCGGCGTTCCAGGACGTCGCCTACGGCCTGACCGGCCCGCTGGCCGGTCTGCTCGCCGACCGGGTGGGCTACGGCGGCGTCTTCCTGCTGGGGAGCGCCGCCGCCGTGCTGGGCTTCCTGACCACCGTCCAACTGCTCCGCGCGCGGCCGGTGGTGAAGACGAGCCCGACCTGAGGGGCTTCCTTATTCCCCCGCCGCGGCCTTCAGGAGGGTGATGCTGATCCGCCGGTTCTGCGGGGCCAGCGGGTTGGCGGCGTCGAGATGGTCGAGGTCGGCGCGGCCCTCCACCCGGACGATCCGCCGGGCCGGCACGCCGGCGGCGATCAGCTCGCGGCGGGCGGCGTTGGCGCGGTCGCTGGACAGTTCCCAGTTGCCGTACTTCGCCCCGTCCGCATAGCCCAGCGCGTCGGTGTGGCCGGTGATGCTGAGGCGGTTGGGCGACGACGCGACGGCGCCGGCGACCAGCCGCATCAGGCGGCGCCCCTGCTCGTTCATCTGGGCGGAGCCGACGTTGTACATCGACACCTTGGCCTGATCGGTGAGCTGCACGCGCAGGCCGACGGACGTCTGCTCAATGACGACGCTGCCGGCGAGCGCCCCCAGTTCCGGCATCGTTTCCAGCGCCGTGCGCAGGTCGCGTTCGGCCTTTTCCAACCCCTGCTGTTCGCTCAGCGCCGCGGTCTGGCGGTCGAGCAGGGCTTCCAGCTCCGCCCGCGCGTCGCGGTCCGGCTGGCTTTTGCCGCCGGGCGGGTTGGGCATGGGGTCCTTGCGGCCGGCGGGCTCGCGGTCGCTCTCGCCCAGCGAGGCGACGACGGGCGGCGCGGCCACCGGCACGCTGTGCTCCCCCGGCGCGTTGGGGGTGGACAACGCCCCCGTCTTGTCCACCGCCCGCCCGGCGAGCATGCCGTCGGCGCCCGAGTTGGACTGCGACAGGGCCACCGGGTTGAAATAGTCGGCGATGCCCTTGCGCTGCTCCACCGTGGTGATGTTCATCAGCCACATGATGAGGAAGAAGGTCATCATCGCCGTCACGAAGTCGGCGTAGGCCAGCTTCCAGGCGCTGTTGTGCTCCTCCTCCTCCTCGCCGTAGCGGCGCTTGATGATGATCGTCGGCTCGATGCGCTTGCGGGGCATGGCGGGGCCTCAGGCGGGCTGGCTCGCCTCGCGGGCCTTCGCCTGCGAGGAGAGGGTGGTGGCGACCTCGACCTCGGCAAGGCTCGGCTGCGTGTCGGCGAACAGCACCTTGCGGGCGAACTCCGCGCAGACCTGCGGGGGGCTGCCGCGCAGATAGGCGCCCAGCCCCGCGCGCACGCAGATGAACAGCGTCAGCTCCGCCTCGCGGCGATGGCGGGCGGCGGCGGCGATCGGGCCGACCAGACCGTAGGACAGCAGCACGCCGAGGAAGGTGCCGGTCAGCGCCCCGCCGATCATGTGGCCCAGCACTTCCGGCGGCTCGCTGATCGCGCTCATGGCGTTGATGACGCCCAGCACGGCGGCGACGATGCCCAGCGCCGGCAGCGCGTCGGCCAAATTCTGCAGCGCCTTCGGCACCTGGTTCAGCTCGCGCCCGATGGTCTCGATCTCCTCGTTCATCAGGGCTTCCAGGTCGTGCGGGTTGTCCTGGCCCAGCGCGATCAGGCGCATGTAGTCGCACAGGAAGGTGACGCAGCGCGGCTGGCGGAAGACCGAGGGGTACTGGGCGAAGATCGGGCTGTCGTCCGGCTTGTCGATGTCGCTCTCGATGTTCGACACGCCCTTGGACTTCGCCTGCCGCAGCAGGGCGTAGAGCAGCGAGATCAGGTCGAGATACTCGTCCTTGCTGGTGTGCCGTCCGCGCGCCACCGCGCCGATGGTGCGCACGGTGGCGCGCAACACCGCCATGGAGTTCGCGATGACATAGCCGCCGATGCCGGCGCCGACGATGATGACGATCTCCACGGGCTGCCACAGCACGCCCATCCGCCCGCCCATGGCGGCGAAGCCGCCGAGCACGCTCAGGAAGACCGCGACGATTCCGAACAGCAAACGCATGATGTGTGTCCTCCGGCTCGGCCGAAAAGAGGGATCGGGCTCAGGGAGCCGTCGTGTGGGGCGGGAGCGTTCAGGGCGTTTTCCACCGGCGCAGCATGCCGGCCAGCGCATCGGCGGCGGCCAACTGGCCGCTGACCGTGGCGCTGGACAGCGGCTTGCCCGGCGGGTCGGGCGGGACGGCCAGGGCGTCGAGCAGGCCGGCCCAGCGGGTCCCGGCCAGCGCCTTGCCGTGGCGCTCCGTGGCGGCGGTGACCGCCGCGTCGTCGCCCGCCCGGAAGGCGGCCAGCGCGTGGAAGGCGATGTCGTCCGGCAGGGGAGCATCCTGCCCGCCCAGCAGCTCAGCGTAGGCGGCGCGGGCCGCCGGCCACTCGCCGGCCCGGAACAGGCTGTCCGCCCGGATGCGCGCCGCTTCGGGGCCGGTCAGGCCACGCAGCGCGTCGAAGGCGCGCATCGCCTCGCCCTCGGTGGCGAAGGCCTCGGCGCGCAGCAGGGCGCGGCGTTCAGCCGCCTGTGCGTCCGGCGCGGGGCCGGCGGTGTGGTCCAGCACGGCCAGCGCCTCCGACCCGCGCCCGGCGTCCAGCAGCACGCGGGCCAGTTCCAGCCCGACCGCCGCGCGCTGGGCGCCGCGCGTGGCCTCGGCGACGGTGTGGAGCAGACGCGCGGCCTCCAGCGTGAAGCCGCCGCGGGCCAGCAGCCGGGCGAGACGGCGCTGCTGCGTTCCGGCATCGTCGTCGGTCAGCGCCACCGTGCGGCCGTAGCGCACCTGGAGGGACAACGCGTCGAGCGCGCTGCCCGGAGTCGTCTCCAGATGGCCGATCACCGCGTCGAGAAGCCCCCGCCCGGTGGTCAGCGCCGCGCGCCCGCGCGCCGTCGCGCCGAAGCGGCGACCCAGCAGGCCGAAGATGTCGAGCGCCGCGTCGATCCGCCCGGCGCGGGTGTAGGCGGCGCCCAGCGCGGCCAATGCGTCCGTCTCGACGTCGCCGCCGCGCCAGGCGTAGCGCAGGCTTTCCAGCTCCGCGATGGCGCCGGGATCGTCCAAAGCGCCGCTGGCCAGCCGCAGCTCGATGGAGCGGACCTGGGCGCGGTGGCCGTAGAGGTTGGGCAGGGCGGAGGCGCGCTTGTAGTGGGTCAGCGCCTCGGCCGTCTCGTTGTGCAGCTCCGCCAGACGGCCTCGGAAGAAGTCGAGCCGCCCGTCGGTGGAGCCGATGCCGTCCAGCGTGATCATCTCCAGCACGATCAGGTTCAGCGACGGGCCGTCCGCCGCCTCGCCCGCCGATTCGGCGAGCAGGGTGAGCAGGCGGCCGCGCAGGTCGGCGGGGTAGGACAGCAGCCGCTTCAGCGCGATGGGCAGGCTCGATTTGGCCGCGGTCCAGCGGCTGGGGGCCAGGGTGGCGCTGCGCCAGACATGGTGGTCGGCGGCGGCGGGGGTGGGCTGGGCGCGGACGAACTGGCTGTCGTCGGGATCGGCGGTGCCGTCCAGCGCGCGGAAGGCGTCGCGCAGCAGGCGCAGTTCGTAGCGCTGGTCCGGCCCCGGCGTCAGGCTCTCCGCGGCGTCCAGCGCGGCGCGGCCCTCCTCCGGCAGGGCGCGGGCCAGCGTGAAGCGGGCCATGGCGAGCAGCGCGTCCACCCGCGCACGGCCCTGGCTCTCGGCGATGCGCTGTTCCAGATGCTGCTTGCGCGCGGGGTAATCGTCGCCGGCCCAGGCGTCCAGGTCGAAGGCGCGGATCGGCGGGTCGGTCTGGACGGTGGGGGTGGGGGCCACGACCGGCGGCATGGCTGACGGCGGCACGGCGGCCACCGTCCGGACGGGCTCCGGCTTCGGCGGCGGGCCCTTGGCGACCGGTTGCGGCTGAACCGGTGGCGGTGCCTGGACCACGGGTTGCGCCTGGACGATCGGCTGCGCCTGGGCGCTGGCGACCGGGCTCAGCCGTTCGGCGAGGCTGACAGGCGCCGCTTGGGCGGACGCTGTTGGGGCGGGCACCGGTTCGGGAGTTGGCGGCGGCGCGATCATTGGAAACACCGACGCGCCGGGCGCCTCGGCCAGCAGGACGCCTTCGGACGCCGGGACCGGGGCGCCTGGCTTGCGCGCCGGGCGCGGCGGGTCGGCCACGTCGATGAAGGTGATCCGCCGCTCCCGGCGCACAGTGACGCGGGCGCCGCAGGGCCAGTCCATCGTCAGGCTGCGTCCCTCCTCCCCGGTCTGGAAGCCGGTCAGCCGCCGCGAGTAGGTGCCGTTCAGCGCCTCCAGCGGCCAGGGGACCGCCTGCGAAAAGGCGACGCGCCCGCCGCAGCTTCCCACATCGACCGCCGGGGCGCCCTGCGCGTTGACCAGCGCCAGACGCGAGAAGTCGGCGTGGTCGCCCGTCTGCACGGTGATGGGGGCGGGGATGGAGTCCGCGGCGCTCGCGGGCGCGGTGAGGGCGGTGGTGACCGACAGCAGGGCCAGGGAGATGGACAGGGTCCGGCAGGGATGCATCGCGACTGCCCCAAATTTTATCTAAATCGGAATCAAATCCCCCAAGACACCGGTCAGTTCCCGTCGCGGCGCCTCAGGTTGAAACCCGGCTTTAAACTGCATCACCTAGGTTAAGGCGGCGTTCAAACCGAAGGTGTCCGGCGATGGAGAATCCCCTTTACATTGGATTGTCGCGGCAAGTGGCCTTGCGCCGGCAGCTCGATGTCGTGGCGAACAACATCGCCAACATGAACACTGCGGGATTCCGCGGTGAACGCATGCTGTTCGAAGCGGCGATGGAGCGCGGCGGCATGAAGCCGTCCGACAAGATCGCCTTCACCATCGACCGCGCCACCTACACCGACTTCACCGCCGGCAGCCTGAAGCCGACCGACAACCCCTACGACGTGGCGCTGGACGGCGACGGCTGGCTCCAGGTGCAGACGCCGGACGGCCCGCGCTACACCCGCGACGGGCGGATGCGGCGCGACGTCGACGGGCAGCTCGTGAACGCCGGCGGCTTCCCCTATCTGGACGACAATCAGCAGCCCATCGTCATCCCGGCCGACCGCAGCCGGATGGAGATCGGCACCGACGGGCTGGTCTCCGCCGACAACGAGATGATCGCCCGGCTGCGCGTCGTCCGCTTCGAGAGCCCGCAGGCGCTGGCCCAGACTGGCGACGTGCTGTTCGACGCCGTGGACGCCCAGCCCCTGCCGGCCCCCGACACCCGGATCATCCAGGGCAAGGTGGAGCAGTCCAACGTCCAGTCCATCGCCGAGATGTCGCGGATGATGGAGCTGACGCGCGACTACCAGTCGGTCACCCGCATGATGGACGACGGGCAGGACCTGCTGCGCTCCGCCATCAACCGCCTCGGCAAATCCGCTTAAAACCAGGAGATTGCGTCCATGCGCGTGCTCAGCATCGCTTCGACCGGCATGATGGCCCAGCAGTTGAACGTCGAGGTCATCTCCAACAACATCGCCAACATCAACACCACCGCCTTCAAGCGCGGGCGCGCCGAGTTCCAGGACCTGATGTACCAGTCGGAACGGCGCCAGGGCAGCCAGTCCACCGACGCCGGCACCATCATCCCGACCGGCATCGAGGTCGGCCTCGGCGTGCGTCCGGGGGCGGTCAACCGCATCAACACGACCGGCAACCTGACCTCCACCGGGAACGAGCTGGACCTCGCCATCGAGGGGCGCGGCTACTTCAACATCCGCATGCCGGCGGGCGAGACCGCCTACACCCGCGCCGGCGGGTTCAAGCTGTCGCCGGAGGGCACCATCGTGACCAGCGACGGCCACCCGGTGCTGCCGGAGGTCACCGTGCCGCAGGGCACGCGGGAAATCGCGGTGAACAGCTCCGGCGAGGTGCAGGCCTTCGTCGACGGGCAGACCCGCCCGCGCGTGCTGGGCCAGCTCGTGATGACCGTGTTCGTCAACGAATCCGGTCTGGAGGCGATGGGCGACAACCTCTTCCGCGCCACCCCCGCCTCGGGCGAGCCGCAGGACGGCACCGGCGGGCAGGCGGGCTTCGGCACCATCCGGCAGAAGTATCTGGAATCCTCCAACGTCAACGTCGTCCAGGAGATCACCGAACTCATCTCCGCCCAGCGCGCCTACGAGATGAACGCGAAGGTGGTCGAGGCCGGCGACCAGATGGCCTCCACCCTGTCGAACATGCGGTGACCGCCATGCGGCGTTCCGTTCTTCATCTGGCCGGAGTCGCGGTCGCCCTGCATCTGCTCGGCGCGCCGGTTCAGGCGGCCTATCTCTCCGATGGCGAGGGAGCCGTCGAGGCGCTGCTGGCGCAGGAGCTGGCGGCCTCGCTCGGTCCGGCGGTGCCGCCGGACGCGCGGGTCTCGCTGGTGCTGACCGCGCCCTTCGCCGGCCCGGTGGAGGCGGTGCGCGACCTGTCCTACGACCCGCGCGGCGGGCTGGTCCGCGCGCTGGTCAGCAGCAACGGGCGCATCGTCGAGGTGAAGGCCAAGGCCGACATCATGGTCGAGGTGCCGGTGCCGACGCGCCGCATCCTTCCCGGCGAGGTGATCGCCGACAGCGACCTGACCACCATCCCGATGCCGCTGGAGCGGCTGAACGGCGCCGTCATCACCTCCCGCGACAGCCTCGCCGGGCTGGCCAGCCGCCGCCAGCTCTCCGCCGGGCGGCTGATCCAGACCTCGGCGGTCGGCGCCCCGCTGGTGGTCCAGCGCAACAAGCCGGTCAGCCTCGTCTACGAGGACGGGCCGCTGCAGCTGATGGCGCGCGGCCGTGCTTTGCAGGACGGCGGGGTGGGGGAGCTGGTGCGGGTGATGAACATCGCCAGCAACATCGTCGTCACCGGAACCATCACCGGCCCGCAGACCGTCACCGTCGCCGGGCCTCCGGACGCCATGCCGCCCAACGCGGCTTCCGCGAAATTCTGAGTCCAGTCACCCGAGTCCAATTTAAGGACACCACCGCCATGCGCACGCTTCCGCACCGCCGCGTCCTGCTTCCCTTCCTCGCCCTGACGGTGGCGCTCGCCGGCTGCGGGCGGCTGGCCGACGTGGGGCAGGCGCCGCGCCTGTCGGAAATCTCCAACCCCGCCATGGCGCCGGAGGCGCGGGTCATCTCCATGCCGATGCCGCGCCCCAACACCAACGAGCAGGTGCCGAGTTCGCTGTGGCGCACCGGGTCCCGCGACTTCTTCCGCGACCCGCGGGCCAAGCAGGTGGGCGATCTGCTGACCGTCATCATCAACATCGCCGATCAGGCGCAGCTGCAGAACCAGACGCAGCGCCAGCGCTCGAACGCCGAGTCGGCGGGCGTGCCGAACTTCTTCGGGCTGGAGTCGCGGCTGCCCGCGGTGCTGCCCGACGCGGTGAACCCGTCCAGCCTCGTCGATATGGACAGCTCCTCCTCCTCCTCCGGCACCGGGACGATCCAGCGCAACGAGCGCATCGCCATGCGCGCCGCGGCGGTGGTGACCGAGGTGCTGCCCAACGGCAACTTCGTGATCGCCGGCCGGCAGGAGGTGCGGGTGAACTACGAGCTGCGCGAGATGCGCATCGCCGGGGTCATCCGGCCGGAGGACATCACCAACGTGAACACCATCGACTACGACAAGATCGCCGAGGCGCGGATCACCTACGGCGGGCGCGGCCAGATCACCGACGTCCAACAGCCGCGCTACGGCCAGCAGGTCTTCGACATCATCATGCCCTTCTGAGCGGCGGGGAAACGCGACCATGGCGGACCGTCCCGGACCCAGCCGTTATTCGGTGTTCGTGCTCTGCGCCGCGCTGGCGGCCGCGGTGGGTTACGGCATCGGACGCCTGCAGCTGACGCTCGGCGCCGAGGAAAAGGCCGCGGCGGAGCAGCAGGCCGGCGCCGGCCCGGATCTGCCCACCGACGGTCCCGGCCCCTTCTATGTGGAGGTCGGGCAACTGATGGTGCCGGTGCTGGTGGAGGGCCGCACCAACGCCTTCATCCTGACCCAGATCACCCTGCAGACGGGCAGCGTCGAGCAATCCAACCTGCTGCGCCGCCATCTGCCCCACGCGCGCAACGCCCTGCTCCAGGCCCTGTTCGGCATGGCGGGGGCGGGTGCCTTCGACGGCCCGTCGGTCGATCCCGCCACCGTCGCCAAATCCCTGAAGCAGGCCGCCGCCGAGCAGCTCGGCCCCGACCTCGTGCGCGGCGTGCTGATCGACCGCCTGATGCGCCAGGAAAACACCCGGCTGTAACACGCCCAATCCCGGTTCGCTCCGTCAGCCCCTCCCTCGCGCTCAGCGGGGGAGGGGTTTTGCGTTGGCGTGCGGCAAAACGTCCAAGCAACGAAAGTACCGGTACTTAAGGACTGAGTCAGTGCCGGCACTTGACCTCGGTCAAGCCACTCATGATGCGAAAGGATGAAGCTCCGCGGCGATACCGTTCGATCAATCCATGGGATCGCCATGAACGCGCCGCCCGCCCGCACCGCTGACACCGCTGCCCCGACCCGCCGCTTCGAGGGGCTGGTCTTCTTCGCTCTCTCCATCCTGATCTGGCCGTTCCTGGCGATCGGGCTGGTCGGGGCCTACGGCTTCTCCGTCTGGATGTACCAGATCCTGTCCCTCTTCAGCGGGATGTGAGGCGGCCATGCCCGAACTGCACATTTCCAGCCTCGTCATCCAGCACGCGCCCGACCGCACCGCCGCCCTGAAGGAGGTGGTCTTGGCGCTCGACGGCGCCGACTGGCACGCGTCGGAGAACGGCAAGACCATCGTCACGCTGGAAACCGCGACGGAAGCCGAGGTCCTGGACCGCATCGCCGACATCAACGCCATGGCGGGCGTCCACACCACCACGCTGGTCTACCACCACTACGAGGATGCCGAGCGCTGCGCGGAGCCGATGCCCGCCGACACCGCTCTCGTCCCCCACGCCCATTGACGTCCGTCCAAGAAAAGACGACCCGCCCCAGGAGGCACCCCCCTATGTCCCTGACCCGCCGTGATTATCTGAAGGTCCAAGCCGCCGTGACAGCGGCGGCGGCGGCCGGTGTGAGCCTGCCGTCCGTCATCCAGCCCGCCGAGGCCGGCACCCTGACGGCCGGCGCCGACGCCAAGCTCACCTGGTCGAAGGCCCCCTGCCGCTTCTGCGGCACCGGCTGCGGCGTCATGGTCGGTGTGAAGGAGGGGCGCATCGTCGCCACCCACGGCGACGTGAAGGCCGAGGTCAACCGCGGCCTGAACTGCGTGAAGGGCTATTTCCTGTCCAAGATCATGTACGGCGAGGACCGGCTGACCCAGCCGCTGCTGCGCATGAAGGACGGCCAGTTCCACAAGGAAGGCGAATTCACCCCGATCAGTTGGGACCAGGCCTTCGACATCATGGCCACCAAGTGGAAGGAGACCCTGAAGAAGAAGGGTCCGACCGCGGTGGGCATGTTCGGCTCCGGCCAGTGGACGATCATGGAAGGCTACGCCGCCTCCAAGTTCATGAAGGCGGGCCTGCGCTCCAACAATCTGGACCCCAACGCCCGCCACTGCATGGCGTCGGCGGTGGTCGGCTTCATGCGCACCTTCGGCATGGACGAGCCAATGGGCTGCTACGACGACATGGAGCAGGCCGACGCCTTCGTGCTGTGGGGCTCCAACATGGCGGAGATGCACCCCATCCTGTGGACCCGCGTCACCGACCGCCGGCTGACCCATGAGGGCTGCAAGGTCGCCGTCCTGTCCACCTACGAGCACCGCAGCTTCGACCTCGCCGACATCGGCCTGGTCTTCACGCCGCAGTCCGATCTGGCGATCCTCAACTACATCGCCAACCACATCATCAAGACGGGCCGGGTGAACCAGGAGTTCATCGCCAAGCACGTCAACTTCAAGCGCGGCCGCGACGACATCGGCTACGGCCTGCGGCCCGAGCATCCGCTGGAGCAGAAGGCGAAGAACGTCGCCAAGGCCAACGAGTCCGACCCGATCTCCTTCGAGGAGTTCGCGAAGTTCGTCGAGCCCTACACGCTGGAGAAGGCGCACGAGCTGTCGGGCGTTCCGAAGAACCGGCTGGAGGCGCTGGCCGAGCTGTACGCCGACCCGAAGGTGAAGGTCATGTCCTTCTGGACCATGGGCTTCAACCAGCACACCCGCGGCGTCTGGGCCAACAATCTCGTCTACAACATCCATCTGCTGACCGGGAAGATCAGCCAGCCGGGCTGCGGTCCCTTCTCGCTGACCGGCCAGCCGTCGGCCTGCGGCACGGCGCGCGAGGTCGGCACCTTCTCGCACCGGTTGCCCGCCGACATGGTGGTCACCAACCCGGAACACCGCAAGCACGCCGAGGAGATCTGGAAGCTGCCCGAAGGCACGATCCCGGACAAGGTCGGCTACCACGCCGTCCAGCAGGACCGCATGCTGAAGGACGGCAAGCTCAACGCCTACTGGGTCCAGTGCAACAACAACATGCAGACGGCGCCGAACACGGCGAACGAGACCTATCTGGGCTATCGGAACCCGGAGAACTTCATCGTCGTGTCGGACGCCTATCCGACGGTGACGGCGCTGGCCGCCGACCTGATCCTGCCGACCGCCATGTGGGTGGAGAAGGAAGGCGGCTACGGCAACGCCGAACGCCGCACCCAGGTCTGGCACCAGCTCGTCGGTGCGCCCGGCGAGGCGCGTTCCGACCTCTGGCAGATCATCGAATTCTCCAAGCGCTTCGCGATTGAGGAGGTGTGGCCGGAGGAGCTGATCGCCAAGAAGCCGGAGGTCCGCGGCAAGACGCTCTACGACGTGCTGTACTGCAACGGTCAGGTCAACGCCTTCCCGCTGTCCGACTGCGACCCGGCCTATGAGAACCGGGAATCGCAGGCCTTCGGCTTCTACGTCCATAAGGGTCTGTTCGAGGAATACGCGACCTTCGGGCGCGGCCATGGCCACGACCTCGCCCCCTACGACATGTACCACCAGGAGCGCGGCCTGCGCTGGCCGGTGGTGAACGGCAAGGAGACGAAGTGGCGCTACCGCGAGGGCTTCGACCCCTACGTTCCGGCGGGCGAGGGCGTGCGCTTCTACGGCAACAAGGACGGCAAGGCGAACATCTTCGCGCTGCCCTATGAGCCGGCGGCGGAATCGCCGGACAAGGACTACCCGTTCTGGCTCTGCACCGGCCGCGTGGTCGAGCATTGGCACTCCGGCTCCATGACGCTGCGCGTCCCGGAGCTGCGCAAGGCCTTCCCCAGCGCCGTCGTCTTCATCCATCCCGACGACGCCAAGGATCTGAACCTGCGGCGCGGGCAGGAGGTGCGCATCGCCTCCCGCCGCGGCGAGGTGCGGGTGCGGGTCGAGACGCGGGGCCGCAACAAGCCGCCGCGGGGCCTCGTCTTCGTGCCCTTCTTCGACCACACGGTGCTCATCAACAAGGTGACGCTGGACGCCACCGACCCGCTGAGCAAGCAGACCGACTTCAAGAAATGCGCGGTCAAGATCATTCCTGTCGCGTGAGGAGCCCGTCCATGAAGACCCGCATCATCTTTGCCGCCCTCGCGCTGGCCGCGGCCATGCCGCTCCTGGTGTCCGGCGTGTTCGCCGCGGACGGGGCCGCCCCCGCGAAGGTTCCCTCCGGCCCGCACCCGATCACCCAGGAGATCCCCGCCGACCCGATGGCGAAGGAGATCACCGACGATCACAAGCGGGCGCGGAACTACGCCGACCAGCCGCCGCTGATCCCGCACGCGATCCGCGACTACCAGATCGACCTGAACATCAACAAATGCATGACCTGCCATGACCGCAAGAACACCGAGGGCTCGCAGGCCCCGATGATCTCGGTCACCCACTTCCAGGACCGCGACGGCCAGACGCTGGGCGCGGTCAGCCCGCGGCGCTACTTCTGCACCCAGTGCCATGTGCCGCAGACCGACGCCCAGCCGATCACCGGCAACCGCTTCCGCGACATCGACAGCATCCTGGCGGGCGGAAAGGAAGGCGCCAAATGAAGGGCCTTCTGAGCTTCGCCGGACGCTTCTGGCGCGTCTTCTCGCGGCCCAGCGTGCATTTCAGCCTGGGCTTCCTGACGCTGGGCGGCTTCCTGGCCGGCGTGATGTTCTGGGGCGGCTTCAACACCGCCCTGGAGGTCACCAACAAGGAGGCCTTCTGCATCTCCTGCCACGAGATGAAGAACAACCCCTACGAGGAGCTGAAGCAGACCATCCACTTCACCAACCGCTCCGGCGTGCGCGCCACCTGCCCGGACTGCCACGTCCCGCACGACTGGACGCACAAGATCGGGCGCAAGATGCAGGCATCGAAGGAGGTCTGGGGCAAGATCTTCGGCACCATCGACACCCGCGAGAAGTTCCTGGACAAGCGGCTGGAGTTGGCCACCCACGAATGGGACCGGCTGAAATCCAACAACTCTTTGGAATGCCGCAACTGCCACAGCGCGGAGTCCATGGACATCACCCGCCAGAACCCGCGGGCGGCCAAGATGCACGAGACCTACCTGTTCACCGGCGAGCGGACCTGCATCGACTGCCACAAGGGCATTGCCCACCGGCTTCCCGACATGAAGGGTGTCGAGCCCGGCTGGACCGGAACAGTGTCGGCGAAGTAAACCACCAAAGGTTGATTTTTGGCTCCGGCCTCCCCGTCTCGCGGCGGGGAGGCCGCAGTTGTTTCGGAGATTATCTATTCTGATAACATATCCGGCAACGCCATTTTCGATCCAAGATGCAATCCAACATTCTTATGTGCTCTCTAAGTTGTTTATCTGTCGTGATGATTTCCTATAAGAAGAAGGCCCATGGCCCGTGTGGAGGAACCTTCCTCATGGCATTGCGCCACTATCTCTAAGGTCTTGTTTTTGCGGGCATTCGCATGCGGCATGTTGTCGCGCAAGATGTTTTACTGGGATTAAATGTAGTCCCTGGTTTTGGGTGGTGCATGTCGTGTTTCTTTTTCGCTCGCGTTTTGGCATAGATGATGTTTAAAAAGTGAATATAATTACACTTTTTTAATTTTGAGATGATTTGCAAATCACTGAATGAACTAGAAGTTGATATGACATTCGCACAAAGGTAGGAGGAAAGTAGAAGAAATTTCTTTCGAACGGGGTATTCGATGTCCGAGCTGACTGGCACTTCGGGAAGCGACACGCTGACGGGCGGTAACGGCGACGACACGCTGGACGGTTACGGCGGCTACGACGTCCTGACCGGCGGTGCGGGCAACGATACCTTCCGCTTCTCCAGCTTGAGCGACATCAGCAACGACTGGATCACCGATTTCGCCCCAGGCGACCGCATCGACCTGTCAGCGTTGAACGCGACCTTCATCGGCGATGGGTTCTTCACCGGCTCCCCGCAGAACAAGGGGCCGGCGCAGATTCGCACGCGCGCCGACTTCACCGGTCCGGTTTTGGAGATCGACAGCGACGGCGACGGCCTTCCCAATCGTTCCATCTACGTCACCGGCTCCGTCGTCCTTCGGCAGGTCGATGGCTTGCCCGGCGTGCTGGAGGCCACGCCCGGCCAGTCGCTCACGGGCACCGCCGCGGCGGACACGTTGGAAGGCGCTGGCGGTCCGGACACCATCAGCGGTGGCGACGGCAACGACCTGCTGCGCGGTTTCGCCGGCAAGGACAGCCTGAGCGGCGGTGACGGCGACGACACGCTGGACGGCGGCACCGGAAACGACACGCTGACGGGTGGCCTGGGAAACGACACCTTCGTGATCTCCAAGCCCGCCACCATGGGCTACAACGAGGTGCGGATCACCGACCTCGCGCCGGGGGAACGCATCGATCTGTCGGCCTGGAACGCCACCTTCATCGGCGAGGGGGCCTTCACCGGGACGAACGCCGCCCATGGTCCGGCGCAGGTGCGCGTGCGCACCGACATGGCCAACACCACGCTGGAGATCGACAGCAACGGTGACGGCTTCAACGATTACTCCATCTACATCGCCGGTTCGCCCGGCTTGCAGGCGGTGGCCGGTTCCCCCGGCCTGTTCGAGCGGGTCCCGGACCAGTCGCTCACCGGAACCGCGGCGGGCGAGACGCTGGAGGGTGGCACCGGACGCGACACCATCGACGGTGGGGCCGGCAACGACCTGCTGCGTGGCAATGACGGCAACGACAGCCTGATGGGCGGTCTGGGCGAGGACACGCTGGACGGTGGCTCCGGCAGCGATACGCTGACCGGCGGGGCGGGTAACGACATCTTCCTCATCACTCCAGTCCCCATCGGCGGAAGCTATCAGTACACCCGTATCACCGACCTCACGCACGACGACCGCATCGATCTGCGGCCCCTGGGCGCCGCCTTCATCGGCACCGGTCCCTTCACCGGAACCTCCGCGAACAAAGGGCCGGCGCAGGTCCGCCTGAACACAACCTCCGGCAACGCTCTAGAGGTGGACAGCAACGGCGACGGTTATGCCGACCGGACCATCACCATCGATGGCTCGCCCCTGCTGCGGGAAGTGGCGTCCACCCCAGGTCTGTTGGAGCGGGTGCCGGACATGCTCATCACCGGCACGGACATGGACGACGTGCTGGAAGGCGACGGCGGCGCCGATACCATCAACGGCGGGGCCGGCAACGACCGGCTGCGCGGTCTGGGCGGCAACGACGTCCTGAATGGCGGAGCGGGCGATGACACGCTGGACGGCGGGAGCGGGTCCGACACGCTGACCGGCGGCCTGGGCAACGACACCTTCCTCTTCTCCGGAACGTCCGATTACGGCTACGTCAACATCACCGACTTTGCGCAGGGCGACCGCCTCGACCTGAGAGCGCTCGGTGCCACCTTCATCGGCGAAGCCGCCTTCACCGGCACCTACCCGAACAAGGGGCCGGCGCAGATCCGCCTGAGCACCGATCCCTACAGCACGGTCCTGCTCATCGACAGCGACGGTGATGGCAACATCGACCGCAGAATCACGCTGAACGGCGGGCCGGCGTTGCGGGAGGTGGCCAATTCGCCCGGCCTGTTCGAGCAGGTGCCGGGCCAGGCGCTCCTCGGCACGGCGGCGGGCGAGACGCTGACCGGCGACGCCGGGCGCGACACCATCGACGGCGGGGCCGGCAACGACCGGCTGCGCGGCCTTGGCGGCAACGATAGCCTGACGGGCGGCGACGGCGACGACACGCTGGAGGGCGGCGCCGGGACCGACACCCTGAAGGGCGGGCTTGGCAACGACACCTTCGTCTTCACCAGCCTGGGTGACGCCAACGGTGACGTCATCGAAGATTTCGCGGTTGGCGACCGACTCGACCTGACGGCGCTGGGAGCCACCTTCATCGGGGATGCGGCCTTCACCGGCACCCCGCAGAACAAAGGACCGGCGCAGATCCGTGTCCGCATGTACAGCAGCCAGACGGCGCTGGAGATCGACGAAGATGGCAACGGCTCCACCGACCGCATCATTTTCCTGAACGGCGCCCCTCCCCTCCAGCAGGTGGATGGCTTGCCCGGCGTGTTCGAGCGGGCGGCGGACCAGACGTTCACCGGAACGGATGCCGGGGAGACACTGAGCGGTGGGGCCGGGCGCGACACCATCAGCGGCGGGGCCGGCAACGATCTGCTGCGCGGCTTGTCCGGCAACGACAGTCTGGTGGGCGGTGAGGGCGACGACACGCTGGAAGGCGGCGCCGGGGCCGATGTGTTGACCGGTGGCCTGGGCAACGACACCTTCCGTTTCGCCATCACCGACATCGACGGCGACATCATCACCGACTTCGTTCCCGGCGACCGGTTGGAAATCACCGGATTGACCGCCGCTTTCATTGGCGAATCCGCCTTTACCGGCAGCTATGGAAGCAACGGGCCGGCGCAGATCCGCGTCCGCTACGAAGGCAGCGCGACGCTTCTGGAGATCGACACCAACGGCGACGGCCAGTCCGATCGTATCCTGTCCTTGTCCGGAGGGCCGGCGTTGCAGCCGGTGGCCGGGTCGCCGGGCGTCTTTGAGCATGTTCCCCAGCAGGTTCTGGAAGGAACGGATGCCAGCGAGACGCTGACCGGCGGCATCGGACGCGACACCATCAACGGCGGCAACGGCGACGACCTTCTGCTCGGCATGGCCGGCAACGACAGCCTGTCCGGCGGGTTCGGCGACGACACGCTGGACGGCGGGGCCGGCGGCGACAGCCTGACCGGCGGGGCCGGCAACGACGTCTTCCGCTTCTCCAGCCTGACCGACGCCGCGGGCGACATCATCACCGACTTCGCGAGCGGTGACCGCATCGACCTGACCGGTCTGGGTGCGAACTTCATCGGCGACGCCGCCTTCACCGGCACCAACGGCAACAAGGGCCCGGCGCAGGTGCGGTTCCGTCAGGACTTTAGCGTCACCGTCCTGGAAATCGACAGCAACGGTGACGGGTTCTACGACCGCACCATCACGCTGAACGGCCTGCACGGATTGCAGGCGGTGGATGGTTCGCCCGGCGTCCTTGAGCGGGCGCCCGACCGTTCCCTGACCGGAACGGCGAACGCCGACACGCTGAGCGGCGGCGCCGGGCGCGACACCATCGCCGGCGGTGCCGGCAACGACCTGCTGCTCGGCTTGGCCGGCAACGACAGCCTGTCCGGCGGCGACGGCGACGACACTCTGGACGGCGGCTCGGGCAGCGACACGTTGACCGGCGGGGCGGGCAACGACACCTTCCGTTTCGTGTCGGAGCAGGGGCCCAACAGCTACACCACCTTCAGCTCCGACATCATCACCGACTTCGCGGTGGGCGACCGCATCGACCTGACCGGGCTGAACGCCATCTACATCGGTACGGGGGCCTTCACCGGAGTTGGATCGAACCGGGGTCCGGCCCAGGTGCGCCTGCGCCAGGACAACATATCCACCACGCTGGAAATCGACTCCAACGGTGACGGCTACGCCGACCGCTACATCAACCTGTCCACCGGGGTGGCCCTGGAGCAGTTGGCGGATTCGCCGAACATCCTGGTGCGTGTGCCCGACCGGACCCTGACCGGCACGGCGGGTGACGATGCGCTGGACGGCGGTGCGGGCCGCGACACGCTGTCCGGCGGCGCCGGCAACGACACGCTGCGCGGTCTCGCCGGCAACGACAGCCTGTCCGGCGGGGCGGGCGACGATCTGCTGGAAGATGGAAACGGCTTCGACACGCTGTCCGGCGGCGCCGGCAACGACACCTTCCGCATCGTCGCCATACCGGTGGGCACCGGCGTCGTCAGCACGGTGGCGTCCAACACCACGATCACCGACTTCGCCCAGGGCGACCGCATCGACCTGACGGCGCTGAACGCCGTTTTCGTCGGCGAGGACGGCATTCCGGGGAACGGCACTGCGGCGGTCCGCCTGCGCACCGATCTCAACGGCAGCACAGTGCTGGAGATCGACAGCAACGGCGACGGCCTGTCCGACCGCACCGTCACCCTGACCGGCATCCATGCCCTGGAGGAACTGGCGAATGCGCCGGGCATCCTGGTGCGCGTGCCCGACCGGACGCTCAGCGGCACGGCGGGCGACGACGAGGTGAACGGCGGCGCCGGGCTCGACACCATCAGCGGCGGGGCAGGCAACGATCTGCTGCGCGGCATGGGCGGCGCTGACAGCCTGAACGGCGGCGACGGCGACGACACGCTGGACGGCGGCACCGGGCGCGACATCCTGACCGGCGGGGCGGGCAACGACGTCTTCCGGTTCGACGGAATCGGTGACGTCGGCAACGACGTCATCACCGACTTCGGTCCGGGCGACCAGATCGACCTGTCCGAGATGGGCGTCCGGTTCATCGGCGACCGGGCCTTCACCGGCGGCTATCCCAACTATGGCCCGGCGCAGGTGCGCTATCGGACCGACGTCGGCAGCACGGTGCTGGAGTTCGACAGCAACGGCGACGGCGTCGCCGACCACTCGATCACCCTGACCGGCGCCCACGCGCTGGAGGAGCTTGCGAACGCGCCGGGCGTGCTGGTGCGGGTCGCCGACCGTTCCCTCGTCGGGACCGAGGGGGCGGACGTGCTGACCGGCGGTCCGGGCTACGACAGCCTATGGGGCGGCGGCGGCAACGACCTGCTGAACGGGCTGGGCAGCGGCGATGTGCTGGACGGCGGGGCCGGCGACGACACGCTGGTCGGCGGCGACGGTGCCGATCTGCTGATCGGCGGCGAGGGCAACGACACCTTCCGCTTCACCGAGGCCAGCCAGCTTGCCGGCGACCGCATCACGGACTTCTCCGCCGGCGACCGCATCGACCTGTCCGCCTTGAACGTCACCTACATCGGCGAACAGCTTTTCACCGGCAATTTCCAGCAGAAGGGAGCGCCGCAGGTCCGCCTGACCATGTCGGGCGACGACACGCAGCTCGACTTCGACCTGACCGGTGACGGCATCACCGACGGCCGTATTGTCCTGTCGGGCGCGCACGCCCTGATCGTCGATCCGGGCACGCCGGGCGTGCTGATCCGGGCGCCGGAGACAATCCGGACCGGGACCGGCGGCAACGACACGCTGGAAGGCGGGGCGGGCAGCGACACGCTGTCCGGCGGGGCCGGCGACGACACGCTGGACGGCCTTGGCGGCGCCGACAGCCTGGACGGCGGGACCGGAAACGACCTGCTCCTCGGCGGGGCGGGGGCGGACCTGCTGCGCGGCGGTGCGGGCGACGACACGCTGGACGGCGGGGCCGGGTCCGACCAGCTTTTCGGCGGCGAGGGCAACGACACCTTCCGCTTCACCAACGGCAACGACCTCTACGGCGACCGTATCGCCGATTTCACGGATGGCGACCGCATTGACCTTTCGGCGCTGAACCCACTTTACATCGGTTCCGCGGAGTTCACCCCGTATCCCAACGGCGGCGGCCCGGTCCAGGTGCGCTCGGTCATCTCCGGCGGCGTGACCCGTGTCGAGGTGTCCTACAGCGGCTTCGGGTGGATCAACACCTACTTCACGATCGTCGGCGAGCATGATCTCAAGGTCGATCCAAACGCGCCGGGCGTGCTCGTCCGCATTCCGACCCAGGCGCTGACCGGCACCGACGGCAACGACAGCCTGACGGGCGGTCCCAGCCGCGACACGCTGTCGGGGGGGGCCGGCAACGACACGCTGGTGGGCCTGGGCAGCAACGACCTGCTCCAGGGCGGCACCGGCGACGACGCGCTGATCGGCGGCGATGGGGCCGACACGCTGGAAGGCGGCACGGGCAACGACCGCTTCGTCGTCGGTTCCGCGTCGGAAATGAATTACGACCGCATCCTCGACTTCGGCCCCGGCGACCAACTCGACCTGTCGGCGCTGAACGCACGCTTCCTCGGCGAGGGCGCGTTCACCGGCAGCGTGTCCAATCCGGGCGGCGCCGAACTGCGCGTCTATTACAGCGCGGACACCACGACGGTCGTCCTCGACTCCAACGGCGACGGCATCGCCGATGTGGGCATGTGGCTCAACGGCGTGGTGCCTCTGGTCGAGCTGGCGGGAACGCCAGGCGTTCTCATCACGGAATACGGCAAGGCCCTGACCGGCACGCCCGACGACGACAGCCTGACCGGCGCCTCCGGTCCGGACACGCTGATCGGCGGGGACGGCAACGACACGCTGAGCGGCGATTACGGCAACGACCTGATCATCGGCGGGGCCGGCAACGATACCCTCATCGGCGGCGACGGCATCGACACGCTGGAGGGTGGCGACGGCGACGACACGCTGAACGGCGGGCCGGGCGGCGACCTGATGACCGGCGGGGCCGGGCGGGACAGCTTCCGCTTCAACCGGGCCGGCCACATCGACGGCGACCGCATCACCGATTTCGGTCCCAACGACCGCATCGACCTGCGTGACATGAACGTCACCTTCATCGGCACCGCCGCCTTCACCGGCAGCGTCGCACAGCCCGGCCCGGCCCAGGTGAACGCCGTCATCGTCGGCAGCGGCCCGCTGGCCGAAACCCGGCTGGTCTTCGACATGAACGGCGACGGCATCGGCGAGCGGATGATCATCCTCTCCGGCACCCACACGCTGATGGCGAGGCCCGACAACGCCGCCATCCTGATCCGCGTGGACGATCTCGTCCTGACGGGCACGGACGCGGGTGAGACGCTGGAGGGCGGCGCCGGGCGCGACAGCCTGTCCGGCGGCGGCGGCAACGACAGCCTGACCGGCGGTGTCGGCAACGACACGCTGTCCGGCGGCGACGGCGACGACACGCTGGTCGGCGGTGCGGGCACCGATCGTCTGACGGGCGGTGCCGGCAACGACACCTTCGTTTTCACCGCGGACGACATTGCGGGCGACCGGATCACCGACTTCTCTGACGGCGACCGCATCGACCTGTCGGCGCTCATCAACCCGAACGGTTTTGCGATCACCTTCTCCGCGGTGGGCGAGCCGGGTTTCCGGAACACGCTGCTGGAAATCGACTTGAACGCGGACGGTGTGACCGACCGCATCATCGAGATCGCCGGAGAACATGTGTTCCAGGGCGACCCGGAGGCGCCGGGCGTCCTGGTGCGCGCCGCCAGCCAGCGCTTGGAGGGCACGGCCGCCGCTGACACGCTGATTGGCGGGCGTGGTGACGACACGCTGACCGGCGGGGCCGGCAATGACAGCCTAAATGGCGAGGAAGGTCGCGACCGGCTCGACGGCGGCGACGGCGACGACACGCTGCTGGGCGGCGACGGGGCCGACACGCTGACCGGCGGTGCCGGCAACGACACCTTCCGCGTGCTGACCGTGGGCGACGCCGCGGGTGACCGCATCACCGACTTCGCGGACGGCGACCGTCTCGACCTGTCGGCGCTCAACGCCACCTTCATCGGCGGCAACGCCTTCACCGGCTCGTCCGTCAATCTCGGCCCGGCCCAGATCCGCGTCGCGGTGACCGGTGCAGAAGGCCAGCAGCGCACCCGCGTGGAGATCGACGGCGACGGCGACGGCATCGCGGACTCCGTGATCGAACTGGCCGGCGCCCATGCCCTGCGGGAGGACGGCACGGGCGTCCTGGTCCGCGTCTCCAACAGGACCCTGACGGGCACGGCCGCCGCCGAGACGCTGACCGGTGGCGACGGCGCCGACAGCCTGTCCGGCCTGGGCGGCGACGACCGGCTGGAAGGGCTTGGCGGCGACGACCGGCTGGACGGTGGCGACGGCAACGACACGCTGGATGGTGGCGAGGGCAGCGACACGTTGACCGGCGGTGCCGGCAGCGACAGCCTGACCGGCGGTGCTGGCGGCGACACGCTGTCCGGCGGCGACGGCGACGACACGCTGGTTGGGTCGGAAGGCCGTGACGAGCTGACCGGCGGCGCCGGCAACGACACCTTCGTCTTCGCCCGCGCCACCGACATCAACGGCGATCTGATCACCGACTTCGCCACCGGCGACCGCATCGACATTTCCGGCCTGTCGGCCAGCTTCCTCGGCACCACACCGCTCTCCCAGCGCTTCGGTTCCGGCGTGGCGGTGAACTACGTCAACTCCGGCACGGGCGCCTTCGCGACCACCGATCTCCAGTTCGACATCGACGGCGACGGGGTGGCGGACCGCGTCATCCATCTGGCCGGCACCCACGCGCTGGCCGCCGATCCGTCGAACAGCGGCGTCCTGGTCCGCGTGACCGCCATCTCCTCCACCGGCGGCGACGGCGCGGACACGCTGACCGGCGGCGCGGCGTCCGACACGCTGACCGGCGGGGCCGGCGACGACCGCCTCGACGGCCTCGGCGGCGCCGACTTCCTCTATGGCGGTGCCGGTGACGACACGCTGGCCGGCGGGGCCGGCGAGGACGTGCTGAGCGGCGGCGAGGGCAACGACACCTTCCGCTACGCCAGCGTGGCGGAGGCGAACGGCGACCGCATCACCGACTTCGCGGCGGGCGACCGCATCGACCTGTCCGGTATTCCCTTCACCTTCGTCGGCAGCGGACCCTTCACCGGCACCGTGGCCCAGCCGGGCGGTGCCCAGGTCGGTTTCCGCTTCGTCACCTCCGGCGGCGCCACCACCCAGCTGCTGTTCGACGCGAACGGCGACGGCGTGGCCGACGCTACCCTGACGCTGGCCGGTTTCCACGAACTGCAGGAGGCCGAGGGCAGCGCCGGCGTCCTCGTGCGGTCCAACGGCCTCGACCTGACCGGCACCGCCGACGCCGACACGCTGAGCGGCGGCGACACGCCGGACCGGCTGATGGGTCAGGCCGGTGATGACCGGCTGTCCGGCAACGGCGGCAACGACAGCCTGTCCGGCGGTCTGGGCAACGACAGCCTGGACGGCGGTCAGGGCAACGACCTGCTGTCCGGCGACGCCGGCGACGACACGCTGAACGGCGGGGCCGGCGACGACACGCTGAACGGCGGTGACGGCAACGACCTGTTCCAGGCCAGCGGCGGCACCGACGACATCAACGGCGGCGCCGGACTCGACGCGGTGGTCTTTACCGACGCGAAGGCGAACTATGACATCGTCAACAACGGCGGCACGATCACCGTCACCCACGCCCGCGGCACCAAGGCGGACGGCGTCGCCCGCATCACCGCGGTGGAGGAATTGCGCTTCACCGACCAAACGGTCGACCTGACGCCGGCCTCCGCCATCGGGGCGCGGCTGATCGGCGGCCTGGGCGGCACCGCCGGCTTCGGCGAGAACGAGCTGGACCGCAGCAACGACGGGTCGAGCGCCTTCATCGACATCCGGTCGGTCTTTGCCGACGGCATCAACGTCTTCGGCAAGGTCTACACCGGCTTCTACATCAACACGAACGGCAGCATCTCCTTCGACGCGCCGCTGGCCGCCGGTCCGTCGGCCGGCGCGCTGTCGGCGACGGCCCCGGCGATGATCGCGCCCTTCCTGTCCGACGTGGACACGCGAGGCGGCACCGGCGCGGCGACTCCGGGGGGCACTTCCCAGGGCACCAACCGGGTCTATTACGACCTCGACCCGGTCACCGGGACCATCGTCATCACCTGGGACGACGTGGCGGCCAACGGCGGCACGGACGGGGGGCGCAACGCCTTCCAGCTCGTCCTGACCAACGCCGCCGACGCCACCGGGCGCAAAGCCGGGGACTTCGACGCAGAGTTCCGCTACGAGTCCGTCAACTGGGCGCAGACCGCTGGAAACACGGTCGCGCGGGCCGGCTACACCGCCGGCAACGGCGACACGGCGGGCCTGTTCATCCTGCCTCAGTCGGGCAGCGAGGCAGGAATGCTCGCCCTCGACACCACGGCGGGCAACACGGGCGTGAACGGCCTGTGGCGCTTCGAGATGACCGGCGGCACGGCGTCGAACGTCCTGCCGGCGGTCGTCGCCATCGAGCCGGGCCAGCTGTCGAAGGCGGAGGGCAACAGCGGAACCACCCGCTTCACCTTCACGGTCACCCGCTCCGGCGACACGACCAGCGCGGTGTCGGTCGGCTACACGGTGGCCGGCACAGGCAGCAACCCGGTGGGCGCCGGCGATCTGGCGGGCGGCTTCCTGCCCTATGACGGCACGGTCACCTTCGCGGCGGGCGAGACCAGCAAGACCATCTCGGTGGATGTGCTGGGCGACACCGTGGCGGAGGCGAACGAGACCTTCGCGGTGACGCTGGCCAACCCGGCGGACGGCTCCAACATCAAGCTGGGCAACCGCCAGGCGACCGGCACCGTCCTCAACGACGACAACCAGGCGCCGCCGCTGCCGCCGGGCTTCCGTCCGGGCGCCAACTGGGGAGACCCGCATCTGGTGACCTTCGACGGCTTCTATTACAGCTTCCAGGCGGTCGGCGAGTTCACCTACGTCAACGCGAAGTCGGGTGACGAGCGGATCGTGCAGCTCCGCACCGCGGCGCTGGGCGACGCGGTGTCGATCAACACGGCGGTGGCGACGAAGATCGGCGCGGCGCGGGTGTCCATCAATGCGAAGGACTCCGCCCACCCGCTGCGCATCGACGGGGTGGCGACCGACATTCCGGACGCCACCGGGTCGCTCGCCGTCGGCGACGGGCACATCTTCCGCTCCGGCAACGTCTACACCATCGTCTATTCGAACCAGGAGCAGCTCATCGTCACGGTCGAGGCCGACCGCGTCGACCTTCAGCTCTACCTGTCGCCGAGCCGTGCGGCGGGGTCGATCGAGGGCCTGATGGGCAACCTCGACGGCGACGCCTCCAACGATCTGGCGCTGGCCGACGGAACGGTGCTGTCGCAGCCCATCGACTATGCGGTGCTGTACGGCAGCTACGCCGACGGCTGGCGGGTGACGCAGCAAACCTCGCTCTTCGACTATGGCCAGGGCGAGACGACGGCGACCTACACCGACCGCAGCTTCCCGCGGCAGGTGCTGTCGGTGGACGCCCTGCCCGAGGCGCTGCGCCAGCGGGCGGAGGCCCTGCTGGACGCCGCCGGCATCACCGATCCGGCGTTGCGGCAGGCGGCCCTGCTCGACGTGGCGCTGACCGGCGACGCCAGCTTCCTGAAGGGGGCCACGCAGACCAACGCTCCGACGCAGCAGTCTAACACGTCGAACGCGCCGCCCGCCGCCCCGGTCATCACCATCGCGGCCCGCACCGCCACGGTGACGGAGCGCAACAGCGGCAGCACGAACGTCGTCTTCGACGTCTACCGCACGGGCGACCCCAGCGCCGATCTGGTGCTCGACTTCGCCGTGACGGGCTTCGGCACCTGGGCGGCGGACGCCGCGGACTTCGGTGGTCAGCTCCCCAGCGGGACGGTGACCCTGGCCGCCGGGCAGACCTCCGCGACGATCACCGTCGCGGTGGCCGGCGACGCGGTGGCGGAGACCGATGAGACCTTCGCCGTCACCCTGTCGCAACAGGCCGGAGCCGCCACCCAGGCGGTGATCGCGGCGCCGCGGGCGACCGTGACGATCGAGAACGACGACGGCGCGCTCACTCCCCGCCTGGACATCGCGGCGGCCTCGGCCATCGTGCAGGAAGGGGCGAACGCCAAGGCGACCTTCACCATCACCCGCAGCGACAACGCCCTCGACCCGGTCAGCGTCACCTACACGGTGGCCGGCAGCGGGCCGAACGCGGCGTCCGCGGCGGATTTCCTGGGCAACGCCTTCCCGACCGGCACCGTTAGCCTCGCGGCCGGCGAGACGACGAAGACCGTCGAGATCGCCATCGCGACGGATGCGTTGAACGAGGGGGACGAGACCTTCACGGTCACGCTCTCCAACCCGAACGGCGCCACCCTCGGCACCGCGGTGGCGACGGGGGTCATCAAGAACACGGCACCGCCGCCGCCGTCGCTGTCCATCGCGGCGGAGAACGGCAGCGCCTTGGAAGGCAACGACGGAACGACTGCGTTGATCTTCCTGGTCACCCGCACGGGCGATACCTCCGGTTTGACCACCGCGTATTACGTGGTGGCGGGCAGCGGCGGCGCCCCGACGTCCGCTAGTGATTTCGCCGGTTCCACCCTGCCGTACGGCACGGTCACCTTCGCGGCGGGCGAGCAGACCGCCCGGATCACCGTCAACGTCCAGGGCGACCGGGATGTGGAGTCCGACGAGACCTTCACGGTTACGCTGTCAAACGCCAGCGGCGGCACGATCGGGACGGCCTCGGCGACTGGCACCATCCGCAACGACGATGTGGCGACGGGTGGCAGCAACGGCAACCCAACCGGCACCCAGCCGATCGGCAGGGAAACGGTGGGACTCCTTTGGGTCGAAACGACACCGAGCGCCCCTCCCTCCGGCCTGGGCGTCGCGTTTGTCCAGACCCAGCCGTACTCAATGCTGGCGGGTGAGTTCGGAAGGGCGACCTTCACGCTCATGCAGGGAGCGGGAAGTGGCCCGCTGTTGCAGGCCCAGGTCGTGGACGGCAGCAGCGTGAATGCCTATGGCCCGCAGTCCACCGTGGAGAGTAGCCAGACGGCCGGAGTTTTCGCCGGTATGCTCGCCATGGTGCTGCCGGAAAGCCGAAGCGCCGCGATCCGGACAGAACTGGCCGGCTTTGTGGCCGGAACGTCCGAGCAGGTGATCTTGCGCACGCTGACCCCGACGGGCCCGGGACCGGTCACCATCACCGGCACCGCCACCGCCGGTGCGCCGCGTGAAGCACTCATCATCAACATGGGCAGCAACCCCGGCGGTTCGGTCGTCCTCAACCAAGTGGACTTCGCGGTGCTGGTCGGCCAGGGCACCTTCACCGGCGGGGAGGGCAACAGCCTGACCATCGGTGACGACAGCGCCCAGGTGATCAACCTCGGTCCGGGCGACGACACCACCCGCGGCGGCGGCGGCAACGACGTGGTGGCCAGCACCACCGGGCGCGACCTGCTGGCCGGCGACGCGGGCAACGACACCCTCCACGGTGGCGACGACGACGACACGCTTCTGGGCGGCGACGACGACGACGTGGTCGGCGGCGGCAACGGCAACGACCTGCTCAGCGGCGACGCCGGCAACGACTGGCTGATGGGCGAGGATGGCAACGACACCGCCATCGGCGGCGAGGGCAACGACGTTGTGTTTGGCATGAACGGCGACGACCTGCTGACCGGCGACGCGGGCAACGACACCATCGTGGGCGGGGACGGCAACGACTCCATCCTCGGCGGCATGGGCAACGACCTGATCGGCGGCGGTGCGGGCAACGACCTGATCGACGGTGGCGACGGCAACGACGCCCTGGTCGGCGAGGATGGCAACGACACGCTGTTCGGCGGAGCCGGTGACGACGTGCTCTGGGGCTTCGGCGGTGACGACTGGCTGATCGGCGGTGCGGGGAAGGACATCTTCGCCTTCACGCTCGGCGGCGGGAACGACTATGTGTTCGAGTTCAACCCGGACGAGGACATCCTGGGCTTCGCGATCGCCGGCATCAGCATCGCGGACATCAAGGCGAGCGCCCAGACCGTCGGCAAGAACACCGTCTTCACCCTGTCCGACAAGAGCACCATCACCGTGGTCGGCCTGACCGGCGTCACCGACTCCTGGTTCTCGTAAAAAGGCCGCGGGCCGGCGGGGAAACAGTCCTCCCCTGCCGGCCCGCGCGTCGCTTCCAGCGTTGCGGCCATCAGGATGCGGACAGGATGTCCGTGCCTTTCACCGTGGCGCCGCCCTTCAGAACGAACTGCGTCTCGCCGTTGACGCTGCGCACCTCCTTCACCGTGTCGGTCGTCACGGTTGCGGTGGTCAGCGACGCGCCGGTCTTGTCCTTCGCCGTCACGCGCACGAGGTAGGTGCCGTCCGCGGCGGTGGCGCCGTCGCTGCGCTTGCCGTCCCAGGTGAAGGTCTGACGGCCCGTCTTCGGGCTGCCCGGGGCGCTGTAGATCACCTGCCCGGCGTCGTTCACCACCTCGATCTTCACCGATGCGGCGGCCCCGTCGATGGCGTAGGCCATTTCCGCCTTGCCCTCCGACAGGCTGATGCGGTCCGATGCGGCTTCCACCTTGCGGCCCAGATAGGCCATATCCAGCCGCATGCCGCTGTTCTTCAGCGTGTCCAGAACCTGCCCCAGCGTCTCGTTCGTCCGCACGCCCTGCTCCACGGTGGAGAGTTGGGCGAGCTGAGTCATGAACTGGGTGGCGTCCATGGGTGACAGCGGGTCCTGGTTGCGCAGCTGCGCGGTCAGCAGCTTCAGGAACGCCTCGTAATCCACCGTCTGCTTTTTCGCGGCGGCGGAGGGGGGTGTGGTGGCCGTGTTGGTGGCCGCGGTCGTGGTCATGGCGGGTCCTTGCGGCTAGACGGAGATGTCGACGAGGCCGTCGATGGGGCGGGCGGCGCGTTCGGGCGGCAGGGCACCGGAGGAATCGGCGAGGCGGATCGCCCGTCCGGGGCCATCCTGGCGCCCTCCCGCCCCGTCGCCCTGGCCGGAGAAGGCGAAGCCGCGCGGCTCGCCGTCGCCCCGCAGCGAGAAGTTCAGGGTGCCGCCGTCCAGCTCGAACCCGGCGTCGGACAGGGCGCGCTCCAGGTGATGGATGTCCCGGCGCAGCAGGGCCAGCGTCTCCGGGCTTTCGGCCTGGACATGCAGGGCGACGCGGGCGCCGCTCAGCTCGGCGACGACGCGGACGGGGCCAAGCTCCTCCGGCTTCAGGTCGATGTGGAATTCGCCGCCGCCCGCCTCGACGACGCGCACCAACTGGCCGGCCACCTGGGCGGCGGGCAGCCGCGCCGCTGCGTTCTCGCCGGGATGCGCCGCGTAATGGGCCGCCGCGTGGGCCGCCGGCGGGGCGAGGGTGGAGGGAAATGGTGCCGTGCCGACGGGGTCCGCCGGGGAGGACAGCGCCGACAAGGCTTCCGGTCCGGTCAGATTGCCGCGGCCTTGCCCCTGTCCTTGCCCTGAATTCTGGCCGGTGCCGCCGTTGGACGCGGCGTTGCCGCCCGCCTGGGCCGCCTGCTGAAGCTGGGGGGAGGGAGCCTGCGTCGCGTCGCCCTTGGTAGGCGTCGCGGGGTCCTTGGCTTGGAACAGCGGGGCCGAGTCCAGTTTGGCGCCGGAAGCCGGCAGGGCAACGGACGGGGTGGCGGGTGCCGCGGAGTCGGTCGCGGCCTGCGGTGGCGTCCCGTCCGGTTTGGCGTCCGGGGTTGCCGCGGTGGTGGGCGCTACGGACAGCGACGCGGCTGGCGGCGGCGGAGCGGGTTGGGCCGGAGCCGGCGGCTGGGGCGTCGCGGCGGTTTCCGCCGGGGGAGCCGTGACGGGTGGCACCACCGGCAGGCCGCCGGTCGAAGGCACGAACTCCGGCAAGTCGCCGGCCGCCGCGATGCCGGGCGCCGTAGCGGGCGGCGGTGGGGACAGCAGCGGCAGGAGCGCCGCCAGGGCGGCGTCGGCGCCGGCCGGCGCGCCACCGGTCTGGGCGCCACCGGTCTGGGCGGAGGAGTCCGCTTGGTCCACGTCCGCCTCGGCGCCGCCGCGTTCCGCCGCGTCGTCCAGCAGGTCGGCGAAGGGCGTGCCGGACGCCTCGCGCTCGCCCGGCGCGCCGGAGGACGGCGCTGCCGTCGCCTCCGCGGAGCGGGCGGGGCGGGGCGGCGGGGCGGCAATGACGTCGGGAAGGCTGGGCATGATGTCTCTTGGTGAGAGAACCGCGTGTCTGGCAGCCGGGGCCGGGTTCAGTTCGTCGGCGTCTGCATCAGGCGGACGGGCAGCGGGGCGGGCGGCGGCGGGCGGTCGCCGGGCAGGGCGCGGCGTTGCAGGACGAGGCGGGTGACCTCGCGCGCCTTGCCGTCCTCCAACTCCGCGATGATCGGGGCGGAGCGGCGCTCGGCCATGCGGTCCAGCACGTCGATGATGATGTCGGTTTCCAGGTCGTTGAAGATGCGCGCGGCGTCGCGCGGCTTCATCGTCTCGTAGATCGTCACCATGCGCTTCAGATCCTCCTGCTGGAGGTTGGAGCGCTGCTGCATCAGCGCCTCCACGTCGCGCTTGATGGCGCTCAGCTTCTGGATCTGGGCGGTGGCGCGGGTCTCGGCGGCGGCCAGCACCGCTTCCGCCTCGCCGAGATGGCGGGTGCGGGCGCTCACGTCGGCCTTCTGCTCCGCTATGGCGGCGCGCAGAGCCGGGTCGGTGCAACTCGCCGCGGGCAGGGCGGCGTCCACGGGCGGGGCGGCCGGGGTCATCGGCAGCGCCGCCATTGCCGGGCCTGCCGGTGCGGGCGTCGGTGCGGCCGAGGTTTCCCCGGAGGAGGACTCCGCTCCGCCCTTCAGGTCCTTGGCCCAGGGGCGCTCATGCTTGCCGAACTCGCGGTCGAACTGCTGGGCGACCACCGGGAGCCCTTCCATCAGCGAGCCGAGCTTGAGCGGCAGCACCATCAGGATCGCCACCAGCGTGATGGGAAGTACGCGCAGCATGGCTCAGCGCTCCGGTCCGATGGCCCGCAGCCGGGCGTAGAAGGCGTTGGCGGCCTGCTGCCGCGCGCCGCCGGTGTCCACGGTGGCTTCGGCGGTCTCGATGGCGGCCTCCGGGACGGGCGACGGTTCCTCCGCCGGGCGTGCGGCGGCCCCGGCCAGCGCGGCGACGCGCATCGGGCGGAAACCGTCCTCGTCCTCCACCGCGTCGCTATCCAGTGCGGAAGCGGCGTTCGCGGGGGCCGGCACCGGTTCCATGACGGAGGCGGGGACAGTGGCGGGCGGCGGGACCGGGCGAGGCCGCGGGCGCGGCGCCGGGCCGTCCTCCAGCCGGCGGACCAGGGCGCGGGCCTCCTGCACGGACGCCTCGATGCGCTTGGACGCCCGCTCGCAGGAGCCGAGAACCAGCGCCGCCTCCTCGGTCACGCCCTTGGCGCGGTCGAGCCCGTCGGACAGCTTGGCCGAGGCCTCGGTCGCAGCGGCGACCAGCCGCTGCACCGAGGCCTCCGTCTCGTCGATGGTCTTGGAGAAGGTGCCGATCAGCGCGCCGATCTCGGCCTGGCTGGAGCGCATCACCTTCAGCCGCTTGTTGACGATCACCAGGAACACCGTGGCGGTGACGAGCATGACCGCCAGAACGGCGTCAATGAGGAATGAGACCATCGATCAGCTCCTGCTTGGTCTCCAGGTCGGTGTCGATCTTGACGGAGATGTTGCCGTTGCGCTGGCCCATGTGGCCGGCGAAGAGGGGGGTGGTCTTGCTTTGCAGCACCACCGGCGCGTCGGGGTCGATGCGCAGCTTCAGCGAGGTGCCCTTTTCCCAGTTCAGCACCTCGCCCAGCGAGACCTGCGTCTGCTGCAGCACCGCAACGAGGTCCAGCTTGGCGCGCATCAGTTCGGCCTTCAGATGGTTTTCCCACACCGTGTCGTGGCCGAACTTTTCGCCCATGAAGGTCTGCACCAGCTTGCCGCGCACCGGCTCCAGCGTGGCGTAGGGGATGACCACCTCGGCGTGGCCGACGCGGCGCTCCACCTCCACGGCGATGCGCACGCGGATCACCGCGTTGGTGGCGCGGGTGATGGTGGCGAATTGCGGGTTCGTCTCCAGCCGGTCGAAGGTGAAGTCGATGGGCGTGATCGGGTCGAAGGACTGGCTGAGATCCTGGAGGATGACCCGGATGAGCCGCTCGGTGATCTTGCGCTCGATGGAGGTGTAGGTGCGCCCGTCGATGCGCCGGGCGCGGCTGCGCCGTCCGCCCAGCAGCACGTCCATCATGCAGTAGATCAGCGCGCTGTCGACCGACACGACGATGTGGTTGTCCCACTGCTCCGCCCGCGCGACGCCGACCAGGGCCGGAAGCTCGATGGTGTCGAGGAACTCGTTGTAGCGCAGCCAGTCGATGCGCAGCAGGCTGGCCTCCACGCTGGTCGAGGAGAACTGGCGCAGCGACGTGTTCAGCAGCCGGACCATGCGGTCGAAGACCACGTCCAGCATCGGCAGGCGGTCCTTGTTGACCGTCGTCGTGCTGATCAGCCGCTCGATGGCGCGGGTCTGCCCGGCGGATTCCGTCTGCGGCCCAACGGCGAAGTTCAGCAGGCGGTCGATCTCCTCCTGGCTCAGCTCCTTGGTGTCGGCCATCAGGGCGGCGGCCTCGGACTCACCGGAGCCGGCGTCCAGGCCCCAGTCGAGATCGTCTCCGGTGCCGCCGTCATGGTCGCCGCCGCCGTCGTCCGTGTCGATGGGAGTGCTCATCCGTTCCTCTGGGTCGGCTATTGGGTGAGAAGGCTGCGCAGCAGGACGTCGGACACCGTGTCCGGGCCGAGGATCAGGTTGAAGCGGCGGCGCAATTCCTCGCGCAGCCGCAGCAGACCGGCGGAACCGCGCAGGTCGTGCTGGTCGATGTTGCGCAGGAACTCCTGCTGGGCGTTGACGAGGTGGGGCATCGCCTGCTCCACCCGGCCGCGGTCCTTGGGCGCCAAGGCCAGCGTCACCCCGATCTTCATGAAGCGCGACGGCGTGTCGGGGCGCAAGTTCACCAGCAGCTCCGGCATGTCGAGCGTCGCCTGGGCCGGCTCGGCGATGGGCGTGCCCTCGAACAGCCGCGCCACCCCGTCCGGCCCGACGGCCATCCAGTAGCCGCCGAATCCGGCCGCGGCGACGCCGCACAGGGCGGCCGCGCCCAGGGCCAGCCGGGCCAGCGGCAGCACGATGACGTACATCCGCTGCCGGCCCGGCGTTCCCGTCCTTGCCTTTCCAGCATCTGTATTCATCGCGGCCGGCGCCTCCAAAATACCGAAAATTTGAGATACTGTTTTAAACGATCAAGTTTTAGCGACTTCCTTCCGGTCGATCTTCGCGGCTTTTACTCCGCTTAAAAGTCATCCCGGTAGGTTGTGAAGGCTCACGGGGTGAACATTACGGTCCCCGCTTTTCGGAAACTTTAAAGGTGCGGGTGTCGTGACGGGACTGATCGACAATCTGCGGACGCTTGGGCGCACGCGCCTTCTGGTGCTGGCCGGCACGGGTGTCGGCATCGTCCTGGCGGTCGCCACCATGGCGGTGCTGCTGTCGCGGCCGCACATGACGCCGCTCTACACCGGGCTGGAACCGGCGGAGGCCGGGCGCATCGTCAAGGCGGTGGAGGCCATGGGCGTGCCGGTGTCGGCCGCCTTCGACGGCACCGCCGTCCAGGTGCCGGAGGCCGAGGTGCCGCGGCTGCGCATGCTGCTGGCTGAGAAGGGCCTGCCGTCGCGCGGCGGCATCGGCTACGAGCTGTTCGACACCGACAAGCCGCTGGGCATCACCAGCTTCATGCAGCGGATGAACCGGCTGCGCGCCATGGAAGGCGAGCTGGCCCGCACCATCGAGACGCTGTCGGGCATCGAGGCGGCGCGTGTCCACATCGTGCTGCCCGATCGCGAGGAGTTCTCGCGCGCCGCCCCGACCCCGACCGCCTCCATCGTGGTGCGCATGCGAGGCCGGGCGCCGCTGGAGCGGCGGCAGGCGCTGTCGATCCGCCACCTCGTCTCCGCCGCCGTGCCCAACCTGAAGCCGAGCGCCGTCACCGTGCTCGACGCCTCCGGCGAGGTGCTGCTGACCGAGGAGGACGGCGACGCCCGCTCCTCGGCGAAGGTGGACGGGCTGCGCGCCGGGCACGAGACGCGTATCTCCCGCGCCATCGAACAGATGCTGGTGGCGCGGCTGGGGCAGGGGAATGTTCGCGTTCAGGTTGCTGTCGACGTCGAAACCAAGCGGGAGGTCGTGCGCAGCCAGAGCTTCGACCCGAACAGCCAAGTGGTCCGCTCCACCCAGACGGTGCAGGAGCAGGACCGCAGCCTGGACAGCACGGGCGAGCCGCCGGTCACCGCCGAGCAGAACCTGCCGCAGCGCGAAGTCCGCGCTCAGGCCCAGAACAACCGCTCCTCCTCCGACTCCAAGCGCCAGGAGGAGACGGTCAATTACGAGATTTCCAATATCGCCCGCGAAACGGTGATCGAGCCGGGCGACATCCGCCGGGTCAGCGTCGCCGTGCTGGTCAACGGCACCTGGGCGACCGCGCAGGACGGCACCCGCAGCTACGAGGCCCGCTCGCCCGAGGAACTGCAGCGCATCACCGAGCTGGTGCGCTCCGCCATGGGCTTCAGCGAGGCGCGCGGCGACCGGGTCACCGTCGACAACCTGGAGTTCGTCAACCTCGCCCCCGAACTGGGCGCCCGCGAGCCGATGGCGGAGATCGTCGACACGCTCAGCCGCAACGTGATGACGCTGATCCAGTGGGTGATCCTGCTGGTGCTCTGCGGGCTGCTGATCGTGCTGGGGCTGCGCCCGCTGATCCGCCGTGTCTTCCCGGCGCCGGAGCCCGTGGCGGCCGAAGCCGCCGCCCCGGCGCTGGCCGCGGGAGCGGCGATGCCGCAGCTCACCGGTCCGGCCATGGGCGGCGATCCCGCCATGCAGGCGGCGCAGCTCACCGACGCGGGCGATCCGGCAACCGCGGCCCTGCCGGGCATCGAGGAGACGATGGACCAGCTCATCGAGCTGCGCACGGTGGAGGGCCGGGTGCGCGCCTCCTCCATCCGCCGGCTGGGCGACATCGTCGACCAGTACCCGGATGAGGCGATCGACATCCTGCGCTCCTGGCTCTACGAGGAGGCGGTCTGATGGGCTACCCGCGCTACCGCTTCGACCAGCGCTTCGACAGCACGGCCCAGGCTGCAGCGCAGGCGGCCGCGGAGTTCGGCGCCCCTCCCGAGCCGGACCCCGTCGATCCGCTCGACGCGATCGTCCATTCCGAACGCCATCTCCAGGCCGCCGTCTACGGCGCCGAAGTCCGCGCCTTCGCCGAGGGGGTGGAGCAGGGTCGGCGCGAGGGCGCGGCGGAGGCCGTGGCCCGCACCGACGCCGCGCTGGCGCAGGCGCTTTCCCACCTCGACGAGCAGCTTGCCGCCCTGGACGGTCGCTTCGCCGACGCCCTGCGCGGGGTCGAGGCGCAGGGGTCGGCGGTGATGCTGGCGCTCGTCCGCCGTCTCGCCCCGGCGCTGCTGGAGCGGATCGGGGCGGCGGAGACCGAACGGCTCGCCACGGATGCCCTGCGGCTGGCCGGCGGGTCGCCGCGGCTGCGGCTGCGTGTCCATCCCGATCTGGCGGAGCCCGTCCGCGCCCGGCTGGCCGACCCGGAGTCCCTTGGCTTCAAGGGCGCGCTGGAGGTCGTCGCCGACCCGTCCCTGCCGCCCGGCGGGCTCGACGCCGCTTGGGAAGCCGGGGGACTGCGCTACGACCCCGCCGCGGTGGAGCGCGCCGTCGACGGCCTGTGCGACCGCGCGCTGGCCGCCCTGTCCACCGAACATGACCTCTTCATCGACACGGAAAGCACCGCATCATGGCCCCACTGAACCTCGACGTTCTGGAAGACGACGCCAAGCCAGCCGAGAAGGACGCCGCCGGCATCCCCGCCGCGGCGATCGCCGGCGGCTCGATGAACGCCATCTACAACGTCCCGGTGGACGTCCAGGTCGTGCTCGGCCGCACCAGTATGCTGGTGGCGCAGCTCCTGAAGCTCGGCCGCGGCGCCGTGGTGGAGCTGGAGCGCAAGGTGGACGAGCCGGTGGAGGTTCTGGTGAACCACCGTCTGGTCGCCCGCGGCGAGGTGGTGATCGTCGAGGACCAGCGGCTGGGCGTGACGCTGACCGAGATCGTGCGCACCGATCTGGCGATCGATTGACCCCCCTTGTGCCGCATCCACGGGGCTCCGCCATGATCCGACGCCTGCTTCCGCCCGCCCTTGCCCTCGTTCTCGCCGTTCTGCTTCCCGCGGCGGCCTGGGCGCAGAGCAGCGGGCTGGACCTGTCCTCCATCGGCAGCGCGCTCGGCAGCGCCACGGGGGAGAGCGGGTCGCTGTCCGGGCGTGTGATCCAGGGCATCGTCCTGCTGACGGTGCTCAGCGTGGCGCCGGGCCTGCTGGTCATGGCGACCTCCTTCACCCGGATCATCGTCGTGCTGTCGCTGCTGCGCTCGGCGCTCGGGCTTCAGCAGTCGCCGCCGAACATGGTGCTGATCAGCCTCGCCATGTTCCTGACCTTCCACATCATGGGGCCGGTCTTCGACGCGGCGTGGCAGGACGGGCTGCGCCCCATGCTGAACGAGCAGGTGACCCAGGAGCAGGGGCTGGAGCGGATGGTCGAGCCCTTCCGCAACTTCATGGTCTCCCAGGTGCGGGACAAGGACCTGTCGGCCTTCGCCGGCTTCACCGGCAAGCCGGAGGCGGAGCAGCCGAAGACGGCGGCCACCGCCGACCTGCGCGTGCTGGTCCCGGCCTTCCTGCTGTCGGAGCTGCGCCGCGCCTTCGAGATCGGCTTCCTGATCTTCCTGCCCTTCCTGGTGATCGACATGGTGGTGGCGGCGGTGCTGATGGCGATGGGCATGATGATGCTGCCGCCGGTGATGATCGCGCTTCCCTTCAAGATCATCTTCTTCGTGCTGACCGACGGCTGGTTCCTGATCGCCAACAGCCTGATCCGCTCCTATGGGGGAACCTGACGCGATGACCGAGCCCCGGCTGCTGCCCGCCGTTCCCTCCGCCGGCCTGTCGGCGCCCCCCGCCGCGCCCCCCACCGGGGCGTCGGGGATGGCCGACAGCGTGACCGCCTTCGCCCGACGGCGGGGCGTCACGGTGGACGACGAGACGGCCGTCGTCACCCTCCTGAACGCGCTCGACCCCAACCCGCTGGTGCCGCACCGCATGGTGCTGGTCGCCGGCAGCGTCCTGGCGAACGCCTTCCGTCACGACCGCCTGCAGGGCGACCGCCCGCTGGAGCGGGATGACGACTCCGACCACTCCACCCTGACCGCCGACCGCTTCTTCTGAGGTGCCAGCATGGGCATGCCGATCAAGATCCGAGACAATTTCAAGAGCCTGAGCGGGTCGGAGAGGACCGCGGTGATCTTCCTGGCGCTGGGCGAGGAGCGCGGCTCCCGCCTGATGGAGAAGCTCGACGACGACGAGATCCGCATGGTCAGCCGCGCCATGGCCAGCCTGGGCAACGTCACCTCCAACCTCGTCGAGGCGCTGCTGCGCAGCTTCACGGAGCGCTTCGCCAACACCGGCTCCGTCGTCGGCTCCTACGACAGCACGGAGCGCATGCTCTCCCGCTTCCTGCCCGACGACCGCGTGTCGGAGATCATGGGCGAGATCCGCGGCCCGGCCGGCCGCACCATGTGGGAGAAGATGTCCAACGTGAACGAGGCCGTGCTCGCCACCTATCTGGCGGGCGAGTACCCGCAGACGGCGGCGGTCATCCTGTCGCGCATGCGCAGCGACCACGCCGCCAAGGTGCTGCCGCTGCTGGCTCCGGCGCTGCGGCTGGAGGTGATCGAGCGGATGATCCAGATCGAATCCGTGCAGCGCGAGGTGCTGCTGGACATCGAATCCATCCTGCACAACGAGTTCATGGCGAATTACGCCCGCACCCACGGCGCCGACACGCACGAGCGGATGGCCGACATCTTCAACCGCATCGACCGCGACACCATGGCGGACATCTTCACCGACCTGGACGCGGTGATGCCGGATTCGACCCACCGCATCCGCCAGCTCATGTTCACCTTCGAGGATCTGCTGCGGCTCGACCGCGTGTCGCTCCAGGCGGTGATCCGGCGCTGCGACACCGGCCAACTGGCCATCGCGCTGAAGGGGGCGGAGGCGCTGCAGCGCGACCATTTCCTGTCGGTCCTATCCGAGCGTGCCCGCATGATCCTCCAGGACGAGATCGAAAACATGGGGCCGGTGCGCATGCGCGACGTCAACGAGGCGCAGGCGGAGATCGTGCAGGTCGCCAAGGCGATGGCGGACGACGGGGCAATCGTCCTTCCGCAATCGGACGAAGCGGACGCCGTCGTCTATTGATGGTCGTTGTCCACTGATGGGTGTGCTGATGCCGGACGCGGTCGCCGAGGTTGGCCATCTGCTGGCGGTGGTGGAGGCGCTGGACCCGCGGGCGGCGCAGGAGCTGCGCGGCGGGCTGCCGCGCTGCGATTCCACCTTCGGCCTCGGGCTGGCCTTCTTCCTGGCGGCGACCGCCAACGGCGCGCGGGCGTGGCTGGGGCCGAAGCGCTGCCGGTTGCTGGAGCAGCTCGACGGCGGCGCCTTGCTGGACGATCTCGACTTGGCGCTGGCGCCGCGCCACCGCCGCACCGCCGACGGGCGGGAGTGGCGGGTGATGAGCATCCCGGTGATGGACGGCACGGCGTCGGGCGGCTGCTGCGGCCTGCTCTGCGCCATTTCCGACGGGGCGGACCTTCAGACAGGAAGCGCGCTGGTCCTGCAGATGCGGCTGCCGGCGCTGGGGGCGGTGCAACTCGTCGCGGCGGGGGAGGGGCGGCGGTTCGATGTGACGCTGCAGACCGGCGGCGGCCTGTCCTCCGCCGCGCTGGCCGACATGCAGGACGGGTTCGCCGGAGCCATGGGCGACGCGGGCCTGGGTGGCGACCTGACGGTGGGGCCGCTGGCCGGGGCCTGGCTGGATTTGGAAGAGGAGGCTCTCAGCGCGGACTGGTCGGGCTGAGCGTCCGTCGAAACCCGGAAGGGACGGGCTGAAGCCGTTGATCCGGCTCAGTTCAGCTCGATTTTGATCCGTACTTCGCGACAGTGCTCGTCCAGGTGCCGCACCTTGTCCGGATTTCTGGTGATGTAGATCGCGACAATTTTTCCCTGCTCGATGTGCAAGGCGGTGGTCTGCACGATCCGGCCGCCCTCGACGGAGATGAAGCCGGGAAGCCCGTCGATCATGGCATAGCGTATAAGAAGGGACGGCGACTGGTTGAACTCTTGCGCAAGCTGGACGTGCCGCGCCATCACCTCATCGATTCCGATCAATGGACGTTGCGAAGCCGGCACCCTGCCACCGCCGTCCGCGCTGGCAATGACATCATCGGCGAGAAGCAAACGCAGCCGGTCCATGTCACCGTCGCGCGACGCGGCGAAGAACGCCGCAGCGATCTCCAGCCCATGCGCTTCCGTCACGAGGAAGCGTGGGCGAGCCGCCTGGATATGCTCACGCGCCCGGCTGGCCAGTTTGCGGCATGCTGCCGCTTCACGGCCTATGGTGTTGGCGACCTCATCGAACCCCATGCCGAAAACATCGTGCAGCAGAAAGGCGGCCCGCTCCAACGGCGACAGACGCTCCAGCGCGATCATCAACGGGAGCGTGATATCGTCGATGGAATCCAATTCCCCCGCGTCAACGATGGGTTCCGGCAGCCACGGCCCGATGTAGGTCTCGCGCCTGCGCCGCGCGGATTTCAGTTCGTTCAGACAAAGGCGCGTGACGATGGTGTGCAACAAGGCCGCCGGCTGCCGGATCGTCTCGCGATCGGTCGCCAGCCAGCGGAGATAGGCATCCTGGACGACGTCCTCGGCATCCGCCACCGATCCGAGCATCCGGTATGCGAGGCGGATGAGGCGGGGGCGAATTTCAGAGAATGATGGGTCGGTGGTGATGTCGTCCATGGTCCTGCCGCCTTGCCATTCCTTCGTTATTCAGCGTGAACGGCTTCGACCGTGTAGAGGCTCGGGGTGACCGACGTCGCGAGGCCCGCGAACTGTTTGAGTTGCTCTTGCGTCTCGGGCTTCTTCATGAAGCCCTCGAAGTGCTCCTTGGATGCCCATTGGGCGTAGTTCACGATTTTCTTCCCGTCGAGGCTGCTATGGATGCAGACCGACATGAAGCCGGGCTGATGGCGAATGGTGTTTTCGGTCGATTCCGAAAGGGCCTTCGCCAAGGCGGCCTGCTTCTCCGGCTCGACCTCGTAAACGTTTATCAGCGTCAGACATGGGGACCGAGGGTCAATCGTTGCGATGTCCTTGGCCATCGTCGCCTCCTTCGAAAGTGCAGCCACGAAGGGGATGACAACGCCTGCCCGCGAAAAGTGACATGCCGGACGAAAAAGGGAAACGCGCGGCACTCAGATCGTGTCCGCCCTCACCCCGCCAGCCGCGCCTCGCCACCCCCACGCCCAAACGCCGCGTAGCCTGGCAACACCCGGCGTGCCGGCCGGGCCGGGGCAGGGTCCTCATGCTCGGGCGGGGCCTCGAACTTGTAGCCGCGGCCGTAGACGGTCTCGATGTAGCGGGCGCCGCCGGTGGCCTCGGCGATCTTCTTGCGCAGCTTGCAGATGTAGACGTCGATGACCTTGTCCAGCGGGTCGGCGCCGGACAGGCCGTAGACCTCGTCGTAGATGTGCTCCTTGGAGACGACGCGGCGGTGGTGGGCGGCCAGCACGCCGAGGATGGCGTGCTCGCGCTGGCTCAGCCGCAGCCGCTCGCCGGCGACCTCCGGGTCGCGCCCGTCGAGGAACACCGTCAGTTGCCCGACCCGCACCGCGTTGCTCAGCAAGCCGCGCGAGCGCCGCCGCGCCACCTCGATGCGCGCCCGCACCTCGGCGCTGACCACCGGCTTGACCAGCACGTCGTCGGCCCCGGCGTGCAGCAGCTCCACCGTCGTCGCCACGCAGCGCCGGTCGAGCAGGCAGAGGATCGCCGCCCCGACCTGATGCGCCCGCAGCGCCGCCACGCAGCGCGCCGGATCGTCGACGCTGCCCAGGACGATGGCGTCGTAGCCAAGTCCTTCCGCCCCCTGCTGTTGCAGAAGCTCCTCCAGCCCGGCCCAGTCCTGGCGGTCGTAGCGGATCTTCCCCATGCCGAGCTGACGGCCGAGCGCGTCGGCGATCAGGGGGTTCGGTTCAACCAGAACAGCACGCATGGGGTTCTCCGCAGCATCGGATCGACCAGGGCGATTGTTTTGCTTTTTAGGAAAAGTCTTTTTCGCGCCTGCAAACATCATTCAAAAAACCAATCGAAATCCGTACTGTCAATCGTTGGTGTTAATACCTTGGCGAGAGGCAGGAGTCGGCGTTAAGGCGGTTTTAAAACCTGTTAACAGACCTGATTTTGGAAAATTTGCCGACGAAATCCGTGAAAATGCGAGATGAATTCTCGGCAGTCTATGTGCCGGACCGTCTCCCGGCCCCGGCCTATGGAAAAAAGGTTCCTGTGCGCAGGGCGCGGGACGCGCTACTGTGGCGATGCAGGCCCGACTGTCAGGATAAGCCGCGATGACCGAGATGATGCCGCTCTCCAACGCCGAGGATACGACGCCTCCGCCCGCGGCGTCAGCCAAGCGGACCACCCGTCAGCGCGCGGCGAAGGCGCCATCGGAGGAAACCACGCAACTCCTGCGCGTCTATGGGGATCAGGTCGCCACGCTGGGCGAACAGATCGCCAAGGCGGAGGCTGCGGCGGACAGCGAACGGGCGGAGCGGCTGCGGGTGATCGCCGAGCACGCCTCCGAACGCGAACGCTGGCGCGAGGCCATTGGGCAGGTGGAGCGGGCGCGTTCCGGGGAGGTCGGGACCCTCCAGGGCGACCGCGAGGCCGAGCGCGACCGCATCAACCAGCTCGTCGAGACGCTGATCGCGGAGACCTCGGCGCGCGAGCAGGGCATGGCCCGCGCGCTTCAGGACGCGGAGGACCGTCTGTCCGCGGTGAACGCGGAGATCGCCGCCCTGCGCCTGTCCCACACGGTGGCGCTGGACCGCCTCCAGGCCGACCGCGAGGCCGAGCGCAAGCGCATCGGTGACCTCGTGGAACGGCTGATCGCCGACACGGAGGCGCGGGAGCGCGGCTTCCGCCAGCGCATCGAGTCGGCGGAGCGCCGCAGCGAGGAGGCGCAGGCGGCGCTGGAGCAGGAACGACGGACCGGCGCGGAGCTGGAGAAGCGGCTGGAGCGGCTGACCGGCACGCTGGACGGCCTGCGCCGCGACCGCGAGGCCGAGGTCGCCGCTTACGAGGCGATGCGCGACCAGTGCCGTATTCTGGTGACCGAGTTGGCGCGGCGGCAGAGCCCCTGGTGGCGCCGCCTGTTCCGGCGTTGAGCGTCCGGCGCTGAGCGTTATTCGTCCTTTTTCTCGTCGCTGCCACGGAAGGGCGCGGTCGCCACATGGGCCGTGGCCGACACCACGTCGCCCGCGACGCTGACCGCGGACCCGGCGACGCTGGCCGCCGTGTCCACGGTGGCGACCACCACGCCGCAACCGGTCAGAAGCAAGGCCGCCGGGAAGAGCAGGACGGCGGCGGACAAGCCGGAGCGGGGCAAGCCGGAGCGGGACAGGACAAGGCGGGGCATGGTCTTCGACCTTCGAAAGGGTGACGCCGCTCCACTATGCCCCGGACGCGCGATGGCGCGCCTGTGACCAAACGGCGGCGCTCATGCTGGCACGCCGCCGTATCGCCACCAAGTGGTCCGTGCTTATGGCAGCCTCTTGAAGACCATGCGCCGCATCGGCTGGTCGAAGGCGGTCATCCCCTCCGCGTCGGTCCGCCCGTTGGCGGCGAAGCGGCGGCGGACCTCGGCCTCCACCGGAGGCAGGCGCTCGCGCCGCGCCGGGTCCACGGCGGTGACGTGGCTCAGGTAATGATCGGCGTCGCGGTAGCGGACCACCGTGCCGTAGACCGTCTCGTCCACCGCCTGCAGCGGCAGCGGCGGGTGCTTCAGCGTGTCGTAGGCGGCGGCGCGCACCTCCGTCTCGTCCTCGATGGGCAGGATGACCTCGAAATAGGCGCCCTCGGCGATGGGCTCGACCACCACCAGCGTGCCGCCGGGCTTCAGCACCCGCGCCGCCTCGGCCATCGCGTCGGCCATGACCGGCAGCGGCAGGTGGTGGAAGCTGTTGGAGTAGACGATGGCGTCCACCGACGCGTCCTCCAGCGGCAGCGCCTCGCCCTTGCCGACGCGGTAGTCGGCGCCGGTTACCGGCTCCGCCTTGCGGGCGCGGGCGAGCTGCCCCTCGCTGATCTCGATGCCGATGGCCCGGGCGCCGAGGCCCGCGAAATGGCGGGTCAGCGATCCGTCGCCGCAGCCGACATCCACCACGGTCCGGTCCCGTGGGTCCAGAACCTCGGCCAGGGCGTCTTTCAAGGTCATCGTCGTCATGGTGCGTTTCCGTTTTTCTTGATGGTTGGCGGGTGTTGGGCGGCGTTCCGGCCCCGGTAAGTCAGGGCACGGCGTTCAGCGTCCGCCGGAAATAGTCGAGGACCTCGTCGTTCAGCCGCGCGTGGAAGGCGGCGCGGTCGAAGCCCGGCGGGTCCTGCACCGTCGCGCCGAAGCGGGCGGCGGCGCTGGCCGGGACCGGTGTCAGGAAGGCGTAGTGGCCGGCACTGGGAACGAGGTCGTATTCCGGCGGTCGGGGCAACAGGCCGCGCACCCGCGCCACCTGGAGGGCGCCGCTCTCGTCTCCCTTCTCCGCCTCGTACAGCCGGACCGGGACGGTGACGCGGGACAGCGCGCCGTCCGCGAACAGGGCGCCGACCGGGTCCATCAGCAGCAGCGAGCGGATGCGCGGATCGCTGGCGGCCTCCAGCCGCTTCGGCGAGACCGCGGCGGCGGTCTTGGCGCCCGCCGGACAGAGGGTCCGGTCGTCGGGGTGGGTGGCGCAGATCTGGGCCAGCCGTCCCGGATCGGCGACCCCGCCCGCCGCCGCCAGCGCCGCATGGCCCCCGGCCGCGTAGCCGAGCACGCCGATGCGCTGCCGGTCCACCCGAAAGCCCATGGGCGAGGAGTCCAGCACGGCGTCCAGCGCCGCGCGGAGCTGCAGCGGCAATTCCGGCCACAGCGGCACGGTGCCGACCCGGTCGCCCTTGCCGGCCCTGGGGTCCGCGTCCGGTTCCATGCCGCCGAGATGGGTCACGATGGCGGTCATCATCCCGCGGCGCGCCAGGAACAGGCCGACACTGACCATCGCCAGCCCGTTGCGCGCCGGCCCCTGGGTCATCATCACCAGGGGCAGGGAATCCAGCGCCGGCCCGCCTTCCGGGGCGACGTTCAGGTGATAGGGTCCCCGCCGGATCGGCTGGACATGGTCGCGCGTCGGGTAGAGCAGCAGGATCGGCACCGTCTTGCCCGTGCCCGGATCGGCGTAGGCGATCTGCGACACCGCCGCCCGGAACTGGGCCGGTGTTTCCGCCCGCGCGGGCAGGGCGGCCGGAAGCAGCCCGGTCATCAGAAGAGCCAGAACCCACCGCCGTGTTCGCCGACCCATTGCAACTCCTCCGGCATCACGTCACGAAGCCTTCCCCGCTGGGGGAGTGTGGCCGTCTTGCCGGTCGAACGGCAAGCACGGCGTTTCCTGCCTGAACAATGGGGGCCGCAAATCATGGCGCCTTGCCAAGGACTGGGCCGGCCTGTACCACGGCGGTGCGCCCCGCCAACCGCCAAGGCACAGGTCGGCCCGTCCCATGTTCGACAGCTTCCTTCTCGCCTTCACGGCGCTGTTCTCGATCGTCAACCCCATTGCCATGGCGCTGATCTTCAGCCAGGTGACGGCGGAGCGCAGCCCGAAGGAGCGGGTGCAACTCGCCGCGCGGGTCGCCGTCTATTCGGCCATCGTCATGCTGGCCGCCCTGTGGGCGGGGTCTTACGTGCTGAACTTCTTCGGCATCTCGCTGGCGGCGCTGCGGATCGCCGGCGGCTTCGTCGTGGCGGAGCGCGCCTGGGCGTTGCTGAGCGCGCCGGAGGCGCATGAGGCGCGCAAGCAGAAACAGGCCGCCCCGGCGGAGGAGGCCGGGGACTCCGATGTCGGGGAATCGGCCTTCTTCCCCCTTACCATCCCCTTCACCACCGGCCCGGGCACCATCTCCGTCGCCATCGCGCTCGGCGCCACCCGCCCCCGGGGCACCGAGGGGCTCACCGAATTCTTCATCGGGGTGTCGGCGGCGGCGCTGGCCATCGCGCTGTTGATCTGGCTGTCCTACCGGTCCGCCGACCGGCTGGTGGCGCTGCTCGGCCACACCCGCGCCCGCGTGCTGACGCGGCTGTTCGCCTTCCTGCTGTTCTGCGTCGGCGTCCAGATCCTGCTGACCGGCCTCCTGGACGCCTTCCCTGTGCTGGCCTCGGGGCGTTGAGCTGATTCAGCGGGCGCGCCCCACACGCTGGCGGGCCATGCGGTCGGCGACGGCGGCGGTCGGTTTGCGCTCCATGTCGGCGCGAGCGAAGATCTCCGTCAGCGTGTCGGCGATCCGCTCGATGTGGGTCATCACGCGGCCATGATCGTAACCGGCGCGCTCGTGGTAGACGTCGATCACCCCGCCGGCATTGATGACGTAGTCGGGGGCGTAGAGGATGCCGCGGTCGGCCAGCGTCTGCCCGTGCCGGGCCTCGGCGAGCTGGTTGTTGGCAGCACCCGCGACGACCGGACAGGTCAGCCGCGGGATCGTGCCGTCGTTGAGGACGGCGCCCAGCGCGCAGGGGGCGAAGACGTCCACCTCCAGATCGAAGATGGCGTCGGCGGACACCGGCGTGGCGCCGACGCGGTCGGCCACGCGGCGGGCCTGCGCCTCGTCGATGTCGGCCACCCACAGCTGCGCCCCGGCCTCGGCCAGATAGCGGGCGAGATGCCCGCCGACGCTGCCCACGCCCTGGATGGCGACGGTCAACCCCTCCAGGTCGGTGCGGTCCAGGCGGTGGAGCACCGCCGCGCGAAGCCCGACGAAGACGCCGTAGGCGGTTGAGGGGGAAGGGTCGCCGCTGCGCGTGCCGCCGCTCGCGGTCGCCTTCTCGACCACGCCGGAGACATGGGTGGTCTCCTGTGCCATGGTCTTGATGTCGGGAACCCCCGTGCCGGAATCCTCGGCGACGATGTAGCGTCCGCCCAGCCGTTCGACGTGGCGCCCCATGGCGCGCAGCAGCGCCTCGCTCTTGTCCGTGCGCGGGTTGCCGATGATGACCGACTTGCCGCCGCCCAGCGGCAGGCCGGCCAGGGCCGACTTGTAGGTCATGCCGCGCGACAGGCGCAGCGCATCGCGCAGGGCCTCCTCGTCGCTGGCGTAGGGCCACATGCGGCAGCCGCCCAGCGCCGGGCCGAGCGCGGTGTCGTGCACGGCGATGATGGCGCGCAGGCCGGACGCGGCATCGGAGCAGAAAACCACCTGCTCATGGTCGTCGAAATCGGGATGGTCGAACAGCGGCACGGCTTCCTCCTGATCTTTTTCTTTTTGAAAAAGCGGAAATCACCATGACGCAAAGCTCGGGCGTCGCGCGCGGCAGGGTTCCACGCGCCGTGCGATGGTTCGGTGTGTCCGCTTTTCCTTGCCCTGTGCTTCACCCCTTCTTGATCGGGCGGGGGAGCGACGGGGCGTTCTCTTGAAGGAAACTAGATGCGCATGAAATTGCTGGCAAGGCGGACGGTTGGCCGGCCTGCAAAAAGCAAGGAGATGAGCGCCGGGGCGGTCCGGAATCGGAAAAGTGTCGCGGACGGGACCACGAACGATAATTTCCGGTCCGCTCTCAAGACGGGGAGGGAGGCCGGGGACCGGCCGGGCGGTGGGGGGAGGCCGCCCGGCCGGTCCCCGCGGGGATCAGAATTCCTCGTCCCCGCCGAAACCGCCCCACGAATCCTCTTCGCTGGGGATCTCCTCGGCCACCTGATCGACGGCGCCCTGGGCCTCCTGGGCGATGGCTTCACCGCCGCCGGAGAAGGCGCTGGACAGCGCGCTGCCGATCAGCATGCCGCCGGCCACGCCCATGGCGGTCTGCATGGCGCCGGCCATGAAGCCGCCGCCGGCCCGCTGCGGCTGCTGGGCGTAGGCCGCGACGCGCGGGTCGCCATAGGCCGGGGCGGCGCCGGGCGCCTGACCCCAGGGGGAGCCGCCGGGGCGCTGCTGCGGGGCCGGGGCGGGCTTGGCGGCGGCGCCGCCACCGAACAGGCCGCCGAAGATGCCGCCGCCGCCGGCCGCCGCGGCCGGGCGCTCCTGAAGCTGGCGCTCCAGCTCCTGGTTCTGGTTCTGCGAGGCGGCGAGCGCCTGCTCCAGCATGACGATGGCCTGCGCCATCAGGTAGGGTGCGCCCGGCTGGCGGGCGATGGTGTCGCGGATGTGGGCTTCGGCCTGCGGGTCGCGCGGGCCGGACTGGGCCTCGGCCTGACGCAGCTTGGCGAAGAGGTCGTCAATGATCTGGCGTTCGGTCTGGTCCATGGCGGTGCTCGTGCTCTCGGTGGTTTGAGGGATGGTCCGGGCGTGCCCCGGCGCGTCGTCCATTGGGTGGGCGGCGGCGTCCGGAGGGGGCCGGAAGGCAGTAGGGAGTGTGGGAGAGGTCTGGGGATCGCGGGTCCATGGGAGCATTCAGTCCCTCCAAGTGCGGTCACGCCCGTCGGCGCAAGAGCAGGTGAAGAGATCCGACATCGCGACCACGTCTAAGTCGCCAGAGGGGCCCGGATCACAGGTCCCGGAGACGTGGGGAGGGCCGGGAAACCTGTCAAGAGAGGGGGGTGCCAGAAAAACAGCGGAAAAACAGCGCTGCGTTACTCCGGCCGGGTGCGCGCCTCGAAGCGGCGACGGTCGCTCTTGTCGCTGAGCACGAAGGCGAAGGGGCGCAGCGCGTCGATGTGGCTGAGCGCGATGGCGATCAGGACGGTCATCGGCACTGCCAGGACGGTCCCGGCGGCCCCCCACAGCCAGCTCCACAGCAGCAGCGAACTGACGATCACCAGGGGCGAGATGGCGAGCTGCTTGCCCTCCAGCCGCGGGCCGATGAAATTGCCCATCACCTGCTCGATCACCAGCAGCCCGCCCGCGACCATCAGGGCGGTGGACGATCCGCTCTGTGCCAGCGCCATCAGCACGGGCAGCGCGGCTGCTCCCACCGACCCGATCACCGGGATGTAGTTCAGCAGGAAGGCCAGGAAGCCCCACAGGAACAGGAAGTCGATCCCGAACAGCGACAGCCAGCCGATGTAGAGCGCCCCGGTGATCAGCCCCAGCGTCGTGCTGACCAGCAGGAAACGGCGGAACTGCTGGGCGATGGCAGTGACCGCGGTGACGGTGGTGGTGCAGCGCTCCGGCCCCAGCGTCTTGACGATCTTCTCCCGCCAGACCGGGGCCTCGACCAGCATCAGCAAGGCGAGGAACAGCACGATGACCAGCGTCGAGACGGCCTCCCGCGCCGCCGCCAGCACCGACGCGACGAGGCCGGACAGCGCCTCCGCTCCGCCGCCTCCGCCGTCGGAGTCGCCACCCGAATCGCCGAGAAACCGTTCGCGCAGCCCGTCGATCCAGCCGTTCGCCTCCCCCCAGAGCCGTTGCAGCTCCTCGGCGTGACGCGGCACCTCGCCGGCCACACGCTGGCCGATGAACCACAGGCCTCCGGCGAAGATGGCCAGCACCAGTAGCACCGTCAGCATGGCGGCAAACGGGCCGAGCAGGGCCAGCCGCGGCGGCACCCGGTCGCGCACCCAGCGCCCGACCGGAGCCACGGCGACCGCCACGAAGAAGGCGCCGGCCAGCGGGATGAGCACCGGCGAGGCGGCGCTGAGGCCCCACAGGACGGCCAAGGCGGCCAGCAGGCCGAGCAGCCAGAGGCCGAGCGTCATCCGGTCGATGGACCAGCGCCGATTCCCGTCCGCTTCCTCACGCTGTGCCAAGGCCGTCCGCTCCCCGCCCATGGTTTCGTTGCGCCGCGCTGCCGGTCGGGCAGCATGAGCTTGACGCGAAACCGGCCGCGAAGTTCCGCAACGCCCCAGTCCCGGCCGGAGCGCAGAATTGCCATCCGGGGGACGTTGCGGCGCAGCGGGGCTGCCACCAACTCACTGGGGCCGGCTCCGCCGGAGCGGGATTCAGCCTTGGGGACACACGCCATGGACCGCATCAACACGGCTTTCCTGTTCGACCTCGACGGCACGCTGATCGACAGCGTCTACCAGCATGTGCTGGCCTGGCAGGAGGCGCTGGACCATGAGGGGATCGAGCTGTCGGTCTGGCGCATCCACCGCAAGATCGGCATGAGCGGCGGCCTGTTCGCCAACATGCTGCTGCGCGAGACCGGCCTCGCCATCAGCCCGGAGCTTCTGGAGCGGCTGCGCCGCCGCCACGCCGAGGCGTTCCGCGGGCTGGCCGGGCGCGTCCGCCCGCTGCCCGGCGCGCAGGAGCTGCTGTCCCACCTGACGGCGGCGGGCATCCCCTGGGCCATTGCCACCAGCGGGCGGATCGAGACGGCGCGCTCCGGGCTGGAGGCTCTGGGCGTCGATCCGGACACGGTGCCGGTAGTGACGCGCGATCAGGTGAAATACGCCAAGCCCGACCCCGACCTGTTCCTGGCCGCGGCGGAGCGGCTCGGCGTCGCCATCGAAACGGCCATCGTGGTCGGCGACAGTGTGTGGGACATCCTGGCCGCGCGGCGCGCCCGCGCGCTCAGCATCGGGCTGCTGTCCGGCGGCTACGGGCAGGACGAGCTGGAGCGGGCGGGAGCCTTCCGCGTCTATGAGGACCCCGCCAGCCTGCTGGAGCATCTGGACGAGGTGGGAGGCCGACGCTGAGCGCCGACCGACGCCGCGCGCTGCTGATCGTCAACGGGAAGGCCCGCCAGGGGCAGCGCGCGCTCGACGACATCCGGGAGGAGGCCGCGAAGGCGGGCGTCACCCTGATCCGCGCCGAGTGCCGCGAGCGGGAGGACATCGCCGAGGCGATCCGCGACCATGCCGACTCGGTGGACATGGTCATCATCGGGGGCGGCGACGGCACGCTGAACGCCGCCGCCCCGGCGCTGGCCGACACCGGCCTGCCGCTCGCCATCCTGCCGATGGGCACGGCGAACGATCTGGCGCGCACGCTGGGAATCCCGCTGGACCTGCGGGAGGCGGCGAAGCTGGCGGTCAGCGGCCCGGTCCGCCGGATCGACTTGGGCGAGGTCAACGGCGTGGCCTTCTTCAACGTCGCCAGCATCGGGCTCAGCGTCGAGCTGGCCCGCGAACTGACGCGCGAGATGAAGCGGCGCTGGGGCGTGTTCGGCTACGCCGTGGCGGCCTTCCGCGTGGCGCGGCGCATGGCGCCCTTCCGCGCCGAGATCCGCATCAACGGGGCGCGGCACCGCGTCAAGTCGGTGCAGATCGGCGTCGGCAACGGGCGCCATTACGGCGGCGGCATGACCGTGCAGGAGAACGCCGCCCCCGATGACGGGCAGCTTGACGTCTACAGCATCGACCTGCGCGGCTGGTGGGAGTGGCCCCTGCTGTACCCGGACTTCCGGCGCGGGCGGCACGGGCATTGGAAAAATGTCCACGCCTGGTACGGGCAGGAGGTGGAGATCACCACCCGTCACCGCCGCCCGGTGAACACCGACGGCGACATCACCACCCACACCCCGGCGCGCTTCCGCGTGCGGCCCGGAGCCGTCGCGGTCATAGCACCGCCGCGGTGAGGTCTTGCCCCCTCCCTGACCCTCCCCCGCTATCGCAGGGGAGGGGACTGCCGCCGCTTCGCGATCATCTCCCTCCCCTGCGCAGCGGGGGAGGGCCGGGGTGGGGGCAAGCGCCGCGTCCTTCCCGCAACCCCTGCGCGACATTCTCCCTCACTCCCTGTGCGTTCGTGAAACAGTTCGCTGAGCGAACATAATCGCTTGCGGGCTAGTGGTATCTGGTATACCGTATCTCCAATCCAAGCCGCTTCCCTTCTCCGGGGCAACGAAACCGCGGCCCAAACCCCTTCAGCCGGGGGCCCTCCCACGCGAGGGGAAAGAAGAGTCAGGGACGGGAACAGCCATGCAGACGATGAGTTTCTCGGTCGCACCCCTGGATCAGGGGATGAGCTTCAAGGCCAAGGCCTACCAGGCGCTGCGCCAAGCCATCACCCAGATGGACATCTACGGCGGGCCGAGCGAGATCCGCCTCGACGAGCGCCAGCTCTGCGAGGCGCTGGGCGTCAGCCGCACCCCGGTGCGCGAGGCCATGGCGCTGCTGGAGCAGGAGGGCTTCATCCGCTCCATGCCCCGGCGCGGCATCTTCGTGGTGCGCAAGACCAAGGCGGAGATCATCGAGATGATCACCGTCTGCGCGGCGCTGGAGGGCATGGCCGCCCGCCTCTTCGTCGAGCGCGCCGACGAGCGCGGCATGGCCGACCTGCACGAGACCTTCGACCGCTTCGCCGAAGGCGAGCTGGCCGACCACGTGCTGGAGTATTCCGACGCCAACGTCGCCTTCCACCAGTCGATCATTCAGGCCTCGGGCTGCACGCTCATCGCCGACCTGACCGACCGCTTCTTCATCCACATGCGGGCCATCCGCCGCGTCACCATGCGCCGCGGCGGCCGGGCCGAGACGTCCATCGTCGAGCACCGCGACATCATCGACGCCCTGACCCGGCGCGACGCCGACCTGGCCGAGCGGCGGGTGCGCGAGCACACGCTGGGGCTGGCCCGCCATGTCGAACAGCACTGCGATTTTCTCGATTGACCGATCGTGAACCGAATAAGAGTCGGGGAGGAGTAACCCTTATGTCAGCCGTCACAGTCCTCAACAACCAAGCCACGGCCGCCACCGATGCGGAACCGGCGCTGACGGATGGTTTCCAGCTCGTCATCGATGCCCTCAAGCTCAACGGCATCGAGAACCTCTACGTCGTGCCGGGCATCCCGATTTCCGACCTGCTGCGCATGGCCCAGGGCGAGGGGCTGCGGGTCATCTCCTTCCGCCACGAGCAGAACGCCGGCAACGCCGCGGCGATCGCCGGCTTCCTCACCAAGAAGCCGGGCGTGTGCATGACCGTCTCGGCGCCGGGCTTCCTCAACGGCCTGACCGCGCTGGCCAACGCCACCACCAACTGCTTCCCGATGATCCTGATCTCCGGCTCGTCGGAGCGCGAGATCGTCGACCTCCAGCAGGGCGACTACGAGGAGATGGACCAGCTGGCCATCGCCAAGCCGCTGTGCAAGGCGGCCTTCCGCGTGCTGCACGCCCAGGACATCGGCATCGCCGTGGCCCGCGCGATCCGCGCCGCGGTGTCGGGCCGTCCGGGCGGCGTCTACCTCGACCTGCCGGCCAAGCTGTTCTCGCAGGTGATGGACGCCGCCGAGGGCGCCCGCTCGCTGGTCAAGGTGGTCGACGCCGCCCCGGCGCAGCTGCCCTCGCCGGACTCGGTGGCGCGCGCCCTGGAGGTGCTGAAGGGCGCCAAGCGGCCGCTGATCATCCTGGGCAAGGGCGCCGCTTATGCGCAGGCCGACGAGGCGGTGCGCGAGCTGGTCGAGAAGAGCGGCATCCCGTTCCTGCCGATGAGCATGGCCAAGGGCCTGCTGCCCGACACCCACCCGCAGTCGGCGGGGGCGGCGCGCTCGATGGTCCTGAAGGACGCCGACGTGGTGGTGCTGGTCGGCGCGCGTCTGAACTGGCTGCTGTCGCACGGCAAGGGCAAGACGTGGGGCGAGCCGGGGTCGAAGACCTTCATCCAGATCGACATCGAGCCGCGCGAGATGGACAGCAACGTGGCGATCGTGGCGCCGCTGGTCGGCGACATCGGGTCGTGCGTGTCGGCCCTGACGGCCGGGATGGCGAAGGGCTGGACGCCGCCGCCGGCGGAGTGGACGGGGGCGGTGTCGGCGCGCAAGGAGGCGAACATCGCCAAGATGGCGCCCAAGCTGATGAGCAACGCCTCGCCGATGAACTTCCACGGCGCGCTGGGCGCGCTGCGCCGGGTGGTGCAGGAACGTCCCGAGGCGCTGCTGGTGAACGAGGGGGCCAACACGCTGGACCTGGCGCGCGGGATCATCGACATGCACCAGCCGCGCAAGCGCCTGGACGTCGGGACCTGGGGCGTGATGGGCATCGGCATGGGCTTCGCGGTGGCGGCGGCTGTGGAGTCGGGCAAGCCGGTTCTGGCGGTGGAAGGCGACAGCGCCTTCGGCTTCTCGGGCATGGAGGTCGAGACGATCTGCCGCTACAACCTGCCGGTGTGCATCGTGGTGTTCAACAACAACGGCATCTACAAGGGGACGGACGTGAACCCGACGGGCGGGTCGGACCCGTCGCCGATGGTCTTCGTTCCGGACTCGCGCTACGACAAGATGATGGAGGCCTTCGGCGGCGCGGGCGTCAACGTGACGACGCCGGACGAGCTGTACCGCGCGGTCAGCGCGGCGATGGACAGCGGCCGGCCGACGCTGATCAACGCGGTGATCGACCCCAACGCCGGGTCGGAGAGCGGCAACATCGGCAGCCTCAACCCCACCAGCGCCGTTCGCAAGGGTCCCAAGACGTAACGCCTTCCTAAATTATAAAAACAAAGCCCCCCGGAAAAATCGGGGGGCGGTTCCAAACGACTGCACGACATCCCAACGTTACGAAGAATCAGCCTGAGACGAGAGGGGAGGGCGGACATGGACACGGCCATCGTCGCCAAAGACGACACGAAAAGGCGCTCCATCCATCCCGGTTCGGGGCGCCGGAACACCCGGCCCCAGCCGAAGGGCCGGCAGGTCGATCCGGCGGCCCTGGCGGAGGTGCAGGAACTTCTCGGTGACCGGTCCCGGCAGCGGGATCTGCTGATCGAGCATCTGCACCTGTTGCAGGACACCTATCACGGGCTGCACGCCCGCCATCTCGCGGCGCTCGCCCACGAGATGCGGCTGGCCCTGGTGGAGGTGTACGAGGTGGCGTCCTTCTACGCCCACTTCGACATCGTGATGGACGGGGAGGAAGCCCCTCCGCCCGTGACCGTCCGGGTCTGCGACAGCCTGTCCTGCTGCATGGCCGGCGGCGAGAAGCTGCTCGACGAGCTGAAGGCCGCCGACATGGGGCCGGACGTCCGGGTGGTGCGCGCGCCCTGCATGGGCGCCTGCCACAACGCCCCGGCGGTGGCCATCGGCCACGCCCTGCACGAGAACGCCACGGTCGAGAGCGTGGTCACCGCCGTGAAGAACGGCGAGACGCACCCGCAGCTCCCCACCTATGTCAGCCTGGAGCAGTACAAGGCGGAGGGCGGCTACCGCCTGCTCGCCGACTGTCTGACGGGCAACGTCCCGGTGGACGACATCCTCGGCAAGCTGGAAGGGGCCAACCTGCGCGGTCTCGGCGGCGCCGGCTTCCCGACCGGCCGCAAGTGGCGCTTCGTCCGCCACGAGCCCGGCCCCCGCCTGATGGCGGTGAACGGGGACGAGGGCGAGCCGGGCACCTTCAAGGACCGCTACTACCTGGAGAACGATCCGCACCGCTTCCTGGAAGGGATGCTGATCGGCGCCTGGGTGGTCGAGGCGACCGATGTCTACATCTACCTGCGCGACGAGTACCCGCACATCCGCGAGGTGCTGGAGCACGAGATCGCCGCCGTGGAGAAGGCGGGCCTCGCCGGGCACACCCGCATCCATCTGCGGCGCGGCGCCGGGGCCTACATCTGCGGCGAGGAGTCCGCGATGCTGGAGAGCATCGAGGGCAAGCGCGGCCTGCCGCGGCACAAGCCGCCCTTCCCGTCGGTGGTCGGCCTGTTCGGCCGCCCGACCCTCATCAACAACGTCGAGACGCTGTTCTGGATCAGGGACATCCTTGAGAAGGGCGCTGACTGGTGGGGCAGCCACGGGCGCAACGGCCGCAAGGGCCTGCGCAGCTACTCCGTCTCCGGTCATGTGAAGGACCCGGGCGTGAAGCTGGCCCCCGCCGGCGTCACCATCCGCGAGCTGATCGACGAGTATTGCGGCGGCATGGCCGACGGCCACACGCTCAAGGGCTACCTGCCCGGCGGCGCGTCGGGCGGCATCCTGCCCGCCAGCATGGACGACATCCCGCTGGACTTCGGCACGCTGGAGCAGCACGGCTGCTTCATCGGCTCCGCCGCGGTGGTCGTGCTGTCGGACCAGGACGACATGCGCAAGGTCGTGCGCAACCTGCTGGACTTCTTCGAGGACGAGAGCTGCGGCCAGTGCACGCCCTGCCGCGTCGGAACGGAGAAGGCGGTGGCGCTCATCAAGCAGCCGGTGTGGGACGAGCCGCTTCTGACGGAGCTCGCCCGGCTGATGGGCACGGCGTCGATCTGCGGCCTGGGTCAGGCCGCGATGAACCCACTCAAGAGTGCGCTGAAGCACTTCCGCGACGATCTGCGCGGGGAGGTCCGGTGATATGAGCGACCGCATCCTGTTCCACCTCGACGACGAGCTCGTCGAAGCCCACGCCGGCGAGACCATCTGGCAGGTCGCCAACCGCCTGGGCACCGAGATCCCGCATCTCTGCTACGCTGACGAGCCGGGCTACCGCGCGGATGGCAACTGCCGGGCCTGCATGGTCGAGATCGATGGCGAGCGCGCCATGTCGGCCTCCTGCGTGCGTCACCCGACGCCGGGCATGCGCGTCCGCTCGGCCAGCGAGAACGCCAAGTTCGCCCGCAAGATGGTCATCGAGATGCTGGTCGCCGACCAGCCGAAGCGGGAGGAGGCCCACGACCCGGACAGCAAGTTCTGGCGCTGGGCCGACCGCCTGGAGGTCTCGGACAGCCGCTTCCCCAGCCGGGAATGCGCGCCGAAGCCCGACTTCAGCCACCCGGCCATGGCGGTGCAGCTCGACGCCTGCATCCAGTGCAACCTGTGCGTCCGCGCCTGCCGCGAGGTCCAGGTCAACGACGTCATCGGCATGGCGCTGCGCGGCCACAAGGAGACGATCGTCTTCGACTTCGCCGACCCGATGGGCGACAGCACCTGCGTCGCCTGCGGCGAGTGCGTCCAGGCCTGCCCGACCGGCGCGCTGATGCCGAAGACCCAGGTGGACCTGAACAGCGGCGTCTTCGCCGCCGCCCCGGACCGCCAGGTCGACAGCGTCTGCCCCTATTGCGGCGTCGGCTGCCAGCTGACCTACAACATCAAGGACGAGAAGCTGCTGTCGGTGACGGGCCGCGACGGTCCCGCCAACAAGAACCGGCTGTGCGTCAAGGGCCGCTTCGGCTTCGACTACATCCACCACCCGCACCGCCTGACCAAGCCGCTGATCCGCAAGGAGGGCGTGTCCAAGCACGACGTGGACATCGACCCGCTCAACCCGCTGACCCACTTCCGCGAGGCAAGCTGGGAGGAGGCCCTTGAGGTCGCCACCGCCGGCCTGCGCAAGATCCGCGACGAGCGGGGCGGCTCGGCGCTCGCCGGTTTCGGTTCGGCCAAGGGCTCCAACGAGGAGGCCTACCTGTTCCAGAAGCTGGTGCGCGTCGGCTTCGGCACCAACAACGTCGACCATTGCACCCGCCTGTGCCACGCCTCCTCGGTGGCGGCGCTGATCGAGGGCATCGGGTCGGGCGCGGTGACGGCTCCCTTCATGGCGGCCAAGGACGCCGAGGTGATCGTCGTCATCGGCTCCAACCCGACGGAGAACCACCCGGTCGCCGCGACCTTCTTCAAGAACGCGGCCAAGCGGGGCGCCAAGCTGGTTATCATGGACCCGCGCGGCCAGGTGCTGAAGCGCCACGCCAGCCACATGCTCCAGTTCAAGCCGGGCCGCGACGTGCCCATGCTGAACGCCATGCTGAACGTCATCATCAGCGAGGGGCTGTACGACGCGCAGTACGTGGCCGAGCACACCCAGGACTTCGAGGAGCTGCGCGCCCACATCGCCAGCTTCACCCCGGAGGCCATGGAGCCGGTCTGCGGCATCCCGGCGGAGCAACTCCGCGAGGTCGCGCGCCTCTACGCCACCTCCAAGGGCTCGATCATCTTCTGGGGCATGGGCGTGTCGCAGCACACCCACGGGACCGACAACGTGCGCTGCCTGATCGCCCTGTCGCTGGTCACCGGCCAGATCGGGCGTCCCGGCACCGGCCTGCACCCGCTGCGCGGCCAGAACAACGTCCAGGGCGCCTCCGACGCCGGTCTGATCCCGATGATGTTCCCGGATTACCGTCCGGTGGACGATCCCGAGGTCCACGCCTTCTACGAGGATTTCTGGGACACCAAGCTCGACTCCAAGCGCGGCCTGACCGTCGTCGAGATCATGGACGCGATCCACGCCGGCTCGCTGAACGGCATGTACGTGATGGGCGAGAATCCGGCCATGTCCGACCCGGACGTGGAGCACGCCCGCGACGCGCTCGCCAAGCTCGACCATCTGGTGGTGCAGGACCTGTTCCTGACCGAGACGGCCAAGTACGCCGACGTGGTTCTGCCCGCCTCGGCCTGGCCGGAGAAGACCGGGACGGTGACCAACACCAACCGCCAGGTCCAGCTCGGCCGGCAGGCCCTGCCGCCTCCGGGCGAGGCCCGGCAGGATCTGTGGATCGTCAACGCCATGGCCCGCGGCCTGGGTCTGGACTGGAACTACGAGCATCCGCGCGATGTGTTCCGGGAGATGAAGGGGGCGATGCCGTCGCTCGACAACATCACCTGGGAGCGGCTGGAGCGCGAGCGCTCGGTGACCTACCCCAGCCTGTCCGCGGATGATCCGGGTCAGGAGATCGTGTTCGGCGACGGCTTCCCCACGGCCACCGGCCGCGGGCGTCTGGTCCCCGCCGACGTGATCCCGCCGGCCGAGGAGCCGGACGCCGAGTTCCCGATGGTCCTGACCACCGGGCGCCAGCTGGAGCATTGGCACACCGGGTCGATGACCCGGCGCGCCCAGGTTCTCGACGATCTGGAGCCGGAGGCGGTGGCCTACATGAGCCCGGCGGACCTGCGGCGGATGGGCGCCAAGGGCGGCGACCGCATGAAGGTCACCACCCGGCGCGGCACCATCGAGCTGAAGGCGCGGTCGGACTACAACGTCCCGTCCGGGCTGGTGTTCGTGCCCTTCTGCTACGCCGAGGCGGCGGCCAACGTGCTGACCAACCCGAAGCTGGACCCCTACGGGAAAATTCCCGAGTTCAAGTTCGCCGCGGCCCGCATCGAGCCGGCGGCATAGCCAACCGGCGGCCCCCGCTCCCCGCAAGGGAGAACCGGGGGCCGCCACACCCGAGGACGACAACGGCGCGATGCAACAGCGCCGGACGATTTCGAGAGGGATGGAGCGATGAAGACGCAAGCGCTGATGATGGCACCCCCGGCCCCGCGGGCCGAAGGCCGCGCGGAAACCGTGGACCGTGCGGCGAAGGGCAATCTCGTGCAGTCGCTGTCGCGGGCACTGAGCATCATGACCATCCTCGGCCAGTCGGACAGCCCGATGAGCCTGACCGCGGTGGCCGAAGCGGCGCATCTCTCGCCCTCCACGGCGCACCGTCTGCTGACCACCCTGCAGGAGGAGCGTTACGTGCGCTTCGACCAGGGAAAGCGCGGCTGGGCGGTCGGGGTGCAGGCCTACATGACCGGCACCGGCTTCCTGAAGACGCGCAGCCTGCTCGACGTCGCCCGCCCGCGGATGCGCCGGCTGATGGAGGAGACCAGCGAGGTCGTCAATCTGGCCGTCGAGGAGAACGGCGAGGCCATCTATCTGCACCGGGTCGGCGGCCCGCGCGTTGCCCAGGCGGCGCTGCCCGTCACCGACCGCACGCTGCTGCACTGTTCCGCGGTGGGCAAGGCGCTGCTCGCCGGCATGCCCGACACGCGGGTGCAGAGCATCGTGACCCAGCGCGGCATGCGCCAGTTCACCCGGACCACCGTGTCGTCGATCCCGGCCCTGCACCGGGAGCTGATCCTGACGCGCGACCGCGGCTACGCCGTGGACCAGGAGGAGCGGGTCAGCGGCTTGCACTGCGTCGCCGCGGCAATCTACGACGAGCAGGCCCGCGTCATCGGTGCCCTGTCGCTGTCCAGCACCAACCGGCGCCTGGACGACGCCCGCGTCGTGGCCTTCGGCGAGATGGTCAAGCGCACCGCCGCGGCGGTGACCGCCGAGATCGGCGGGCGTTTCCCCACCTGATCCTTGGGCCTGATCCGGGGGCCTGATCCGGAACACCCATACGGAATTCGAATTCGCGCCGGCCGGGAGGCGCGATCCGCCCCGATCCGCAAATCCTTCGGATTGGGTTGGGGCGGCTGTTACCCCGGTTTTCCTTCCTGTCACGTAGTGCTGCCCTGAAGAGACTGACCGCGCCCGCAACGGCGCGGTCTTTTTTTTGGCAAAACACTTTGTTTCCGCAATGTGGAAACTTAAGATTCCTTGTTGCGTCCAGACGAAGACTCGGGCATCATTCTTCTTACACAGGGTTCATCACCCTTTGTATCGGGCGGGTTGTTGCTCCGCATTATATGCGAGCCTCTCGGATACTGGCCGTGCTGGAAACAGCACGGCCTTTTTATTGCCGAGGCGGAGCCGGATGAGGAGGCCATGCTGCGGTGCGGCAAAACAGCGCGGATGTCACCGCGGATCGAGCAGGCGCGGGCCGGGCCCGTCCTCCGACAGCTCGTCCCAGGGATTGCGCAGCGGGCATTCGCCGAGCGACAGGCAGCCGCAGCCGATGCACCCCTCCAGCCCGTCGCGCAGCTTGGTGAGCACGGCGATGCGCTCGTCCAGGTCCGCTTTCCAGGCCGCGGACAAGCGTTTCCAGTCCTCTGCGGTGGGGGTGCGGCCGTCCGGCAGGGTCTTCAGCGCCTGCGCGATGGTGGCCAGCGGGACGCCCAGGCGCTGGGCCACCTTGATGACGGCGATGCGCCGGAGCACGTCGCGGGGGAAGCGGCGCTGGTTGCCGCTGCTCCGCCAGCTCGCGATCAGCCCCTTTGATTCGTAGAAGTGGATGGTGGACACTGCCACACCGGAGCGTTCCGCGACCTCGCCCACGGAAAGGTCCTTGTCCATGTCGGCGGGATCGAGAATCGCCATCGCCGGGCCTCCCCTGGGGTTCGGAACCTCTTGACCTCAAGTGAAGTTGAGGTCGTATCGAGAGAGAGTCAACAGCGCGCCGCATCGAGGGTAGCCGATGATTTCACCAACCTCCGTCGACTGGACTTCGCTCAACACCCTGCGCGCCACGCCGGGGCCGGAGGTGACGGCTCTGCCGGCCTCGTTCCTGACGATCACCAAGGCCGCGAACCTGAAGCCGGCCATCGTCCGCCCGGTGCTGGACGGGCTGCTGCGCCAGGGCTTCGTGCGCGAGTACGAGACCCAGTACGGCAAGGCCTACGCCCGCACGCCGGAGGGCAACCAGCGCATCCGCGAAGTGAGGGAGTGGCTGCGGTAAGGTTCGGGATTCTCGGGGGCAACGGCCCCAATCAGGGCCCAGGGTTTGTCGCAGGGGGCCGTAGCCTGACGAAGCGCTGCTCCAGAACCTCTCCCCCCCACTGCGAGCCGAGGTGCTCCTCGATGCAAGTGAAGCCGTGCGCCTCGTAGAGATGACGGGCGGCCGAGAGACCGCTGAAGGTCCACAGATGGGTTTCCGTGAAACCCTGTGCATCCACGAAGGCAAGAGCCTCCGACAGCAACCGACGCCCAACCCCGCCGCCGCGCACGCCGTCATCGATGATGAACCAGCGCAGATGTGCGATGCCCTCTCCCATATCCTCCCCGTCGATCGCGATGGAGCCGACTATGTTCCCTTCCCGGATGGCCGACCATATCGCGTTTCGTGGGTTCTCAAGGCGATCACAGAAGGCGGCCAATCCGGCGGCCACAACCGACTCGAACCGCTGCCCGAAGTTGGCGGTCCTTGCATAATAGCTTACGTGCATCTGGGTGATCCGCGCGACGATGCCCTGCCGATATCCGCAGACGATCCTGATCCCCGGGCGCACGCTGTGATCGACGCGGGAGGCCAGGGCGTCGGCATAGAGCCGCAGTCCTGTGGCAACCACTCGCCCCTCCCCGGGATCCAGGCGCTCCAACGCCTCTGACACCTGCTTGGTGGCGAAGGTGTGGATCGTGGCCACGCGCTGCCGCCCCGCTGCGCTCAGGGTCAGTCTCTTGCTGCGGCTGTCGTCCATATCCACCTGCTCCAGCACGTCTCCTGATTGGACGAGCTTCTGGAGCATGCGGCTGATGCTGGATTTTTCCAGACGGAGGACATCTCCGAGCCGACGCGCCGTGATGCCTGGACAGGCATCGATCTCGATCAAGGCGTGGACCGCCGATGGGGGCAGCTCCGTACTGGCGAAAGTGCCCCCCATGAACCCGAGTTCGCGGACAAGTCGACGGGAGGCCGAGCGGATCTGTTCGATGGTGGCAGACTGTGTGGTCACTTTAGGGCTCAACATAGTTGCATGGTACAACCATATCCGAGATGATCTCGGGCCGCTACACCTATTCGTGCGCGGCGCGTGCTTCCCGGTCAGTGATGGCTGGACACGCCAGGGAAAATCCGTGTCATCCGTGTTTGAATCCGTGCAATCCGTGAAGCCCCTGTTGCCCGGCAAAAATCCCGAACCCGCACAAAGAAAAAACGGCGCCCCTTTCGGAGCGCCGTCTTCGCGAGGTGTGCCGTCAGACTGTCGAAAAGCGATCAGACAACCTTGTTGGCGTGCAACTCGGCGATCTGCTGCGGGGTGTAGCCGAGGCTGGCCAGCACCTCGTCGGAGTGCTCGCCGAGCAGCGGCGATCCGGTCACTTCGACGGTCATGTCGGAGAACTTGATCGGGCTGCCGACGGTCAGGTACTTGCCGCGGGCCTTGTGGTCGACCTCGACGATCGTGCCGCTCTTGCGGAGCGACGGGCATTCGGCGATTTCCTTCATGGTCAGCACCGGGGCGCACGGGATGTCGAACTTGCGCAGGATGTCGACCGCCTCGTACTTCGTCTTGTCGGCCAGCCAGCCCTCGATGAAGGCAAAGATGTCGAAGATCTTGTCCTGACGGGCCTGGGCGGTGTTGTAAGCCGGATCGTCGATCCACTCCGGCTTGCCGAGAGCCTTACAAATCGGCGCCCAGGCGTGGCCCTGGATGGTGAAGTAGATGTAGGCGTTCGGATCGGTCTCGGCGCCCTTGCACTTCAGGACCCAGCCCGGCTGACCGCCGCCGCCGGCGTTGCCGCCACGCGGAACCACGTCGGAGAACTCGCCGTGCGGGTACTGCGGGTACTCTTCCAGGTAGCCGACGCGGTCGAGACGCTGCTGGTCGCGCAGCTTGACGCGGCAGAGGTTGATGACCGAGTCCTGCATCGACACGGCGACCTTCTGGCCCTTGCCGGTCTTCGAACGGCCCATGAGGGCGGTCAGGATGCCGATGGCGAGGTGCATGCCGGTGTTGCTGTCGCCGAGGGCGGCGGCGCTGACGGTCGGCGGGCCGTCCCAGAAACCGGTGGTCGACGCCGCACCGCCGGCGCACTGGGCGACGTTCTCGTAGACCTTCAGGTCCTCGTAATGGTGGCCGTCGCTGAAGCCCTTCACCGAGGCGACGATCATGCCCGGGTTCAGCTCGTTGATGCGCTCCCAGGTGAAGCCCATGCGGTCGAGCGCGCCCGGCCCGAAGTTCTCCACGAGGACGTCGGACTCCTTGATCAGCTTCTCAAGGATTTCCTTGCCCTGCGGGGTCTTGGTGTCCAGCGTCAGCGAGCGCTTGTTGCTGTTCAGCATCGTGAAGTAGAGCGCGTCCGCTTCGGGAATGTCACGGAGCTGGTTGCGGGTGACGTCGCCGGAACCCGGCCGCTCCACCTTGATGACGTCCGCGCCGTACCAGGCGAGGAGCTGCGTGCAGGCGGGGCCAGCCTGAACGTGGGTGAAGTCGATGATCTTGATTCCTTCGAGCGGCTTGCTCATGGCTCGTTTACTCCCTCTCACTTATTGCGATGCCGTTGTTGAGCACTGGACAACACGGACAAACTGGCGGGATGGGTTGTGGGTTACTGGCTTGCGGACTCCAACTCCGACAGGCGTCGGCGGAGCTTGCGCTCCTCGGCCCAGCGGCTGCTCTCGTCGCGGATGATGGCGACGATTCCGGTCACCGTGCCGTCCGGCGCGGTCAGCAGGGCGACCGTGAAGGCGATGGACAGGGCATGCCCGTCCTTGTGCAGGGCCGGGACGCGCAGCACATCGCTGCCGTAGCGCGTCTGGCCCGTGCGCATGGTGTTGGCGTAGCCGTCCCAATGGCGCTGGCGCTGGCGTTCCGGGATGATGATGTCGAGCGATTGCCCCAGCGCTTCGCCTTCCGCGAAGCCGAACATCCGCTCGGCCGCCGGATTCCACAGAGTGATGGCGCCCTGCGCGTCGGACACGACGATCGCGTCCCCGGCGGCCATGACCAGCTGTGCGAAATCGACTGTTGCGCTCATGAAAGCATTCGCTCCGACACCGGACCCGAAACCTTCCGGCACCGTCATGTTTTCTTCAAAACACGCCCGCGCCGTTGGTTTTGCACTTCGTTTCCGAAGCGCGATGGGATGTGAGATACCGTATACCAGATGCGAAATGCCTGGCAAGCTCTTTTGTGCGTTAGGCGAACTAATCGCGCTTCGGACCTTTCGCGGCAAATGCCGGAGAATGGGAGAGGGGGCGGCCCGATGCGCGCATCCCGGTCCGATCCGGCACCAGGGCTCCGCCATGAAGCCTCCGGTATAAAACCGGCACCCGCCTCGTCCTCGGCGGATGGGGGGGCCGGCGGGCGCTCGCCACCGTTGAGCCGGCGGATGATCCGTAGCCGGCAGATATGGCCGTTCGGTTTTCGGTGTGCCAAGATGGCCGACCGCCTCTGATCCGGGGCGGCGGCTCGAACAGGGTAGGGGCATGACGGGGCGTTTCAGAACCAAGATCATCATCGGCATGACCGCTGTCCTGGCCGTGGGAGCGGCGGCGGTCACCTCGGTTTCCCTGTTCCTGTCGCGCGACGCCGCGGAGCGGGCGGTCACGACCCTGGTGGCCGAAACCGCTGACCATCACGGCGCGCGGGTGGCCGCCGACATCTCCGCCGCCCTGGCTGACGCCCGCTCCGCCGCCGCGCTGGTGGAGGTGGAGCGCTCCACCGGCGCCCCGCGCCGGGAGACGGTCAACCGCTATCTCAACCGCCTGATGGCGGTCGGCCCGCTCTACGCCGGGGTGTGGGTGGACATGGCCGACGACGGGTTCGACGGGCGCGACCGCGAAGCCGCCGGGCTGGACCGCGCCGGCGAGATCCTGGGGCTGCCCGGCACCGGGCGGATGAGCCTGCTGTGGCTGCCCGGCCCGAAGGCCGACGACAGCGAGGGCTATCCCTTCTCCGATGTGAAGGAGAAGGAGTATTACCGGGCCGCCGCCGCGGCCGGGAAGCCGGTGCTGACCGAACCCTATCTGGACGATCTGACCAAGACGCTGATGACCAGCGCCGCAGCGCCGGTGAAGGACGGCGACCGGGTGATCGGCGTCGCCGGCGTCGACCTGACGCTGAGCGGACTGACCGATCTGGTCCGCCGGGTGAAGCCCTATGGCGACGGCCACGCGGCGGTGCTCACCGGCGCCGGGGTCTATGTGGCCCATCCCGACGCCAGCCGCCTGTCCCATCCCGCCGACGACCTGCCGGAGGAGGCGCGCCGCGCCATCGCCGAGGGGCGGGCCTATGACGGCGTCGTCACGCTCGGCGGTGCCCCCTATTACCTGCGCCTGTCGCCGGTGCGCTTCACCGGCGCCGACGGCGCGTGGTCGTTCCTGGTCGCCGCGCCGCAGGCCAGCGTGATGGCCGACGCCAACCGGCTGACCCTGCTGACCGTCCTGGTCGGGGTGGGCTGCATCCTTCTCGGCGGTCTGGTGGCGTGGCGGGTGGGCGACGGCATCGCCCGGCCGATCGCCGGGCTGACCGTCACCATGGACCGGCTGGCCGCCGGCGATCTGGCCGCCGCCATCCCCGGCGCCGACCGCAAGGACGAGGCGGGCGCCATGGCCCGCGCGGTCGGGGTGTTCAAGCAGGGGCTGGTGCAGGCCCGCGACCTGGGCCACCAGCAGGAGGCGGAATGGCGCGCCAGGGAGGCGCGGACCGCCACCCTGCTCGACCTGCAGCGCGGGTTCGAGGAGCGGGCGGGCGGCCTGACCGGGGCGCTGGCCTCGGCGGCGCAGCAGCTCGAATCCACCGCCCGCGCCCTCACCGGCATCGCCGAGCAGACCCATGGCCGGTCGGAGCGGATGACGCTCTCCGCCCATTCCGCCGCGGACAACGTGCAGACCGCCGCCGCCGCGACCGAGGAGCTGTCGGCCTCGGTGGAGGAGATCGGGCAGCAGGTGGGCGAGTCCGCCCGCATCGCCGAGGCGGCAGTGGCCGACGTGAAGCGCGCCGACTCGGCCGTCGTCGTGCTGGCCGACAGCGCGGAGCGGATCGGCGCCGTCGTCGGCCTGATCAACGACATCGCCGGCCAGACCAACCTGCTGGCGCTCAACGCCACCATCGAGGCGGCCCGTGCGGGCGAGGCCGGAAAGGGCTTCGCGGTGGTCGCCGGAGAGGTCAAGAGCCTGGCCAACCAGACCGCCCGCGCGACCGAGGACATCGTCGGCCAGATCAAGGGCATCCGCGACGCGACGGGCGAGGCGGTGGAGGCGGTGCGGGGCATCAGCCAGACCATCGCCCAGGTCAGCCGCATCGCGTCCGGCATCGCGGCGGCGGTGGACCAGCAGTCCGCCGCCACCCGCGACATCGCCCGCAGTGTCCTGCAGGCCGCCGACGGCGCCCGCGAGGTCAGCGGCGGCATGGGCGAGATCCGGGCCGGGGCGGGCGATACGGGCGCCGCCGCCGACCAGCTCCTCGCCGCCGCCGCCGGGGTGGCCGGTCAGTCCAAGGAACTGGCGCGCGAAATCGACCGCTTCATCGCCGGTGTCCACAAAGCATGATCCGCGGGGCGTGATCAGCAATCCCTCCCCCTTCTTGGATGGAAGGGGGAGGGATTGCTGGGCGTTACCGCGCCCGCGCGGTGGGCAGGGTGAAGGACACCGACTCCGGGCGGCCCGGCAGGGAAAGCTGGGCCTCCACCGGGGCGCAGCGGCTGACCACAGCGCCGCGGCGCAGGACGAACAGGCGGGTGGCGCGGGTGCGGATCGCCTCCACCGGGTCGGCGGCCTGGAGCACCACCAGATCGGCGTGGCAGCCCACCTCCAGCCCGTAGCCGTCGAGGTGCAGCAGCTTGGCCGGCGCCTCGGTCACCGCGCGGAAGCAGGCGAGCATCCCGTCATAGCCGGTCATCTGCCCGACATGCAGGCCCATGTGCGCGACCTCCAGCATGTCGCCGGAGCCGAGCGGGTACCAGGGGTCCATCACGCAGTCGTGACCCAGCGCCACGGTCAGGCCGGCGCCCATCAGCTCCGGCACCCGGGTCATGCCCCGGCGCTTGGGATAGGTGTCGTGGCGGCCCTGGAGCGTGATGTTGATGAGCGGGTTGGCGATGACGCCGAGGTTCGCCTCGACCATCAGCGGGATCAGCTTGGAAACGTAGTAGTTGTCCATGGAATGCATGGAGGTGAGGTGCGAGCCGGTCACCCGGCCCTGCATCCCCAGCCGCTGCGTCTCGTAGGCCAGCGTCTCGACATGGCGGGACAGCGGGTCGTCCGACTCGTCGCAATGCATGTCGACCAGCAGCCCGCGCTCCGCCGCGATCTCGCAGAGCAGCTTCACGGAGGCGGCGCCGTCGGCCATCGTCCGCTCGAAATGCGGGATGCCGCCGACCACGTCCACGCCCATGTCGAGTGCGCGCTTCAGCAGGTCCACCGCGCCGGGCGCGCGCAGGACGCCGTCCTGCGGGAAGGCGACCAGCTGCAGGTCGAGGTAGGGGGCGACCCGCCGCTTGACCTCCAGCAGCGATTCCACGGCCAGCAGGCGCGGGTCGCAGATGTCCACATGGCTGCGGATCGCCAGCAGGCCGCGCGCCACCGCCCAGTCGCAATAGGCCAGCGCCCGCTCGACGATGGCGTCCTGGACGAGCTGCGGCTTCAGCTCGCCCCACAGCGCGATGCCCTCCAGCAGCGTGCCGGAGCGGTTGACCCGCGGCAAGCCGTAGCTGAGCGTGGAATCCATGTGGAAGTGCGAATCGACAAAGGGCGGCGTGACCAGCCGGCCCGTCGCGTCGATCTCCTCCCCGGCGGGACCGGGCAGGTCCTTCTCCACCGCGGCGATGCGGCCGTCGCGGACGCCGATGTCCATGCCGGTGCGGCCGTCGGGCAGCGTGGCGCGGCGCAGGATCAGATCGAACATCAGCGTTCTCCTTTGCGGTACGGGATCATCAGCGCCCGCGGGTAGGAGGCGCGGCGCGCTACCAGCACCAGCGCCAGGATGCTCAACAGATAGGGCATCATCAGGAACAGCTGGTAGGGCAGGACGCCCCCCGCCACCTGCTGAAGCCGCAATTGCAGCGCGTCGAAGGCGGCGAACAGCACCGCGCCCAGAAGCGCCTTGCCGGGTCGCCAGGAGGCGAAGACGACCAGCGCGATGCAGATCCAGCCACGCCCGTTGACCATGTTGAAGAAGAAGGCGTTGAAGGCCGACAGGGTGAGGAAGGCCCCGGCCAGCGCCATCAGCGCGCTTCCCGCCACCACCGCGCCGATGCGCACCGCGGTGACGCTCAAGCCCTGGGCCTCCGCCGCCGCCGGATTCTCGCCGACCATGCGCACCGCCAGACCGACCGGCGTGCGGTAGAGGACGTAGGCGACCACGGCCACCAGCATCAGCGCCATGTAGGTCATCGGCGTCTGGGCCAGAGCGCCGGGCAGGTCCAGCGGCTGGAACGGCTCGATGGTCGGCGGGGTGCTCGCCTGCGGCAGGACGAGGCGGTAGACGAAGTAGGACAGGCTGGTGCCGAGCAGCGTCACGCCGATGCCCGCCACATGCTGCGACAGGCCCAGCGGCACCGTCAGGGTGGCGTGCAGCAGACCCATCAGCCCGCCGCAGAGTGCCGCCACCAGAACGCCGGTCCACAGGTCGGCCCCCTGGTAGACGGCCATCCAGCCGGCCATGGCGCCCATCGTCATGATGCCCTCGATGCCGAGGTTCAGCACGCCCGCCCGCTCGCACAGCAGCTCGCCCAGCGTGCCCAGGATGTAGGGGGTGGCGATGCGCAGCACCGCCGTCCAGAAGGCGGCGGAGACCAGGATGTCGAGGATCGTTTGGAACATCTCCATGGCGCTCACCCCCGCCGCAGCCGGTAGCGCGTCAGCAGCCCGGCGACCAGCATGCACAGCAGGCTGGTGGCGACGAGCACGTCGGCGATGTAGTTGGGCACCGGCATGGCGCGGCTCATGGCGTCGGCGCCGACGAAGATGCCGGCGATGAAGACCGCCGCCCCGACCACGCCCACCGGGTGAAGCTGCGCCAGCATGGCGACGACGATGCCGCTGTAGCCGAAGCCCGGCGACAGGTCGAGCGTCAGGTAGCCCTTGAGCCCGCAGACCTCGATCACCCCGGCCAGCCCAGCCAGCCCGCCGGACAGCAGGGCGGTGCGCAGCATGACGCGGGTCACCGGCATGCCGGCGAAGGCCGCGGCGCGCGGGTTGGCGCCGACCGCCCGGTTCTCGTAGCCCCAGATGGTCCGGGTATCGATCAGCCAGAGCAGGGCCGACAGGCCCAGCGCGACCAGCAGGCCGGTGTGCAGCCGCGTGCGCTCCACCAGCTTGGGCAGCTCCGCCGCCTCAACGACGGGGGCGGACTGCGGCCAGCCCATGCCCATGGGGTCCTTCAGCGCGCCCTCCAGCAGCATGGAGACGAGCAGCAGGACGATGAAGTTCAGCAGCAGCGTGGTCACCACCTCGTCCACGCCGAAGCGCACCTTCAGCACGGCGGGGCCGAGCAGCGTGGCGCCACCGGCGGCGGCCCCGGCGATCATCACCGTGGGCAGCAGCAGCCAGGCCGGCAGATCCAGCATCCCGCCGCCCAGCACGACGGCGGCGAGCGCGCCCATGTAGAGCTGCCCCTCCGCCCCGATGTTCCACAGCTTGGCGCGGAAGGCGACGGCGGCGGCGAGGCCGGTGAGGATCAGCGGGGTGGCGCGGGTCAGCGTCTCGGTTAGGGCGAAGCGGGAGCCGGCGGCTCCCTCCAGCAGCAGGCCGTAGGCGCGCAGCACCGGCGCGCCGGTCCAGGCGACCAGCAGCGCGCAGAGCGCCAGCGCCGCCACCACCGCCGCCACGGGCGCCAGCAGGCGGGCGGCCAGCGGGGTATGCTCTCGCGGTTCAAGCCGCATGGTTTTTTCCTTGTTCGTTTTCCCCGTGGAGGTGCTTGGGCGCTGACCTTGCCCCCACCCCGACCCTCCCCCGCTTGCGCAGGGGAGGGAGAATATGCGAAGCGGCGTCCGTCCCCTCCCCTGCGAAGCGGGGGAGGGTTAGGGAGGGGGCACCCAAAGAAAGGACTCCGTTCATGCGATGCCCTCCCCTACGATCTCCGGCAAAATCTCCCAGTGTCCGGCCATCAGCAGGCCGAGCTGGCGGACCGACACGCGGCCGTGGGGCAGAACGGGGGTGAGGCGCCCGTGATAGGCGACGGTGATGCCGTCGGCCAGCGCCAGGATCTCGTCCAGATCCTCGGAGATCACCAGCACCCCGGCCCCGGCGGCGCGGGCCTCCAGCAGCCGGCCATGGACGTAGGACACCGCGCCCACGTCGAGGCCGCGGGTCGGCTGGCTCGCCAGGATCAGGTCCGGCCCGTGGGCCAGCGTGCGGCCGAGGATCAGCTTCTGCATGTTGCCGCCGGACAGCAGCTGCGTGCGGGCGTCCGGCCCCGGACAGCGCACGTCGAACGCCGCGATCACCTCCTCGGCGTAGGCGCGGGCGGCCCCCCGGCGGATCAGGCCGAAGCGCTGGAAGGCGGGGTCGTGGTAGCGCTCGGCGATCAGGTTCTCCCACACCGCCATGGCGCCAACGAGGCCGGCGGCGTGGCGGTCCTCCGGGATGCGGGCGACGCCGCGCCGGACCATCTCCGCCGGTTCCGCGTTGCCAATGGCCTCGCCCTTCAGCGTCATGGTGCCGGAGTCGGGGTGGATCAGGCCGCTGATCAGCTCGGCCAGCGCGGTCTGCCCGTTGCCCGACACACCGGCGATGCCGACGATCTGGCGGCGGCGCACGGTCAGGTCCACGCCGTCGAGCAGCGGGCGCCCGTGGCCGGAGGCGACGGTGACGCCGGACAGCGTCAGCACCGGCTCGCCCGGCTCCAGCGGGGTCGGGGTGGGCGGCTTCAAAGCGCGGCCGACCATCAGCTCGGCCAGCTCCTCGCGGTCGGTCTCGGCGGTCTTGCGGGTGGCGACGAGGCGCCCGCCGCGCAGCACGGCGACGGTGTCGCTGGCCGCGAAGACCTCGTTCATCTTGTGGCTGATGAAGACCACCGCCAGACCGTCGGCGGTCAGGCGGCGCAGCGTGTCGAACAGGCTGGCGGATTCCTGCGGGGTCAGCACCGCGGTCGGCTCGTCCAGGATCAGGACGCGGGCGTCGCGGTAGAGCGCCTTCAGGATCTCGGCCCGCTGCCGCTCGCCCACCGACAGGTCGCCGACCAGCGCGTCGGGCCGCACCTCCAGACCGAAGCGGCGGGCGAGGTCGAGCAGCTTGGCCTTGGCGGCGGCGCGGTCGGAGCGCGGGCGCCACAGCGATTCCGTGCCCACGGCGATGTTGTCGAGCACCGACAGGTTGTCGGCGAGCGTGAAGTGCTGGTGGACCATGCCGATCCCGGCGGCCAGCGCCGCGCGGGGGGAACCGGGGGGAAGCGGCTGGCCGAACGCCTCAATGCTGCCCTCGTCGGCCACGTAATGGCCGAACAGGATGTTCATCAGAGTCGTCTTGCCGGCGCCGTTCTCGCCCAGCAGGGCCAGCACCTCGCCCTTGTGGAGCGTCAGCGAGATCGAGTCGTTGGCGACGAGCGGCCCGAACCGCTTCGTGATGCCGGAGAGGCGGAGGACGATGGGGGGTGATGTCATGGATGTCCGCGGGGTGCCGGGGAGGCAAGAAACATATTCCCTCTCCCCTCCGGGGAGAGGGTTAGGGTGAGGGGGTTGCGCGTCTCGGCACGTCCGGCAAAAGCGCAACCCCCTCACCGGCCCTTCGGGCCACCCTCTCCCCAGAGGGGAGAGGGTTCGATGGCCTCCCTCACAGGAGGGAGAAGGAAATGTGGATCACATCGTCGACTTGGGCTCGTTGTCGTTCACCTTCACGGTGAACTTGCCGTCGAGGATCTCCTGCTCGCGGGCCTTCACCTTGGCCACCACATCGGCGGGCACCTTGCCCTCGAAGGTGCCGAGCGGGGCGAGGCTGGAGCCCTTGTGGACCATCTGGCTGTAGGGGCCGTAATCCTCGGCCTTGTAGCTGCCGGCCTTCACCGCGGCGATGGCGCGGTCGACCGACGGCTCCATGTGCCACAGCGCGCTGGCGACCACGGTCTCCGGATACTGCGGCTGGGTGTTGATGACGTTGCCGATGGCCAGGACCTTGCGCTCCTTGGCGGCGTCGGACACGCCGAAGCGCTCGGCGTACATCACGTCGGCGCCGCGGTCGATCATCGCGAAGGCGGCTTCCTTGGCCTTCGGCGGGTCGAACCAGGAGCCGATGAAGCTGACCATGAACTTCACGTTCGGGTTCACCTCCTTGGCGCCCTCCATGAAGGCGTTCATCAGGCGGTTCACCTCCGGGATCGGGTAGCCGCCGACCATGCCGATGACGTTCGACTTGGACACCGCACCCGCGATCATGCCGGTCAGATAGGCCGGCTCCTGGATGTAGTTGTCGAAGACCGAGAAATTCGGCTCCTGCGGCTTGAAGCTGGAGCCCATGACGAAGGCGGTCTTGGGATAGTCCTTCGCGACGGCGCGGGCCGCGCGCTCGACGCCGAAGACCTCGCCGAAGACGAGCTGCTGGCCGCCCTCGGCGTACTGGCGCATCACGCGCTCATAATCGGTGTTGGCGACCGACTCGGCCCAGACATACTCGATCTCGCCACGGGCCTCGGCGGCCTTCAGGGCGGTGTGGATGCGGCTGACCCACTGCTGCTCGATCGGCACGGTGTAGATGCCGGCGACCTTGACCTTCGACTGGGCCCAGGCGGGCAGAGCCATCGCCGCTACGGCGACCGCCGCAGCACCGCACAGGACGGCGCGCCGCGCCACGCCCAACAGATTCCCCATTTTACAACCCCCTCCGTCTGCTTTGCTGTTTCGGCACAGATGTGCAGCAGAGGCGTTGCAACGGCAATGCCATTCCGTGCGCGTCAGCCCTGCTGCGGCTCTCACGGGTCGGCAGGGTGGCATGTGACCAAATGGGCGGCAACGATTCTCAGCGGGTGCCGTAAAGCCGGTCGCCCGCGTCGCCCAGGCCGGGCAGGATGTAGCCGTTCTCGTCCAGCCGCTCGTCCACCGCGGCGGTGAAGACCGGCACGTCGGGGTGCGCGTCGTGGAAGGTGCGCAGGCCCTCCGGGGCGGCCACTAGCACCGCCAGCTTGATGGCGGCGGCCCCCGCGTCCTTCAGCCGGTGCACCGCCGCGACCGCCGTGTGGCCGGTGGCGAGCATGGGATCGACCAGGATGACCATCCGCTCCTCGATGTCCTCCGGCACTTTGAAGAAATACTCGACGGGGGTCAGCGTCTCCTGGTCGCGGTAGAGGCCGATGTGCCCGATGCGGGCCGACGGCAGCAGCGTGCGCATGCCGTCGAGCAGCCCTTGCCCGGCCCGCAGGATGGAGACGAGGCACAGCTTCTTGCCGGTCAGCAGCGGCGCGTCGAAACTGGCCAGCGGCGTTTCCACCGGGCGGTCCTCCAGGGGAAGGTCGCGCGTCAGCTCATAGCCCATCAGCTGCGACACCTCCCGCATCACCTCGTGGAACCGGGCGGTGGGGGTCTCCCGCCGCCGCAGAAGGGTCAGCTTGTGCTGGACCAGAGGGTGGTCGATGACGGTGAGTGTCGGAATGGGCATGGGCGACCCTTCGGGTGGTTGGCGTCACATCAGAAGACGGTTCCGTCGCTGCGGATGCGGATCGGCGGGCCACCGCCGGGGCGGCGCTCGCGGGCGATCCGGCGTCCGGCGGTCCAGGTGCCGCCCTGGAGAACCTTGGCGAGCGGGAAGCTCTCCGCGGGCACGCCCAGACGGGCGCGCACCTCGTCGGCGAGGCGGTCGAGCAGGGCGACGGTCAGGGCGCGCCACTCCACCACCGCCTCGTCCCCCACCTCCAGCTCGTCGGTGAGAAGGCGCGGGTCCTTGGGCACCAGAACGCCGCTGTCCACCAGCAGCCCGCCATTGCGGTATTCCGGCAGGCCGGTCAGCCGGTCCAGCCCGGTGACGGCGATGCCGGCCCCCTCCAGCGGTTCGACCAGCGAGTAGCTGAGCCATTGCGACAGCTTGTGGAAGGGGACGAGGCCGACCGCCGAATGGCTCCAGCTGTCACCGAGATTGACACCGCCGCGCTCGATCCGGCCCGGCCAGATCGGCCCCAGCCCGCGCAGCACCGCGTCGAGGATGGCGGAGGCGGGAAGCGTCCCGTCCACGGCCTGCGCCTTCAGCGCGTCGTAGAGGGCGCCGACCCGCCCCGGCGTGCCGAACAGGTCAGGTGCGGCGGTCAGCGCGCTTCCCAGACGGCGCAGCAGGGCGGCGCGCCCCTCCAGCCCGACCAGCGGGTTGTCCGGCCCGGCCTGGAAGCCGCGGGCGAGCGCCGTCTCGGTCATGGCGGACAGGGCCGCCGCGTCGGCGCGCAGAGGGGCGTGGACCGGATCGTCGGCGAAGCCGCCGGAGCGGAACAGGTCGAAGCTGGCGATGGCCAACCCTTCGGAGCGGGCCAGTTCCACCCCCGCGGCGTCGTGGTAGCGCCAGCGGTCGCCCGCCCCGGCGTCGAGCAGAACGCTGGTCACCGCGAGGTCGAAGCGGATGCGCGCGATCTCGTCGGCGTCCGGCCTCAGCCCGGCGGCGAGCGTGGCCCAGCGGTCGTCGCCGTTCACCACGAAGTGCCGCCAGCGGCTGTGGTAGGGAACGTCGAGGTCCGGGTAGGACTCCCGCGTCACCGCGGCGACCAGGGCGGCGGCGTCACCCAGCCGGTCCGGGTGAAACGCGAAATGGGCGAGGTCGCCGCGCTCGGCCTTCGCCAGGATCGCGTGGGCGCGCTGGCGCACCGCGTCGGCGGAGAGCAGCCACCCCACGTCATCATCGCTGACGGCGCTCAATCGGTCAGCCCCCGGCCCTTGGCGACGGTCAGTTCCTCCGCGGTTGGCACGGCGGGGGTGAAGTAGCCGGCGGCCTTCTTGGCGTCCATCTCCACCTTGGCGTCGTCGGGGATCAGCTCCTCCGGGATCGGGATCTGCTCGACGATCTCAATGCCGGCGCGGCGGATGGCGTCGGACTTCATGTTGCTCATCGACACCATGCGGTCGATGCGGGTGACGCCCAGCCAGTGGAAGACGTCGGGCATCAGCTCCTGGAAGCGCATGTCCTGGACGCCGGCCACGCATTCCGTCCGCTCGAAATAGGCTTCCGCGCGGTCGCCACCGGGCTGGCGCTTGCGCGCGTTGTAGACCAGGAACTTGGTCACCTCGCCGAGCGCGCGCCCCTCCTTGCGGTTGTAGATGACCAGGCCGGCGCCGTTCTCCTGGGCGGTGCGGATGCACTCCTCGACGCCGTGGGTCAGGTAGGGGCGGCAGGTGCAGATGTCGGAGCCGAAGACGTCCGACCCGTTGCACTCGTCATGGACCCGGCAGGCGACCTTGCGCGCCGGGTCGGTCAGCGCCGCCACGTCGCCCAGGATGTAGACGGTCAGCCCGTTGATCGGCGGCAGGAAGACCTTCAGGTCGGGGCGGGTCACCAGCTCCGGGAACATGCTGCCGGTGTGCTCGAACAGGCCGCGGCGCAGCGCGCTCTCGGTGATGCCGAAGCGCTTGGCGATGCCGGGGAGGAACCACACCGGCTCGATGGCGACCTTGGTCACGCGGGCGTCGCCGCTGGGCAGCAGGATCTGGCCGTCCGCCGCCAGCCGCCCGGCCCGCATGGCGTCCACCAGCTCCGGCATCTTGATGCGCGCCTTGGTCACGGCGATGGTCGGGCGCACGTCGACGCCGCGCGCCAGATGATCGCCGAAGGCCTCGCTGACCATGTGGCCGAAGGGATCGATGGAGACGATCGTCTCCGGGTCGCCCCATTGCGGGTGCGGGCCGATGGGCTCCGCCGGGGCGGTGTTGGTCAGGTCCGGCACGTGATAGGCGCTGAGCTGCCCCGCCGCGACGGCGAGCGCCCGGTAGACCGCGTAGCTGCCGGCGTGGGCGCCAATGGCGTTGCGTTGCGCCGGATCGGAGAGGGAGGCGACGACCGGCCCGCGCTCCGCGGCGGTGGGGGCGCCCCAGTGGACCGGGGTGTAGCGCGGCTTGGCGCCGCCGGTCGGGTGCGAGGCGAGAACGATGTGACGTTGCGGCTGGTTGCGGCGGCTTTCCATACGGACGCTCCCGATGCCATTCACCATGCGACAGTGTGACACAGTTTCGGCGCCTGCGAACACCAAATCGAATGGCCGCAACCTCTGACGTTCGTTCGGTTTTCGACCCGTCATTTCCGCCGGGGGGCACCACCTTCGGGGAATAGGGGGTGCCCGAAATTTGTCCCAGGGCGGATGGTTGGAGCCAGAGCTTGGGCGCACGATCTGCTGTTAGGATCGGGGCAACCGATCGCAGAAAAAAGGATGCAGGGAATGTCCGTCCACTCAGGCGCGGGCCATTCAGGCGAAGGTGGCGTTGGCAAGCGTGGCTGGAGCGTGGTGCTGGGAAGCCTGGTGCTGACCGTCGCGATGGCCGCTCCGGCCATGGCCGACGATCACAAGCATTGGCGCAAGCACAAGCACAAGCATCACCACCGCGACCACGGCCCCGTGGTGATTTACGAACCGCCTCCGCCGGTCGTGGTGATGCGCCGTTCGCCGCCCGTCTATTACGCCCCGGCCCCGCGCGTGGTCTACGCACCGCCGCCGCCGGTCTATTACGCGCCCGCCCCGGGCCTCAGCGTCCAGATGAACATCCCGCTGCGCTGAGCGCCTTGTCCTGCGGAAGGCGGCCCGCGACCGGGCGCGCCTTTACCGCAGGACGCGGCAGGGGTCCACGATCAGCATGTCCACCGGCTCGTCCTCGCCCTTGGCGGGCATGTCTTCGTGCTTGGGGATCAGCAGGCAGCGCCCGTCCTGAAGCAGGACGGCCTTGACCCGGAACCACATCGTCTTCGGATTGCTGCCGAAGGTGATTTCAAACGAATCGCCCGCCGCGATGCGCGCCGGCACCGGCACGTTGCCGTACTCGCGGCAGGTGTGGGTGAAGACCCAGTTGCGGCACAGCTTGAAAGTGGCTGACCCGCTGGTGGTCACCAGCGACACGCTCTGCCCCATGGCGGGGACAGGAGACGCCTGAGCCGGCGCGCCGGCAAGCGCGGTTGCCAGGCCTGTCGCCAAAGCCGCCGTCCAAAGCGCCGCCACCATCCTCATGCCCGTCATCATCCACCATCCGTCGTGGCGCACAGTGTAGCACGCGCGGCTTCGCCCACGGGTTGACACTTCGGAAGGGCGGACTCCGCGCCGGCTCGCACCACGCTGTCCACACCGGGACGATGGGGGCATCCCGGATGTGAACCGGTTGGCCTCACGCCTGTGACCAGACTGGGGCACGGGTGCCGAACGGTCCTGCGCGAGGGCGGCGGCGGTGTCCCCGGCGCGTCCCCCGCAAACCCAGGGCTGGCCTGCTGTTGCGCCGCCGCATCAGGCAATGCCTGCGGCCAGCCGCTCCTATTTGCCACAAATGGTTAATTCATTTTAAAGGAATTGTTAGTATCTCATTAACCATCTGGAGCCACGGTCTAGCCATCGAAACCGCAATGGAATAGACAAATGGCGACGACCTCCACTGGTTTGACCAAGTCCAAAATCGTCGTGAATGCCTATGGCACCTCTTCGGACGCTGTGAATCCTCACTTTCGTCTGATGATCGACGGCAAGGATGTTGGTCAGGCGTCGGTGGGCTCGGCCGAGCCGAAAGCCTATACATTCGACGTTGACGTTTCCTCTGCTCAGGCACACAAAGTCCAGGTTGTTTATGACAACGACGATGTGAACGCCGGGTCGAACCGCGACCTGGGCATCAAGTCCATCGTCATCAACGGCCACACGCTGAGCCCGACCGACGCGAGCTACGAGCGGCACGACGATGCCGGCGGGACCATGGCCGGCCAGGAAGGCCTGTGGTGGAACGGGGCGCTGAGCTTCTCCACCCCGGCGTCGCTCTACGGTGCCACGCCCGATACGGCCACTTCCGGCAGCACCCCCGCCGCGCCGGAAGCCGACAGCGTAGCCACGGGCGGCAGCGACGCCTCCGCCGCCACCGGCTCCTCGACCATCACCATCAACGCCCGCGGCACCGCCGCGGCGGGCCAGAACGCGCACTTCACGGTGCTGGCGGACGGCAAGAAGATCGGCGAGGGCACGGCCGGCACCGAGTCCAAGGACTTCTCCTTCAAGACCGATCTGGCCGCCGATCAGGCGCACAAGGTCCAGGTCCAGTACGACAACGACGCCACGGTGAACGGCCAGGACCGCAACCTGCATGTCGGCAGTGTGACCATCAACGGCCACGAATACGCCCCGACCGACTCCGCGGTCAGCTACGACAAGGGCGCGCTCGACGGCAAGGACGTCATCAAGGGGCAGGCCGACCTGTGGTGGAACGGCACGCTGGTGGTGGAGGCGGACAAGGGCCTGTTCACCTCCGCCTCCGCTTCCGCGCCCTCCACGACCCCGAGCACGCCCCCGACCACGCCGACCGCCCCGGTGACCACCCCCTCCACCGACAGCGGCACCGGGTCCAGCGGCGGCTACCTGCACACCGAGGGCAGCCAGATCGTGGACAGCGCCGGCAACAACGTGAAGCTGACCGGCGTCAACTGGTTCGGCGCGGAGGGTTATGCCTTCGCCCCGCAGGGCTTGTGGCAGGACAGCTACAAGAACATCATGAACCAGATGCAGGACCAGGGGTTCAACACCATCCGCCTGCCCTGGTCGGACGCCATGCTGGACAGCGGCCGCATGCCGACCGGCATCGACTATTCGAAGAACCCGGAGCTTCAGGGCAAGACCAGCCTCGAGGTGTTCGACAAGATCATCGACTACGCCGATCAGACCGGCATGAAGATCATCCTCGACCACCACCGCTCCGGTGACGGCGCCTCGGCCAACGAGAACGGGCTCTGGTACACCAGCCAGTATCCGGAATCGAAGATGATCGAGAACTGGAAGATGCTGGCCCAGCGCTACGCCGACAACCCGTCGGTCGTCGCCGCCGATCTGCACAACGAGCCGCACGGCCAAGCCACCTGGGGCGACGGCAATCAGGCCACCGACTGGAAGGCCGCGGCGGAGCGCATCGGCAACGCCGTGCAGTCGGTCAACCCGAACTGGCTGCTGATCGTCGAGGGCGTCGAGAACTCGTCCGAGGGCACCTACTGGTGGGGCGGCAACCTGGACGGCGTGAAGACCGACCCGGTCGACTTCAACATCGACAACAAGCTGGTCTATTCCGTCCACGACTACCCGCCGTCGATGGCCGGCTTCGGCTGGTTCAACGACCCCAGCTATCCGAACAACATGAAGGACATCTGGACGGACGCCTGGGGCTGGATCGTCCAGAAGGACATCGCGCCGGTCCTGGTCGGCGAGTTCGGGACCAAGCTGGAGACCAGCCAGGACAAGCAGTGGCTTGACGCCATGGTCAAGTACATGGACGGCGACTACAACGGCGACGGCAAGTCCGATCTGGCGGCGGGCGACCAGGGCGTCAGCTTCACCTACTGGGCCTGGAGCCCCGGCTCGGGAGACACCGGCGGCATCATGACCGACGACTGGGCGGTGAACACGGCGAAGATGCACGCCATCGAGCCGGCCCTGTTCGACGGCACGATCGCCTGATCACGCGTGGTCCGTTGAGAAATCGCCCGGCATCGGAGAATCTCCGGCGCCGGGCTTCTCCCGTTTTCCAGCGCCGCCGTTACGCCGAGACCGCTCCGCGCGGGCGGAACAGCGCTTCCGCCTCGGCCCGCGGGTCGCGGAAGAGGCTGGCCGGCTGCCCCGGACGCCCGCCGCCGGCCAGGATGGCGACCGTCTCGGCCAGCCACAGATAGGGCCCGCTGCGCCCGGCTTCGGGAAGGCGCGACAGGTCGCGCAGGTAATTGCCGACCGCCTGGGTCAGCGCCTGCTCGCCCGTGGCGCCCTGCACCCGTCCGGCGGCGGCGGCGAAGCGGCGGCGCTCCTCCGCATCCGTCTTCACCCGTTCCTCCACGGCCTTCAGAAGCGCCGCCCGGGTGCGGGAACCGTTCAGCAGGTTCAGAGCCATCACGACCGGATCGACCGGCCTCGCGGGGCGCGAAGCGGAGTCCCCCACCGTACGCCGCGGCTCGGCCCCGCGGCGCGTCGAATGTCCGTTCTGCATGGAATGTCTGGCTTTCTTTCCCCGGAAGGGCCGAGCAGCCCTTCAGATGGTGTAGGTTCCCTCGAACAGGTCGCCGAGCGCGAGGCGCATCAGGGACCGGGTCCGGGTGACGCGCCGATGCTCGTCGCGCGCGGTGACCATATGACAACGCCGGCACAGCCACCGCCGTTCCATCGCCTTCTCGGCCATCGCCTTCTCGGCGGACCGTTCGATCGCCGCGGCGCGGCGGTATTGTCCGACGATGCTGCGCGAGGTCCGGACCCCGGCATACTCGACCACGTCCGGCCAGGGGGCCGGGTCGCCTTCGTCGCTGAACCAGATCCCGTCGGGCGACAGCCAGCGGCCGTCCGGCAGGCAGCGCAACGTATGGCCGTGCGGACGCCCGCAATGCTCGCACCGCGGAGCGGCAGGGCTGGGGGCGATGGAACGGTCCTGATGTTCGGCGGGACGGTCGATGAGGCGGGCCATTCTGACCAGGGATGGTGGCTGCGAACAAAACCAAAACCGAATCTAGCGCATCGCACCGTCCGTGGGAATCCCCAACGATGGCCCGCACGCGGTAATTCTTCGATCGCAGGTTATGACGAAAGCCGTGTGCATCGCCGCCTCGGCACCTTCCGCGGGACCCGGCCGCCGCTTTTGCAAGCGGACGAGCCCATGGGAGCATTTTGCCTCTGGTTCCTGTGCGCCACTGCCTATACGCTGTCAGACAAATCGGAGCTATAGGTCATGGAAAAGGTAACAGTGCCGCAGAATTCGGCTGCGTCCGTCCCCGACAATTCCACCGGCGGTGGTGTGAAACAGCGCGTGGACTTCGAACTGAATGGCGCCCGCATCGTCGCTTTCCTGGACAGCGACCAGCCCACCCAGCCCGGCGGCATCATGTGGCCGCAGGTTGCCGAATCCTACGCCGCTGAGCAGGGGATCGGCATGAGCGACGCCCGCTGGTACAGCGTGCAGCCCTACCGCTTCGCGAACGGGCGCCCCAACGTCAACGAATACCGTCCCAACGGCCAGACCTGGAAGTTCGAGACCAACCTGAACACGGCGGCGGAGATCGTCCGCCGCCTCGGCCTGGACCTCGACTCCCTGCCGCTCGACATCTGATCCCGCGTCCAGCTTGGTGATGCCGGGCGCTCACGCGCTTGTCATTGGAATACCGGGCGCTCACGCGCTTGTCATTGGAATACCGGGCGCTCACGCGCTTGTCATTGGAATACCGGGCGCTCACGCGCTTGTTATTGGAATACCGGGCGCTTACGCGCCCGGGGGCACCACGAAGCAAGCCATGCCCATGCCCGTCAGGCCGGCACAGCTCTGCGCCGCATCCTGTTGCGTCAGGCCGGTCAGCCGGGCGCGGTAGAGCGGCCCGTTCTGCGTGTCCACCGTCTGCACCACCCGCTCCGTGCGGCTCAGCGTGCCCGGCATGGAGCGGCGCGCCCGGTCGATGATGCGGGCGCTGTCGTCGGGCGACCGGAAGGCGCCGAGCTGGACGGTCCAGCCGCCCGCGGCGGCGACCTTCACCGGCAGCGGCGTGGCAGCGATGACCGGCGGGGGCAGGGGAGCGACCGGCGGAGCCGGCACCGGAGTCACCGGCACCACTGGGGCCGGAGCGGCGGAAATGGGCGGAGGCTGCGTGGCGGGCAGGCTGGCGACCTCCACCGTGCCGCCGGTGGCGCCACCCTCCAGGCGTGGCGACACCGACGCGATGTAGCGCCGCGTCTCGCCGGGCAGGCGGCGGTTGCCGGCCAGATAGTCGGCGTAGCAGCCCGGTCCGCAATTGTAGGCGCCGAGGAAGCCCGGCGACCCGAACAGGTCATACATCTCCCTGAGATAGGCGGTGCCCGCCAGGATGTTATCCCGTGGGTGGTAGGGGTCGGACCCCAGCCCGTGCTTGCGGCGCATCTCCGCATAGGTCACCGGCATCACCTGCATCAAGCCCATGGCGCCGGCATGGCTGGTGATGGGGCGCCCGTTCATCATGGTGCGCCCGCCGCTCTCCTGGCGGATGACCTCGCGAATCCACTGCTCCGGCATGCCGAAGCGGCGCGAAGCCTCCGATATATGGGCGTCGATGTTGGTGTCGCGGGAGGAGGATGACGGATCGCTGGCGCACGCCGCGAGAAGGCCGGACAGAAGGGCCGCCGTCAGGAGCGATTTTCTGAAACGCACAGTGCCGTCCACCTGTTGTGACGATCGATCGGATGACCGGTGGGTGACCGGGACGGCAAGATTGCACATTTCCCTCAAATCCTGAATGGCCCTGTCTGTGACCAATGGTTCATTGTGACGCTGGCGTTTCAGAAAAAATGCGGGTCGATGAAAAAAGGCCTTGCCGGGTTTGGCCGAGGCGCCTATAACCCGGCTCCCACG